>JBJYWZ010000396.1:3547-38857 GCA_046259725.1 Promineifilaceae bacterium (SeqCode) | reverse complement strand
CCTGATTCAGGGTGTCGGCGCATTTTAGCTTAAATGAGAAGACGGTCCAAGCTGGTTCAGCCTGCTCTTCACGCTCACTTAAATTCCGCTATACTAAAGCGTCGCCCGCGACCTGTACACCACTGATTCCTGCTCAGATGGCGGGCGTGCAAATCCAATGGACGAAAAATCGCTGAGAACACTGGAATTTCATAAAGTCAAGGAGAGACTGGCCCGCTATACCAGCTTCAGCGCCGGGGAAGAATTAGCGCGTAATCTGTCTCCGACCAATAACCTGGATGAAGCCCGTCGCTGGCAGGCTGAAACGCGGGAAGCGATCGCTCTCTTTGAAACGCATACCAATATAACCATTGGCGGTGTGCGCGACGTACGCCGTTCCGCCGAGAATGCTGAGCGCGGCTTTGTCCTGCGAGCTGAAGATTTTCAGGCTATTCAAGCGACCATCGTCGGCGCGCGCGACTTGCGTCGCCAGCTTGTAAAATTGGAAGATGAAGCGCCTCACCTGGCAGATATTGCCGTCTTAATTGAAGAGTGCCCCGGTATCGTATCCGCCATTAGCCGCACAATCGACGAGCGCGGAGAAGTGCTGGACAGTGCCAGCCCCAAATTGTCAAAAATCAGGCAGGAACAGCAAGTAGTCTATAGTCGCATCCAGGACAAGCTGCAGCGATTGCTCAACAGTAGTATGAGCCAATACCTGCAGGAGCCGATCATAACCATGCGCGCCGGCCGTTACGTCGTACCGTTGCGTGCCGACGCCAAGGGGCGTGTGAAAGGAATCGTGCACGACCACTCCGGCAGCGGGGCTACGCTCTGGATCGAGCCCATGAATACGGTCGAGCTCAACAATGAATATCGCGAACTGCACCTGCGCGAACAGGACGAACTCAATCGCATCTTGCGCGAGCTATCGGCGCTTGTTGGCGAGCAGGGAGAATCAATTAAACGTGTCGTTGAGCGCATGGCCGAGCTGGATCTCATATTTGCCAGGGCCAACTACGCCTCGGCCACAGACTCCGTTGAACCAGCATTTGTAAACTGGCGATCCTTTCCGCCGCCCAAGCCGCCAAAACATGCCAATGAGCGCGCGAAATGGACGCCTCCGCCGCGTAATCTGCATCCCGGCTCCACAATCTGGATCAAGGGGGCGCGGCACCCGCTGCTGGATCCCGCGGAAGTGGTGCCCACGGACCTTACTCTCGGTGATGATATCTTTACCGTGCTTATTACCGGACCAAACACAGGTGGTAAGACCGTCAGCCTGAAAACCCTCGGCCTGATGGTTCTGATGGCCCAATCCGGCCTGCAAGTGCCTGCAATCGAGGCCAGGCTTACCATTTTTGACGATGTCTTTGCCGATATTGGAGATGAGCAGTCGATAGAACAAAGCCTTTCAACGTTCTCCTCCCATATGACCAATATCGTGCACATCTTGATGCACGTGAGCGATCGCTCACTTGTGCTGCTGGATGAATTGGGATCGGGCACGGACCCCGCAGAAGGTGCTGCACTGGCCCAGGCCACCGTCAGCTACCTGCGTGACAAAGGGGCCACGACCTTTGTAGCCACACATTACCCGGAATTAAAGATATATGCCAGCCAGATGCCCGGAGCGACGAACGCTTCGCTGCTGTTCGATCTGGAAACGTTGTCTCCTACCTACGAGATGACCATCGGACTTCCGGGGCGATCAAACGCCTTCGCTATTGCCCGGCGTCTTGGTCTGGATGATACCGTTCTGGACGATGCCATGCGCCTGATTGGAGCGGATAGTCACGAGGCTGAGGATATGCTGGACTCTATCTACGCCTTGCGTGAGAAGATGGAGAGCGAACAGGCGGGTACCCGCCTTGCCCTGCGCGACGCCGAAAATACGCGCGACCGGCTCGAGAAACGATTGAAGGAAATTGAGGACGAACGAACAAGAATCCTGGAAGCGGCGCGTGACCAAGCTGAAGAAGATTTGGCCGAGCTGCGCGAAGAGCTGCGGCGCGCGCGGCGTGGCATTCGTGATGCCGCCTCCCTCAATGCGCTCAAAAAGGTCAGTAAAGAGCTGGAAGCGATAGAAGAGGAACAGGTCGCGCCAATCGTGCCCCATATTAAGGTGGCCGGGGAAAGTCGTGCTAAGAAAAAAGCGCAGCAGACGCGGCGCGCGCTGCAGGTCGGTGATACGGTGCTTGTGAAGTCGTTGGACACCAAAGGTGAAGTCGTCGAGCTGGGCAACAAGGATGTCCTGGTGGCAATTGGTCGTATGCAGCTGCGTGCGGGCTACGATGACCTGGAATTTCGCGGCCGGCAGGTCGAACCGGAGCCGGACACATCGGCCGCCCTGGCCAGAGTCTCGACACCGGGGCTGGAACTGGATATCCGTGGCCGCCGCGTCGAAGATGGGTTGGAGGAACTGGATCGTTACCTGGATTCCGCTTTCCTGGCCCAGATGCCCTGGGTGCGCATTATTCACGGCAAGGGCACCGGAACACTGCGCGAAGCCGTGCGTGACGCACTGTCCGCCAACAATCACGTGCGCTCCTGGGAAGAGGGCAAAGATGGAGAAGGCGGTGCGGGCGTTACAGTTGCCAAATTAGTGGAGCATAATAGCGAATGAATCGTCCAGTTGCAGCTGCCAATATATCGGCCGTTGTCTTCGATCTCGGCGGCACGCTCATCGAATATGCCGGTCCCTTTAAGGTCTGGCCTGAACTGGAGACGCCGGGATTAGAGGCTGCCTACCGTTTTCTCAAGAGTAAGCATGTTTCCCTGCCTCCTTTTAGCGACTTCAGGGACAGTGCTTTTGCCCATCTTCCGGGTCGCTGGCAGGCGGCGACGGAGGGCAAACGTAATCTGCGCCTGGTAGATTTTTTATCCGAGCTACTGCAAGCCTGTGGCGTCACCGGCGTCTCCAAGGAATGGATCGCCGAAGCGGCGCAGCTTTACCAGGAGACCATATGCGTTCATGCGCAGATGATCGAAGGCGCGCGCGACGTATTGATCGATCTTAGAGAGCAGGGCTATAAAATCGCGCTTTTATCCAATACCATGTTCGAAGGCTCCATTCACCAGGCCGACCTGCAGCGCTTCAACCTCGACCCCTATTTTGACGCAATGCTCTTTTCCGCCGATCTGGGTATGTGGAAGCCAAACGCCGCCCCCTATCTTTTCTTGCTGGAAAAACTTGGAGCGGCGCCGGAAAACGCTGTATTTGTAGGAGACTCCCCGGAGCATGACGTAGTTGGTGGCCGCAATGCCGGTATGCATACCATCTATTTCCGCTCCTCCGACCGCTTCGCAGAACCTGATGGCGTGCAGCCCGATGCGACGATTCACAGCCTCGACGAACTACCGCGCGTGCTGTCCGGCTGGAATGCAGGAACAAATAAGTGAAAGACGAGGAAGCACTCAGGCAGGAAGCGGAATCCCTGAGGCGCCGTGGTCACGAACACCAGATGAACGGCGAAGTGGCCGATGCCATCATCTTCTATGAGAAGTCAATTGCCGCATATCCGACGGCCGAAGCGTATACCTTGCTGGGATGGGCATACGGCATGATCAGCCTTTATGACGAGGCCAGGGCCATGTGCAAGAAGGCTATCGAGCTCGATCCCGGGTTGGGAAATCCTTACAATGATATGGGCGCCTATCTGATCGAACAGGGCCGCTGGGAAGACGCCATTCCCTGGCTCGAAGAAGCGACGACAGCGCGGCGCTATGAAACCCCTGAATTCGCCTATACAAACCTGGGCCGCGTCTACGCACATCTCGGCGATCTCTACCTGGCCCTAACCTACTTCAATCGCGCCCTGGCATTGGCGCCTCTCTATCTGCCCGCCGAATGGGCCAGAAATGAGCTATTGTGCAAATTGAACTGATTGCCGATGGGGTGGCAGCATGAGCAGCGGCAAAATCGGCCAGATTACCGTCGCCGCCGTCGGCCGTGTCAAACGTTCTGAATGGCAGTCTGCCCAGGATGATTACGTGAATCGCCTGAAGCGCTACACCTCGATATCCGTAAGTGAGGTAAAAGATTCTGTCGGCCGCGGTTTTCCCGATTCCGTGGCTATGGAAAGAGAAGCAGAAGCCTTGCTAAAGGCGTCGCAGAAGGCGCGGCAGCGGATTCTGCTGTCCCCGGATGGCCGCGAAATGAGCAGTAACCAGTTTGCCCGCTACTTGAAGCGCCAGATCGAAAGCCAGAGGCACTTGGCTTTTCTTATTGGCGGGCCGTTGGGTTTCGCGCCTGAAGTGACGTCTGCTGCTCAAGACTCCCTTTCCCTCTCGCGCCTTACATTCCCCCACGAACTGGCACGTATTGTATTCTTGGAGCAGCTCTATCGCGCTTTTACAATCCTGCGCGGAGAACCGTACCACAAGTAAGCCGGAGACTTCTGGCCATTCATTCGATTAAGCGCAGCACAAGCCCTTCATTCGGCGCCAGGTTAAACGAGGACAGCTCTATTCTACCGGCGCGATCCATAAAACTGGAAATAGCAATCGTTGCCCTGCCGCTCACCTGCTCGCCCAGATCGATCTCGCGATGTTCCTTGCCAAAGTTAAGCACAATAACGAATGAATCGGCGCCGTCATGCCATCTGATGTAGGCAAAAACATCATCCTTGCCGCTGTCCAGGGACGCATAACTGCCTCCATGGAGCGCTGCTTCGCTGCGGCGCAAATGGGCCAGCAGACGATATAAATTCAGCAGCGAGAACGGGTCCTCTTTCAGTCGCGCTGCATTGATCTCCTGGTAATTTTCCGCCACCGGCAGCCAGGGTCCGCCCTTTGCCGAAGTAAAGCCGGCAAATTCAGAATCATCCCATTGCATCGGCGTGCGTTCGGGATCGCGCCCAATTAAGTCCGCGATTTCGGGCTGCATGACCGCCGGCGGATCCTGAACCAGTTCTGGAGGAATGCGCACGTTTTCCATGCCGATTTCTTCACCATAGTAAGTTGTCGGCGTGCCGCGCAGCGTCAGCAGAAGCATGGCAGCGATGCGTGCCTGGTCACGGCCGACTCGCGTAGCCACGCGCGGCTGGTCGTGATTGCCCGTCACCCAGTTTGGCCATGCACCCTGCGGCAGGACCGCTTCGTAAGCATCAACTGCTTTGCGCACAACATCCGCCTGCCATGGCAAATCGATGAGCTGGAAGTTGTAGGGCATATGGCACTCGTCCCCATTACGGCCATAATACAGCATCAGGTCTTCATTCGGCAGGTAGATCTCGCCGACCATCATCCGCTCGTCGTATTCATCCAGGACACGGCGCATCTCCCGGATCAGCTCGTGTACGCCGGGCAAATTATGCGTGTAGGTATGAATCAGGCTGCCGAATGGGTCGACGCCATCCCACTCCGGGTTAGGCGGTTCATCGCGCAGCTCCTCATCTTTGAGCATTAGCCAGATGACGTCCACGCGAAAACCATCGACCCCTTTCTCCAGCCAGAAGCGCATATTATCCAGCATGGCCGGCAGCACCTCCGGATGGCGGTAATTCAGCTCGGGTTGTTGGCGAACAAATTGGTGCAGGTAATATTGACCGGTGGTTTCATCAAAAGTCCATGCTGGTCCCCCAAAGAAACTCAGCCAGTTATTGGGCGGGCCACCATCCGCGGCGGGATCGCGCCAGATGTACCAGTCACGTCTGGCATTGTTCCGGCTGCTGCGGCTTTCCTTAAACCACTCATGCTCGCTTGAGGTGTGATTGGGCACAAAATCGAGAATGATCTTGATTCCGCGTTTGTGCGCCTCCGCCAGCAGGCGGTCGAAGTCGGCCATCGAGCCGAACATGGGGTGAATGTCTACGTAATCAGCAACGTCATAGCCGAAGTCGGCCATAGGCGAGGGAAAAATTGGCGAGAGCCATATCGCATCAATGCCCAGCCCGGTCAGGTAATCAAGGCGGCTTATGATACCCGGCAGGTCTCCGATGCCATCTCCATCACTGTCCTGGAATGAACGGGGATATATCTGGTAAATAATTCCCTTTTGCCACCAAAGCAGATCGTCGTCCATCATGTTCTCCAAAGTTGCTCCTGTTCTCAGCTTTGTTCAGGCCAATTTTACCCGGCATTGTCGATTTGCCACGCGGCTGCTGGCAATGTACGATCCCACTGATGAAAAGAAATATTTACCTGGAAGATATCGCCTTAGATGAGGCGCAGCGCGTTTTTCGCGAAGCACTGCAAGAAGCCGGTCTGTGGGGACCGCTGCCTGCCGAAGAGATTCCCGTATCGCAGGCCAACGGCCGTGTCACCGCGAAAGCCGTTTTTGCCCTTGTTTCTTCCCCGCACTATCATGCCAGCGCCATGGATGGCTATGCGGTTCGCGCCGTAGATACAGTAGGTGCGACCGAGACGTCGCCCCTGCACCTTTCCCTGGTGGAGGCCGGCCAGCCCGTTAATGAGGTTCCGCGTCCCGCTCTGGCGGTGAATACCGGCCATGCTCTTCCTGCGTGGGCTAACGCCGTGATCATGATTGAACATGCCCCACCGGTCACGCTGCAAAATGGTGCGCAGGGCATCGAAATCCGCGCTGCCGTTCCTCCCTGGCATCATGTGCGCCCCATGGGTGAGGACATGGTCGCCAGCGAGCTGGTCCTTCCGGCCAATCATAAACTGCGCCCCGTTGATCTGGGTGCGCTTGCCGGCTCCGGGCACAGCACTGTCTCCGTCTATCGCCAACCACGCGTGGCTGTCATACCGACCGGGTCGGAACTGGTATCCCTTGAGGACGCTGGACGGGACCTCGAAGAAGACATAGCGCCTGTCGCTCCCGGCCGTATCATCGAGTACAACAGCATCGTCCTCGCTTCGCAGGTAGAAGAGTGGGGAGGCGTAGCGACACGCTGGCAAATTGTGCCTGACGACTTGGCCGACATTCGTGCCGCCGTGCGTTCGGCCGCTTCCGATTTCGATCTTGTTTTGGTTAACGCCGGTTCATCGGCCGGAAGCGAAGACTATACCGCCCACATTGTCGCTGAACTTGGCCGGCTCCTTGTCCACGGCATTGCAATTCGTCCGGGCCACCCGGTGATCCTCGGTATGCTGGCGTGTGACGGCGGTTCAAATGAAGAGGATGATGTTCCATCGCACGAAGTCCCCATTATCGGTGTTCCCGGCTATCCGGTCAGTGCCGCACTCACCGGTGAGATTTTTGTCGAACCTATCCTGGCTATGTGGCAGGGGCAGCTCCCGTTCGAGCAGCCTGTACTGCAAGGAACGCTGACGCGAAAAATTGCTTCGCACACAGGAGATGATGATTACGTGCGTGTTTCTGTTGGTAAGGTCGGGGATAAGATCATGGTCACGCCTATCAGCCGCGGCGCGGGCGTCATCACGTCGCTCGTGCGTGCCGACGGTATCCTGCGCATCCCCCGTTTCAGCGAAGGGCGGAATGCGGGAGACAGTGTCGATGTCCATCTGTATCGCACGCCGCGCGAAATCGAGCGCACGATTGTGACCATCGGCAGTCACGATCTCACGCTTGACGTCCTGGCTCAATACCTGGCCGAAAAAGCCGGTGATCTACGCCTGATGTCGGCCAATGTAGGCAGTATGGGTGGTCTGGTCGCCCTGCGCCGCGGCGAATCGCACCTGGCCGGTTCGCACTTGCTTGATCCGCAGACCGGAATTTATAACGAAAGCTATGTTCGCCGCTATTTGCCCGATCGAGACGTTATGCTGGTGAAGCTGGTCGGCCGTCAGCAGGGCTGGATGGTCCCCAAAGGCAATCCGCTGCAGCTCTCCGCATGGGAAGACGTGGTGCATCCCGATTTGCAGTTTATTAACCGCCAGCGCGGCGCGGGAACGCGCGTGCTGCTCGATTATGAACTCGATCGCCGTGGCATCGATTCCTCCCGGGTCTCCGGTTATGAGCGTGAAGAATATACCCACCTTGCTGTCTCTGCGGCCGTCGCTTCCGGCGCCGCCAATGCCGGGCTGGGCATTCGCGCCGCCGCCGAAGCGCTTGACCTTGACTTTGTGCCCCTGGCTACCGAGCAGTATGAACTGGTCATCCCAACCGAGTTCTATGAAAGCGACCTGCTGCGTCCGCTGCTCGATCTGCTGCACGATCCGGACTTTCAAAGTGCGGTCGAAGCCCTGCCCGGTTACGACATTTCGTTGATGGGTGAAGCCAGATCCGTTTCGTAGCCGCGGCATTGCTTTGACAAGCTCAGCACGGGCCCTGCCGCGCCAGGCATCAACTTGCTAAAATCATCGTAAGATTCTTTGACACCTTTGCGCGCTAAGCTATCGTTTGCGTTTATACCGGCGCCAGGCTTTTGCACGAGCTCATCGATAGCTTGAAAGAACACGCCTGGTGCCTGACAAATAGGTGAATAATGACTCTCTACTTTATTGCTGATTTACATAACCACACAACTGCTTCTGATGGGGAATATACGCCCACAGAGCTGGTGAACAGGGCGCGTGAATTGGGTTTGACGGCCCTTGGCGTCACTGACCACGATACTCTGGCCGGCCTGGACGAGGCGCTGGCCGCGGGTGAGGAAATAGGCATCACAATCGTTCCCGGCGTCGAAGTGTCGCTGCGTTTTCGTCGTCCCTACTTTGTGGGCACGCTTCATTACCTGCTCTACATCCCCCGCGATCTCCTGCAGGACGAGGTGTTCCGCCAGATGGCTGGCGGCATATTCTCCCAGGGACGCGGTGGAGGGCTGGTGCGTGCGCGTGTCGCCGCCATCAATGAAGAGTTTGGCCCGAACGGGAAAGCTCCCTTGCTCAAGCGCGATCTGACGGCCGAAGAAATAGAAGCGCTGTCGCCCAACGTGACCCGCCGCCATTTCGCCGGCGCCCTAAAAGAGAATCACGGCCTGGATAAAGAACAGATCAATATGCTGATAGGCAATGACAGCGTCTCCTATGTCCCCTCGGGAATCGATCCCGCGCAGTTGACGCCGCTGCTCAAGAAATACCCGCAGCTTGTGCGCGTCTTCGCTCATCCGGCCGCCGGCTCCTACCCGGGCGAGAGCCTCTATCGCGAGGTGCTGCCGGACGTGGAAATCGTTGAGATGTTGATGCCCGAGTTTCTCGATGAGGATATTCTCGGTCTGGATGGGCTGGAAGTCTACTACCCCGGTCACGTACAGGAGCACCGTGACCTGATCTCCCAATGGGCGGCCGAATATGACCTGATTGAAACGGGTGGTTCCGACTGTCACGATCGCGTCGACCGGCCGTTAGGTGTGGATGGGGTGGACGCTGCCAGATTCGTCATCCTCCTCGACCGTCTTGGCGAGCCCATTCCTGCTATGTAACGAGGGCATTGGCCCGATCCTTTAAGATTGGGCCAATTTTTATTTTTGCATAAGAACATATGTTCTTATATAATCTTCATTATGACTGTTGACCCTATCACCATCACAGCGAAAGAAGCGCGGCGCCTGGCGATCAGCAGCCAGCTCCTGAACAAAGTGCCTCAACAGCCGGACGAAGAAGCCATGATGGCTGTTTTTCGCCGGCTGGGTTGTGTGCAAATCGATCCCATTAACGTCGTCGCGCGCAGTCCACTCCTGGTTCTCTGGAGCCGCCTGGGTGATGGCGCTCCAGAACTGCTCGACCGGCTCATGTGGCAGGAACGCCGTCTTTTCGAATATTGGGCTCATGCCGCTTCCATTGTGCTCGTCGAGGATTTTCCCATCCATCACTTGCAGATGGTTGATTTCACGCGCGGTGAAAGCGCCTGGGCACGTCGCGTGCGTGATTGGCTGGATACGAACGAATCCTTTCGCCAATATATCTTTAGCCAGCTCGAACAGCGCGGTCCCCTCTTCGCAAGTGAGATTGAGGACCGCGCGGTTGTGCCCTGGGAATCAACAGGCTGGACCAATACCAGGAATGTCAGCACGATGTTAGGCCTGTTATGGGAGCAGGGAGACATTACCGTGACCCGCCGCGAGGGGGACGGATTTGGCCTGAAGAAACAGTGGGGCCTGATCGAGCATCACATGCCCCAGTGGAAAGATCATGAAGCGATCTCAGGCGAATCGGCCGTTCGCCAGGCGGCCATTCGCTCATTAAAGGCCCTGGGTGTGGCCACCGAAAAGCATATTAGCAACTATTTCATCCGCGGCCGTTACCCGGGCTTGACGGACGTGCTTGAAGAGATGCTGGCCGACGGCCGTATCCGGCGCGTACAGATAGAGGCCAACAGCCATTCCTGGCCGGGAGATTGGTTCATCCACGGTGACTCGCTAACCGAGCTGGCCGCTGTTCGTGATAGTGCTTGGCCATCGCGCATGGTTTTGCTTTCCCCGTTTGACAATCTGATCGCCGATCGCGAACGCACCGAGGCCCTCTTCGATTTCTACTATCGAACCGAGATTTACACCCCCAGGGCCAAGCGCCAATACGGATACTATGTGCTGCCCGTATTGTATGGAGATCACTTGATCGGCCGTATCGACCCTAAGATGGACCGCAAGACAAAAACGCTGCATGTCCATGCCGTGTACAAAGAGCCGGGTGCACCCCGTTCACATGCTGTTGCCGCTGAGCTAAACGACCTCATAGTCCAGCTCGGCCGTTTCCTTGGCGCTGAACGCGTCCAATACGGTGGGCAAGTCCCCGCTTCCTGGGCCTCCTCATTTCAAAACGGTCGCTGTTAAAGTAATCGGCAACAAATAACTGAACACATTCAAAGTTGGCTCTGGTAGCGCCGCCATCCTGGCGGCATCCCTGTTGCAGTTACGAATGTGTGAAGTTTTTTTATCAAACTACTAATTTATTGCTGTTGACTGTTTACGGTCGATTACTACAATTTATCCATGCCTGTCGCTGAGCCTATCACAAGCCTGCAAAATCCGCGCGTCAAAAACGTTGTCCGCCTCAGCAATCGCCGCCATCGCGACCGGCAGCAGCAAACCGTTGTCGAAGGTGTGCGTGAAGCGACGCTGGCCCTCAGGAGCGGCATAGTGCCTGATGAAGTTTTCATCTGCCCGGAATTTTCCGGCAGCGTGGAGCGGCAGGAGCTTGACCAACAGCTTTACGAACTCGCCGCCGGGGGACGGACGAGGCTTTTCCAGGTGCCTCCGGCCGTATTTGATAAGATGGCCTACCGCGCGGGCAGCGGAGGCGTGCTGCTGGTCATCCCTTATCTAAAGCGCACGCTGCAAGATATTGCTCCGGGCGGCAATCCTCTGGTTGCTGTGGTAGACGGCGCTGAGAAACCGGGCAACCTCGGCGCGATTTTGCGCACGGCCGACGCCGCAGGTCTCGACGCCTTGCTGCTTACCGCCGATGAGCCTGGTGGCACAGACATTCACAACCCTAACGTCATTCGTGCCAGTCTCGGCGCATTTTTCTCGATACCTGTGGTCACAGTCACAATGGAGCAGGCCCTGCGCTGGCTGCAAGAAAACGGGATCACAACCGTAGCCACGACGCCGGATGCGCAGCAAGTATATACGGCCGTCAATCTCGCCGGTCCTACGGCCATTATCATGGGCAGTGAAGCCGCCGGATTGGGTCGTCAATGGCTGGACGCCGCCGATATTCAGGCTCGTATACCCATGACCGGATGGGTTGACAGCCTCAATCTTTCCGTGTCTACAGCACTGCTGCTCTATGAAGCGCTTCGCCAGAGAAATACCATGAGCACTGGTAGCGCATAGCCTGGAAATGGCGCATAATAACTGCATACCCATTTAAGCCTTGTATTAACAATCAGGTTGCTTTTTCCAGGCAGCCCCATAGAACCAAAACCGTTCGTGGGAACGACTTCAGTCGTCAAGCCGCCGAAGCGGCTGCTGCAAACCAATTTTTTAGGAGAGTTAAATATGTCGAAGACTGTAAAAGTTGCTGTCACCGGAGCCGCCGGCCAAATCGGTTATGCACTTCTGCCGTGTATTCTTCGCGGCCGAGCATTTGGCCCCGATACGAAAGTAGATCTGCAGTTGCTCGAGATCACGCCCGCTCTGCCGGCTCTCGAGGGGGTCGTCATGGAACTGGACGACAGCGCCTTTCCATGTCTGGGAAATGTTGTCGTAACCGATGATCCGGAGGTGGCTTTTGATGGCGCCAACTGGATACTTATGGTAGGCGCAAAACCGCGCGGAAAAGGCATGGAACGCGGTGATTTGATCCGCGAAAACGGCCCCATTTTTGTGGGCCAGGGCAGGGCAATCAACGAGCGAGCGGCCGATGACGTCCATGTCGTTGTTGTCGGCAATCCCGCGAACACCAATTGTCTGATTGCCATGAATAATGCCCCGGACGTTCCTAAAGAACGTTTTAGCGCCCTGACAAGATTGGATCAAAACCGCGCCTATGCCCAATTGGCGGGGAAAGCCGGCGTGACTGTGGGTGAGGTGAGCAATGTCACAATCTGGGGCAATCACAGCGCGACCCAGTATCCGGACGCCGAGAACGCCAGAATTAACGGGCAGCCCGCCTTTGACGTGATATCTGATCATGACTGGCTGCGCGGCGATTTTATTACCACGGTGCAGAAACGCGGCGCGGCCATTATTCAGGCGCGTGGCAAATCATCGGCCATGTCTGCCGGTAATGCCATTGTAGACCAGGTGCGCAGCTTCTCGGATAAAACGGAAGAGGGCAACTGGTTCTCCGCGGCCGTTGCCTCCGATGGCAGCTACGGCATTGACGAAGGATTGATTTTCTCCTTCCCACTGGTAAACGACGGACAGGGCAGCTACGAAGTGGTTCAGAATTTACCACTGAGTGACTTTGCCCAGGAAAAAATCCAGGCGACCCTGAACGAACTGCGTAAAGAACGAGATACGGTTGCTGATTTGCTCTAGTTGGTAAGTGGAAGTAACCTGTTTTATTGAGGTGCAGGCTGCTGTTATCCAGCCCTGCACCTCTTTTTTTTCCTGTGCCTTAAGCAAGCCACCCGTTTTTGACTTTTTTAGCGAATTCATTTGTTGGACTCCCGGCTATGGCATCTAAAGAACAACTTTACAAATCCATCCTGTTTGATTTCGATGGAACCCTGCTCGATTCCTTTCCCGCCCACTACCACGCTTATGAAGTTACGTTGGCACACTTCGACATGGAAATCACGCCAGAGCGCTACATGGAGACCTATTCGCCCAATTGGTTTGCCATGTATGCGGCGTTGGGCATACCGGAAGAGAAGTATGGCGAGGCCGATGAAATTTGGCTGGCAGAAGTGAAAAAGCACAAGCCAGCGCTCTTTCCCGCTGCACGGCCGTTGCTCGAAGCGCTGAGCGAAAGCTATGTCCTTGGCCTGGTTACGTCCGGTTCCAGGGAACGCGTCATGCGTGACCTGAATACCACGGGTATCCGCGACTTTTTCAAAGTAATCGTGACCGGCGATGACATCACCAGGCCAAAGCCTGATCCTGAGGGACTGCAGATCGCGCTGGAGCAGCTTCAGTTACGGCCGTGGCAGGCGCTTTTTGTCGGTGACGCGCGTGAAGACTGTCTTATGGCCCAGGCGGCGGGCGTCCCCTTCCTGGGTATTGAAGGTGAGTTTTCCACCGTCACCAGGGCCGAGGGCTGTACGCGACTGGCTGATCTGCGGGAGTTAAGCGCCTTTCTCCAGCAGGCACAACAGTAGATGACTTATTCCCCGCATCTCAACTTGCGCCGCAATGATATAATTTGAACGGATGGTGTAAAGATGTGCAGGAAAAGCAGCAGCAAACGAACATGGCGCGCCGGCCTTATCTTTCTGCTGCTGCTTGCTGTTGCGGGGCCCTGGACCTATGACAAAATCAATGTACCCGCGGAATATGCCTGCGCCGTTCGCCTATACGGCGATTTTTGTGGCATACCGCTGTCCGGGTTCAAGATATTTTCCATGATGGCCGGCGGTCTCGGCGCTGTAAGTCTGAGACTCGTGACAGGCGAGACCCCTTTCTTAAAGACCCTGCGTGAGTTTCTTTTTGCCCTGGGTCTGCTCTTCTTATTTCTGCCTATTCTCAGTAACTTGATTTTGACCTTACGGGAAGACCAGGGCCGTTTCCGGTGGTTTCATTTGGCGCTGCTGATTCTGGCGCTTTGTTTGCTTATAACGGCCGTCCTGTTTGGCATGCCGGCATTTTCCGGTCCAATTCAAGCGTCATGGGGCATCCTGCTGTACACTGGATTGCTCTCGATTGCGCTTGTATATGAATTGTTCAACCTGTTTGAGAAGCAGCCTTGATGTTAGGAATTGGCACAAGCGTTTGCAGACTACTTTGTGGTACTCGTTTTACGCTCCGCCAGGGCCTCCGCGATGAGTGCGCGCACTTCCGGCCGTTCCGCATCTGCCACTGAACGTACCTTCACGTGTCGCAGGTTCTTGCCAGTCCCTTCCATCAAGCCCGATGGGTCGGGCAGGTCGACCCCTCGATAAAATCCCAGGTTCACCCACTGCTTGTGCGGCAGGACATAGGCGTAGCCTTCGCTCATCTTCTTTGGCCCCACACCAAAGGTGGCAGCCCGGTCGCCCAGGCGCACCACCTCGACAGTGTCCGGATCGACCTCGCGCACGATTGCGCGTAATCGCGCCGCGATCGGCCGCATCTCCGGGACAGTGATCGCCATCAGCTCTTCAAACGTTCCAAATTTTGTTTCTGCCATAGCAAATTAGATGTTTATAGAGATCAGCCGGCTGCAATCATTACCCGCGCCGCCTCAGTCCCGTATGGATCTTATTCCGGTTGTTCCAGAAGAAAACGCTGAAGATCGGCCAGCGGGACCAGATGCCGTTCCTCCTGATCGCGCCGCTTCACTTCCACCGCCCCTTCTTTCAAACCGCGTGCGCCCACGGTCACACGCCAGGGGATGCCTATCAGATCGGCATCTTTGAATTTCACGCCCGCACCGGACGGCCGGTCATCGTAAAGCACCTCAAAGCCTGCATCTTGCAGTTCCATGTAAAGCCGTTCGGCCGTCGTAATCACATCCTCGTCCTTCCCCACGTACAGCAAGTCCACCTGGTACGGTGCGACACTCTCCGGCCAGATGATGCCGTCCTTGTCGTGATGAAGTTCCACGATCACGGCCATCAAACGATCCAGGCCGATGCCGTAAGAGCCCATGAAGATGAACTGCTGCTCCCCGTTTTCATCCAGGTAAGTGGCGTTGACCGCTTTGCTGTAGCGCGTGCCCAGCTTGAAGCAGTGTCCGGCTTCTATGGCTCGTTTTGCTTCGAGCCGCCCGCCGCAAACCGGGCATTGGTGGCCCGTATCCGCCTGGGCGATATCGACGATTTCCGTTATCTTGAAGTCACGCGGGTAATTGGCGCCGCTGTAGTGGTAACCCGCCTCATTGGCGCCGACGACGAAGTTGCCGCCATGTTTTATTGACGGGTCGGCTATCACCAGGATGCCCGGCGTGCCAATACGTTCAGCAACGACCAGACCGGCAGGCGAAGCGTAGCCTGGAACGGCGCCGGCGCCCGCAATTTCGTCGTCCATTGCCGCCCGCAGATCGCCGCCGCCTAACGAATTGGCCAGCTTCACTTCGTTTACGTCCAGGTCCCCGCGTACAAGGGCGAAGACGAGACGGCCGTTTTCCTCTCCCCATGGCAGCCACCAGTAGAACACGGCCTTTATCGTTTGCTCGACAGGCACGCCCACAAAGGCCGCCACATCGGCGATCGTCTGGCAGTCCGGCGTGGCCAGTTTAAGTAGATCGTGCAGGTTCTCAGGGACTTCGCCCTCACGCACAAATTCGGCCGCTTCAACATTGGCGGCATAGTCACATTTTGTGCAGCGAATGAACGAATCCTCCCCTTGATCGTGAGGCACGACAAATTCCTGCGACGCCTTGCCGCCCATCGCGCCTACATCGGCATTGACCGCCAGCACGTCCACGCCGCAGCGCGAGAAAATGTTAAAATAAGCTTGCACCATGTCGGGATAGAATTCATCCAGAGCTTCCGCGCTCGTATCCAGGCTGTAGGCGTCCTTCATGATGAACTCACGCAGGCGCAGCAGTCCACCGCGAGCGCGAGACTCGTCACGGAATTTCTTGTTGATATGGTAAACAACCTGCGGCAGATCGCGGTAACTTTCAATCTCACTCAAAGCCAGGTCGACCACGATCTCCTCATGCGTGGGCGACAGGCAGTATTCGCGCGCGCCGCCACCTTTGAGCTTCATCAACACATCCATGCTGTCCCAGCGGCCGGTGGCCTGCCACAGCTCGGCTGGATGTAAATTGGGCATCAACATCTCCTGTCCGCCGATGGCGTCCATTTCCTCTTCCATGATGCGCTCGATCTTCTGCAGGACGCGAAAACCGAACGGCATAAAGGTGTAGATGCCGGCGCCGGCCGGGCGCACGAAATTGGCGCGCATTAGCAGTTGGTGGCTGGCCATCTCCGCATCGGCGGGTGCTTCCCGCAGTGTCTTTCCAAAAGCTCGCGATAATCGCATACTCATTCCTGCTTGTTTTTTATTGCTTCTTTTTGAAGAAAAGACCGTAGATCATCAGCGACACCGCCACGGTGATCGATAACATAACCAGCACTGTCAGGAACAGAAACAGCAGGTCGATTAAAGAAGCGCTGATTCCTTCCATCGTATTAAGCTCCCGTTTGGCGTGACGAATCGCTCAAGCGCTCGCTGGTGCCTAATAGGCACGGCCGAAAATGGCCACCTGCGCCGCCGGTTTGCCCGTATAGAAGCAGGTGCCGCTGCCGCCCGGCTGCTCAAAGGGGATGCAGCGCATGGTCGCTTTCGTCTCTTCCTTTACGCGCACTTCATCATCATTGTCACCGGCCCACCAGCCCCGCGCGAAGCCTGTTTTGATCGCTTCTTTGAATTCGTCGTAGTTATCGACCTCATGCGTATTCTCGTCGCGGAACTTCGTCGCTTTGTCAAGCAAATTCTGCTGAATTGCCTCCAGGAGATCGGCGACAGTCTCGCTCAATCCCTCCTGGGAAACAAACTGCTTCCCTTCGCGTCCAGGAATATCGCGCCGCGCCAGCGCCACCGAGTTTTTCTCCAGATCACGAGGGCCAATCTCGATCCGTGTGGGTACGCCGCGCAGCTCCCAATCATTAAACTTGTAGCCAGGGCTCAGATTCTCACGATCGTCAACCTTGACGCGAATGCCCGCGTCAGTTAGCTCGCGGTTGATTCGCTCGACTGCTTCCATCACACGTGCCTGCTCCGTTTCTTTGCGGAAAATAGGTACGATAACTGTTTGAATAGGCGCCAGCCGCGGCGGCATTACCAGCCCCTGATCGTCGCCGTGAACCATGATAATGGCGCCGATGAAGCGTGTGCTGAGGCCGAAAGAAGTCGTCCAGCAGTACTGCAGTTCGTTGGTGGCGTCCAGATATTGGATATCGAATGCGCGGGCGAAATTATCGCCCAAATTGTGCGAGGTGCCCGACTGCAGCGCCTTGCCGTCACCCATCATCGCTTCAATCGTCTGTGTATCGTTCGCGCCGGGAAAGCGCTCCATTTCCGATTTGGTGCCGCGAATCACCGGGATGGCGGCTTCGTTTATTGCGAAGTCGGCGTAAGCCTCGAGCATCATGCGTGTGCGTTCGGCCGCTTCTTCGGCCGTTGCATGTGCTGTGTGTCCTTCCTGCCAGTAAAATTCCAGTGTGCGCAGGAACAGCTTCGTGCGCAGTTCCCAACGTACCACACTGTTCCACAAATTAATCAAGACCGGTAGATCGCGGTAGCTCTGGATCCAGTCCGCATAAGCATGGCCGATGATCGTCTCCGACGTGGGGCGTACGACCAGCGGTTCGGCCAGCTCTTTGCCGCCCCCATGGGTCACAACCGCCAGTTCCGGTGCGAAGCCTTCTACGTGTTTGGCTTCCTTCTGCAGGAAACTCTGGGGAATGAACATAGGAAATCCGGCATTTTCCACGCCGGTAGCCTTAAAGCGCTTGTCCAATGCAGCCTGGCAGTTCTCCCACAGGCTCCAACCATATGGCTTGACGATCATCGTCCCACGAACCGGGCCATAGGTCGCCAGATCGGCCTTGAGCACGAGCGTGTTGTACCATTCGTTGAAGTCTTCCTTTTGCGAAACCAGCTTATCTTTTTCTGCCATTCCCTTTGTATGTCCTTCGAAAATGGTTTGTAGTAACAAGTACAGTTATCCAGGTGCTGGAGCAGTCACTACAAACGGCCATTCATTTACTGCAAAGCGCTTTTACGTTCGCCTCCTGTTATCAACTCGCAGCCCATAAGAAGTTTGAGAAATCCTCTGTGGACCCGATAACGAGCAAGCCAAAAGTATAACAGTGCAAAAATGGGGCGTCAAAGGCGTCTCCGCTCATATCAAACTTATATAACCAGGGGAAATTTTGCCTTATATACTCAGATGTTCTAGTATCGCAACGATATTATTAAAACAATCGTGCTTGATCCCGAAACAGTTGGCAAATTAACGACGAACCGAAGGATCAGGGTAATATAGGAGAACGAAAATGGCTTACTCACATACAAATTCAAAAGGTAACACCTATTATTTACACGGCCGTGAGACCACGCTCAAGAACGGCCAGACACGCACCCTTTACTTCTTTGCCAAAGAGCCCAAAGAAGGCGCGCTAGACGCAGTTCCCGATGGATACGTAGTCAGCGAGAGCAAAAACGGCCTGCCCGTGCTCAAAAAAGGGTAATTAGCTGCTGACCAGATTATAACTTTTTATTGATAAGCCTCGGCCTCGCCGGGGCTTTTGCATCCACGTTCCATTTCCCCATACATTTGCTGAGAAAGTAGCAAACTTAAGCCAGTTTTGTTGCCTGGGACGTGCTTGCGTGTTATAGTCTTCATTCGTGCCCGCAGTGCGGGCTCTCTTTTTGCAGATGTGATTTACAATCTATCGGATTCCCGGCGCAGTGGTCGTCTGGACTCTGGTTTTACCGCTAGATTTCATATGAATTCAGGGTTGGCGGGTTGCGGTTTCCCGCGTGTGGAGAACTGGCCATGTCGGATGTGCTGTTAAAGACTTTTGATAATGAAGATAATATGGACCTTCCTGACCTGCATGTCGGGGATAATGTAACGGTCCATTTGCGTATTAATGTTGGCGAAAGAAACGAGCGTGTACAGGTCGTTCGTGGTGTCGTGATTCGTTTGCGCAACAGCGGAAATAACCGCAACTTTACCGTGCGCCGTATCGCTTCCAACGGTATTGGCGTAGAGCGAACCTTCCTGCTGCGTTCACCGCGCATTGAGAAAATTGAAGTGCATCGCCATGCGCATATACGGCGCGCCCGGCTCTATTATTTGCGCGGTCGTACAGGTAAATCAGCCCGTTTGCGCGAAAAACGTATCTACGGCAGTTAAACGAAAAATCACGCAGCCCCGTATGCTGCGTACCTGAACCGGGCCGTCTGGCCTGTTCGCTAGAGATTCAAGGTGGTAGGCGGTTGCCTGTCACCTTTTTCTGTTTTTTGCCCTTTTGCCTGAGCGATAGTGGGCATATAAAGAAAAAAATACCTCAATTTTTTCTTTTTGTAAAAGTCATTTGGCCTCTAGATGATTGCGGCCAGCAGGAAACGAGGTTTCCTACAACAGTAATTAGAAGAAAGAAGAGAATATCCCATGCCAGTTTCATCTAACGGAAAAGAAAAGCCGTTAATCGGCCTGACCACTTATCGCAAAATCGCCGAGGATTCGGGAGCGCCTCTATTCGGCCTGATGCGTTCCTACGTCGATGCTGTCGCCGCAGCCGGGGGCATTCCCCTGTTGATACCGCTTGGTCTGGATAGTGACGATTTGCCGCTTATTTTGCGGCGCATAGATGGCCTGATTTTGCCCGGTGGCGGAGACATCGATCCCGCGGCCTATCATGGCGAAGCCCATCAAGAACTGCGCGGCATAGACGAGGATCGTGACCGTATTGAGATCAATCTGGCCCGGCATGCAGTGCAAACCAGAAAACCTTTCCTGGCAATTTGTCGCGGCCACCAGGTCCTCAATGTCGCCCTTGGTGGTACCATGTGGGAAGATCTGGCGTCGCAAGTGCCGGGCCATATCCGCCATGATTATTACGGCGTCGGCGCGCGCACGGATCGGCCCCATACTGTCCAGGTTCGCCGAGGTTCCCATTTGGCTGCCATACTGAACAGCGAAGAAGTGCCGGTAAATAGCTTGCACCACCAGGGCTTGCGTGACCTGGCCTCCGAATTGAGTGTGTCGGCCATCGCGCCTGATGGCCTGGTGGAAGGCGTTGAAATCGAGGGCCACCCCTTCGGAATTGGCGTACAATGGCACCCGGAGAACCTGGTCGGCATAGATCCGGCCATGCTCAATCTTTTTGTATCATTGATTAATGCCGCCTCTAATGGCTCCCATTAACTGGTCAAGCTACCTGAATCAGGCTCGTGAGGCAGTATCTTCTCACTGCTGTCGCCAAAGTCGATAATCATGTGATAAGGCTGCCATAATCTATGTAAGTCACCGCATTTGGTAAATATTCAGCTCAGAAGATAACAAAGCTTCAAACACGATATGATATTCGGGCGTGATGCCATTGGCGTATTTGACTCCGGCGTGGGCGGCCTCTCCGTTCTGCGACATATAAAAAGTGCCTATCCGGATGAAAATCTGCTTTACTTCGCCGACCAGGCGAATGTGCCCTATGGCTCGCAAAGCGTAGAAGATATCCGTCGCTTCAGTGCAGCAATCTGCCAATTTCTGCTTGAACATGGCGCCAGGATTATCGTGGTGGCCTGTAATACGGCGTCAGCTGCCGCGCTCACCTATTTGCGTGATACATTCCCCGCCGTGCCCATCGTGGGCATGGAACCGGCCGTTAAGCCGGCGGCCTTAATGACAAAAACAGGTAAAGTGGGCGTGCTCGCCACGCCGGCCACCTTCGCCAGCCCGCGTTATAGCGCATTGATGACGCGCTTCGCCGAGAATGTTACCGTCTACGAAGATCCCTGCGTCGGGTTGGTCAACCTCATTGAACACGGCCGTCTCAACGCCCCCGAAACAAGCCATCTTTTGAACGACGTCTTGCAGCCTATGCTGGATGCGAGGGTGGACACCCTCGTCCTCGGGTGTACGCATTACCCTTTTGTGCAGCCTCTCATCGAGGAAATTGCTGCGGCGCACAGCGATGATCGATCCGTGGCCATCATCGATCCCGCACCGGCCGTGGCCCGGCAGGTGGGACGCGTCCTGTCCCAGGCCGGCCTCCTCACAAATGGGCGCAGAAGCGGTTCCGTTCACCTCTTTACCTCGCAAGATACGGGCACGCTCAGCGTTCTGGCTGAACTTGCACTTGGTGAAAAACTGCCTGTCACCGAGGTCCGCTGGCGTGGCGATATATTAGAAACTGCAGGATTGGACAGCCTCTAGTATAATGACATAATAATATTGCGTCCCTTTTCCCTGGGCTTGCGGTCTTGTAGAACGAATTCGTCCGGGCGAGAGAAGATCTCGCCTTACAACTGCGTCCCTGGATCAGCGGCGTTGCTGGCAGGGGCGCACCAAACTTATGAGACGACGTAATCCGGCGCGTTGGCGGGCCATGGAAGGCCGGCTTGGCAGAGAAACAGAAATTTGGATGGCTACCGTTCGCCACGACGGCCGTCCCCACCTCACACCCATGTGGTTCGTCTGGCTGAATGAAAAAATCTACGTCAGCACCCCTTCGCAAGCGCAGAAATTTATCAATATGCGCCATAACCAGAGTGTGGCGCTGTCTCTCACCGATGCACTCAACGTGATCATCATCGAAGGCGAGGCGCATGTCGCCGATCGCGCTTTGATTGACGAGCTGGCCGACTACTTTTTCAACAAATATGAGTGGGATTTCCGCTACGATGACAGCGCAAAGTGGCAGTTGGTGGAGATTACACCGCTAAAAATCCTGGCCTGGGGCGATGGTTTTGACGAGAGCGAGGGCACGCGCCTATTATGAGAAAACCTTATTTATTCGCGGCAAGGCGCGGATTCTTACACGAATCCAATTATTAGAGGCTAAAGTATGGGTTATAAAGTTGCCTAATCAGCTCTTCTCTGTTCCCCTGCAGGTCAACGTTCAGGGTGCGGCATGCCAAAATGGCGCAGACACAATATAGCTATCTTACTGTAAGGGACAGTTAGGGCTTTTCTAAGAAGGATATTTATTATGCGATTTGATCGATTTACAGAACGCGCCCAGGACGCCGCAGCGCGCGCCTATGAAATTGTACAGCGCTACGGCCATACGCAGGTGGATACAGAACACCTTTTTCTGGCCATGCTGGAACAGGAAGATGGCGCTGTAAACCAGATTCTTGAAGAACTTAATATTAACGCAGCAGATATGCGCGATCGCCTGGACGAAGATCTGCGCGCCAGTCCTAAAGTCTCGGTCTATGGCGGCGGCGTGGGGCAGATTTTCTACACCCCGCGTATCCGTACCGTTCTCGAACTGGCGCAGCGTGAAGCAAATGCCTTGAAGGATGAATTCATATCTACCGAACACATCTTCCTGGCCATTATGGGCGAAAGAAATACCTCTTCCGCGCGCATCTTGCAGGAGTTTGGCGTGACCCGCGATCGCGTGCTGAACGCCATCCAGGGGCTGCGCGGCGGCCAGAAGGTGACCGATCGTCAGGCTGAGAGCCGCTACCGCACGCTCGATAAATACAGCCGCGATCTGACGCAAATGGCGCGAGAAGGACGGCTCGATCCCGTGATCGGCCGTGACCAAGAAATTTTACGCGTGATCCAGGTTCTAAGCCGCCGGACCAAGAATAACCCGGTGCTAATTGGCGAAGCCGGTGTCGGCAAAACCGCCATTGTGGAAGGCCTGGCGATCAAGATTATAACCAATGATGTGCCCGAAAATCTGCTTAACAAGCGGGTCGTCGCCCTCGACCTGGGGGCCATGATCGCCGGCAGTCGTTTCCGCGGTGAATTTGAAGAGCGCCTCAAAGCGGCGATGGAAGAGATCCAGCGCGCGCAGGGCGAGATCATTCTCTTCATCGATGAACTGCACACGGTTGTCGGCGCGGGCTCGGCGCAGGGCGCGATGGATGCCAGCAACATGCTCAAGCCGGCCCTTTCACGTGGTGAACTGCAGGCCGTCGGCGCGACGACACTGGACGAATATCGCCAGTATATCGAGCGCGACAGCGCGCTGGAGCGTCGCTTTGCGCCGGTTTTTGTCGATGAGCCTTCGGTTGAGGATACCATCGAGATGCTGCGCGGCCTGCGCGAACGTTACGAGGCGCATCACAAAGTCACTTACTCGGACGAAGCTCTTGTGGCAGCGGCAAAGCTTTCCAGCCGTTATGTCACCGACCGCCACCTGCCGGATAAAGCCATTGATCTGATGGATGAAGCCGCGGCCAAACTTCGCGTCGCCCTGCATACTCTGCCTCCCGATTTGAAGACGAAGAAGCAGGAGATCGATAAGCTGGCTCTGGAAGAAGAGGAGGCGCATACGGTGCGTGACTACGAGAGAGCTGCCCAACATCGCGCGGAACGCCTGCGTCTGGAAACAGAATTTTCCGCGCTGCATGCGAAATGGAAGTCCGACCAGGAACTCGACGAAATGGTAGACGCCAATGATATCGCCGAGGTAGTGGCCAACTGGACCGGCATCCCGGTGACGCAGATGATGGAGACGGAAGCCGATAAGCTGCTCAATATGGAAGAACGGCTGCATGAGCGCATTGTCGGACAGAACCGGGCAATTGAGGTCTTGTCCGATGCCATTCGCCGCAGCCGCTCCGGCTTGAGCGACCCGCGACGGCCGATCGGCTCATTTATCTTTCTCGGCAGTTCCGGCGTTGGTAAGACTGAGCTGGCCAAAGCCATGGCTGAGTTCCTCTTTGACGACGAGGACGCCTTGATCCGCGTCGATATGAGCGAGTTTCGCGAGCAGCATACGGTCAGCCGCCTCTTTGGCGCGCCTCCCGGCTACATCGGTTATGAGCAGGGCGGCCAGCTGACCGAGCAGGTTCGCCGCCGGCCTTATTCCGTGGTCCTTTTTGACGAAATTGAAAAGGCGCATCCTGATGTCTGGAATGCACTCTTGCAGCTGCTTGACGACGGTCGTCTCACCGATGGTCAGGGCCGCGTGGTTAACTTCCGCAACACCGTGATCGTCATGACCAGCAACGTCGGCACATCCTTCGTAAAACGTTCCGGCGCGCTCGGTTTCACCGGCGGCCATGACAAAGACGAAGCGGCCGATCACAAACGCATTGACGATGCTTTGAAGAAGACCTTCCGTCCGGAATTCATTAACCGTATTGACGAGATCATTATCTTCGAGCCGTTGAGCCGCGAGGACGTGGTGGAAATCGTCAATTTGCAGATGTCCGATGTTCAGGCCCGTTTGGCCGAACAGGGCGAACTGACAATCGAATTGACCGATGAAGCCAAACAGTGGTTAGCCGGTCAGGGCTACGATGAAGATTTTGGCGCCCGGCCGCTTAAGCGTGCCATCCAGCGCTTCGTTGAAAGCCCGCTTTCTGTGCGGCTGCTCAAGGGAGAAGTATCATCCGGCGACCGCGTGCGCATCGACGTTGACGAAGAGGAAGACCAACTGACTTTTACGCGCCTGGAGAGCATGCCTCTCCCCGCTGAAGCAGTCGAGGAAACGGTAGAAAGCGCTTAATTGCTTTCAATAGCCGAAAACACAAAGCCCCCACAGGTCGTAAGAGCCGTGGGGGCTTTTTATTTGGGGTATTGCCAGCTGCCTTACCCATGCAGTATTGCCAGCGTTACTTCCCTGATCGATAACTGGTTCTGGCGCGCCTGTCGCTGAATCGTCAGGTAGGCCTCCTCTTCGCTTAACCCGCTCTGCATTAACTTGCCTTTGGCGCGATCGATCAGCTTGCGCATTTCCAGCTGCTCTTCCAGCCGCTGCTTCTCAACGGCCAGAACCTGCATCTCCATAAAGCGTTTGTTGGCCACCGCGATCGCCGCCGCAAGTTCCCCCTCTTTGATAGGTTTGATGAGATAACCTAGGATGGGCAGTTCCGCTGCTTCTTCCACGAGGTCTTGCTGGCTGAACGCCGTCAGTAACAGGATAGGCATCGGCTGCGTACGCGACAACACCTTCGCCGCCTGCAGGCCGTCCGTGTAAGGCATCTTGATATCCAGGATCGCCAGATCGGGGTCGTGCCGCCGTGCCATTTCCAGCGCTTCACGGCCGTTCGTCGCCGCGTACACCTCATGTCCCATTTCCTGCAGCATTGATTTCAACCCCAGCCGGATAATCGACTCATCCTCGGCAATCAAAATTCTCATAATTTCCTGCATTGTCCCAAAGCTATGTTAAGACAAAAGCCGGCAGCTTTCTCGCGCAGCCGCCAGCCTATATACGCTAATTATAAAAAGCTGGCAACTTTAACAATCGAACAGCTTCGTCTTGGTTTTCTGTAGAAGGTTACAATGTTGGCTGAGTCGAGTTCCTAATCCTACTCAACATCCCTTGGGAAGCGGATGCTGATTTCCGTACCCTGAGGCAGACGATTGTACTTCAGACGACCCTGCAAATCTTCGCGCACCAGCGTCTCCGCAATTTCCAGGCCCAATCCCCGTTCGAATTCATCGTCCAGCCCACGGCCGTCGTCGCGCACCAGGATAATATATTCATCCGGCGAATGGCCCAGTGAAACGTCGATCTTTCCCGCGTCGAGGTCCGTGAAGGCGTGCTCCAATGCGTTCTGGACCAGCTCGTTGCACACAAGGGCCACGGCCGTCGCTGCGCGGCTGGGAAGCTGCAGAGATTGCCCGTGCACGCCGATGCGCACATCCTGCCCCGGCTTGACCATCGACCGCGCTGTCATGCTGGCGATCTGTTCCAGCACCTCTCTGACATTGACCAGCCGGAAGCCGCGTTCAGACAGCACTTCGTGCACCGAGGCGATGCTCTGCACGCGGTGAATATTCGTCTCCAGTGCGCGGCGGGTGTCCTGCGAGTCCGTTTCGTAAACCTGCATCTGCATCAGCATGGCCACCGTCTGCAGGTTGTTCTTGATGCGGTGGTGCATTTCGCGCACAACGGCCGTATTGGTGATCAACTGTGCGTTTTCAATGGCCAGAGCCGTCTGGTTGGCCAGCGTCAACAGAACAGTGCGCTCGTCCTCCGTAAATTTGCGCCTGCTCCCGGAAAAACAGTTCAGAACGCCGATTACCCGTTCGCGTACGCTCAGGGGTACCGCAAGCAGCGAGACCAGCCCCATCGCGAGCGCCATCTCCTGATCTTCCAGTTCGGGTTCCTCGCTGATATCCGGCACATAGATCGCCTCGCCGCTGGCCGCGACGCGACCGGCCACGCCCTCGCCGATGGGGAACTGCGCGATTGACGATGATTCGTTTGATTTCCCTGTATGGCGCTGTACGGTGTTGGGCGTGTCATCGATGAGGTATACCTGAACCGTTGTGACGTCCATGATCTGCGCCGCCATTTCACTGACGATGTCCAGCATATCGTCAATGTAGAGCGGTGACGTCACCATCTCGCTCACCTGGGCCAGCGTGCGCAGCTCCTCGATTTGTCGTTTCTGGCGATCATACAACTGCGCCCTGGCCAAACTGCTTGCCGCCAGGTCGCCAATCATCGAGACCAGTTCCACCTCGGCCGGAACAAAATGATGTTGCTCCAGAGTCTGTACATTGAGCGCGCCGATTGGCTTTCCCTCGATAACCAGGGGCACGGCCAGCAGGGAGACAAAACCCCTCTCCTCCGTTTCGTCCACCCATTTGAAGTGCGGGTTGCTTCTGGCGTCCGCGGCGAAAATCGGCCGGTTGTGCATCACTGCCGAACCCGTCATCCCTTCGCCTACCTCCAGCGTTGAACGGCCGACGGCTCGTTTCGCCAATCCCGTCGAAGCCTGCAAGCGAAGTGATCGGCCGTCGGGATCCAGCAGGTAAATCGAGCAGCTGTCCACGCCCAGAACCTCTGTCGTTTTGCGCGCAATGAGATCCAGCGTTGAATCCAGATCCCATGCCGCGCTCAAACTGCGCACGATCTCGCGCAGCGCCGTCAATGCCCTGGGTTGTGTAAAAGAACGTGTTCCTCGTACCATGGCCTAATTATAAGCGGGCAGCCCCCGTACGTCAGCTTTCACCATTCCCGCCCCAAAAAAGAAACCCTTCCCATTACTTACTGGGAAGGGTTCTCTATTCTTATTCCTCAGCAATCAGTTGTTCGGCACCAGGCTGCAAGCTGACAGCTGATAACTGAAAGCTGTTAAATGCCGTAATACAGCAAGAATTCGTACGGGTGCGGCCGCAGGCTCACAGGACCAACCTCTTCGTGTCGTTTATAGCCGATATAGGCTTCCAGCAGGTCGGGGGTAAAGACGTCGCCTTCCAGCAGGTACTCATTATCCGCTTCCAGTTCGTCCAGCGCTTCGTTCAATTTGCCGACAGTCATCGTCACCTTGTCGATGTTTTCTTCCTCGAAAAGGTCCATGTCGGCCGCGTCACCGGGATCGATCTGGTTCTTGATTCCGTCAAGACCGGCCATCAACATCGCCGAAAATGCCAGGTACGGGTTGGCGGCCGGGTCCGGGCAGCGGAACTCGATCCGTTTCGCTTTCGGCGACTGCGAGTACATCGGAATACGGACGGCCGCGGAGCGGTTGCGCGCTGAGTAAGCGATCACAACCGGGGCTTCGTAGCCGGGAACGAGACGTCGATAAGAGTTCGTTGTCGGCGCAACAATGGCCAGCAGTGAATTGATATGTTTCAAGATGCCGCCAATATACCACAAGGCCATCTGGCTTAACCCGGCATATTGGTCGCCGGCGAAGAGCGGTTCGCCGTCTTTCCAGAGGCTCTGGTGTGTGTGCATACCGGAACCATTGTCGGCGTAAATTGGCTTGGGCATAAAGGTCACGGTCTTGCCGGCGGCCTTGGCCACATTCTTGACGATATATTTATACATCTGCACGTGGTCAGCCATCTTCATCAGCGAGTTATACTTCATGTCAATCTCACACTGTCCGGCCGTACCCACCTCATGGTGGTGAACCTCAACACCGAGACCAGAGTCGACCATGACGCGCACCATTTCCGAACGCAGATCTTGCAGTGTGTCGAACGGCGCAACCGGGAAGTAGCCGCGCTTGTGCGGTACTGAATGGCCGTAGCCGAATATGTCGGAGTTCCACGGGCCCTCCACGCTGTCCACCTGGTAGACGGACGAATATTCACCGGCCGAGTATTTGACCTGATCAAAGACGAAAAATTCCGCTTCTGGGCCAAAGTAAGCCGTATCGGCAATACCGCTGCCGTTCAAATAATCCGCGGCCTTTTTGGCGACATGACGTGGGTCGCGCGAATAGGGCTCGCGGCTGATTGGGTCAAAGATGCTGCATACCAGGCTTAACGTTGGCGCTGTGCAGATAGGATCGATGACGGCCGTTGTCGGATCAGCCAGCAGGATCATGTCGCTGGATTCAATGCTCTGGAAGCCGCGGATCGAGGAACCATCGAAGCCCATGCCATCTTCAAAGGCAGTCTCTTCGTCAAATTCTTCCGCAGGCATCGAGAAGTGCTGCCACTGCCCGAAGAGATCTGTGAACTTGACGTCAATGATTTGTATGCCCTTTGCTTCGATAAATTCCATGACATCTTTAGAGGTATTCATTGTGTAATTTGTTCTCCTTAGTTTCTTAGAAATTAGGGTGACTCTTGTCGACTCCAAATTCGATGGGATAAGCCGGTTCTCCCGGCTTATCCCAATTTCTAAATGTTTATAAGCTTGCAAAATATAGTGGGCTAACAACTTTTCCGTTGTCTCAAATTGAAACCATCTACCTGCTCCAGTTGCTCGGGTCGTTGCATTCTTGTCCGATCAGCGCTAACTGCAAGTCAAAATTCTACTAATCGCCTGGTGAAGGAATCGGTTCCATATTCGAAGGAACAGCGATCTCTTCCCTGCTGTCCCATTCAGGGTACGATTCGATACCATGATACGGCATGTCGATACCGCTGACTTCGACCTCCGGCGCGACGCGCAGTCCGATGGTTTTCTTGATGACGTAGAACATCAGGAAAGACAGCGGCAGTGTCCAGGCGATGGCGGCCACGAGGCCCAGTGCCTGGATGCCCAGCTGGTTGATACTGCCACCGTGTAGGATTCCCAGGCCTTCTGTGCCCCAGATAGCCACGGCTAAAACGCCGAAGATACCGTTCAGCCCGTGTACCGGGAAGGCGCCAACCGGATCGTCAATCTTGATTTTTTCCATCATGCCAACACCGTAGAAGGTGATCACGCCGGCTATGGCGCCGATGACCAGGGCCGCGCCTGGTGTAACGAAAGCGCAGGGCGCCGTGATCGCTACCAGACCACCCAGTGCGCCGTTGAAGGCCATACTCACATCCCACTTACGCTCGACGATATAGGCGAGAAACATAGCCACGATTGCGCCTGTGGTCGCCGCGAAGTCGGTTGTAACCACGATGAGTGAGATGTCGAAGGGATCAGCCGCCAACTGGCTGCCGGGATTAAAACCGAACCAACCCAGCCAGAGAATGAAGGTTCCCATCGCCGCCAGGGTGATGTTGTGACCGCGAATGGCCCGTCCCCATTTCTTGTCCGCACGTTTGCCCAACATGATGGTTCCCGCCAGGCCGACAAGCGCGCCAACAAGATGCACGACGGATGAACCTGCGAAATCGACGTAGCCCATTTCGGCCAACCAGCCACCGCCCCATACCCAATGCCCGAACACCGGGTAAATAATCAGGCCGACGAAGAAGCTGTATGCCAGGTCAGCTTTGAAATCAGTCCGCTCGGCCATCAACCCGGAGGCAATCGTCGATGCGGCTGCGCAAAAGGCGAACTGGAAGAAAAAGAAGGCCAGTGTGGGAATAGTCAACCCCGGCATCACATCGGGCAATCCCTGCAGCGCGAACCATTCCGTCCCAATAAACATATTACCTGCGCCAAACATCAGGCCGAAACCCAGGATAATGAACCCGACTGTCGTCATCGTCGTATCCATCAAATTCTCAGCCATGATGTTGACAACATTCTTCGAGCGCACAAATCCGGCTTCAAGGAAGCCGAAACCTGCCTGCATGAAGAAGACCAGAAAAGCGGCAATCAGCACCCAGACTGTGTCCACAGGGCTCACGGTGACTTCCGCTTCCTGGGCAAACACCGTCCCGGTCGAAAACACGAAAAGTCCGAGTATGACGGCTATGTTCATTATCCGGCGTAAGTTTCTTACTTTGGTTGACATGATTTCTCCTTATGTTTGCGCCTGGTGGAAAAGAAAAAGACGCCTGCTGCAGCCGTCTTTCGACTTCTGCAGGAGGCGTCTTGGCCATTCCGTATTCTTTTGGCGAATCTACAACTAGGTTAGTGGCAAAGCGGAATCCGGTCAAGTTGGCATTGTTTACAAATTTGTGCTCCGTGATTTGGTGAATATGTATGACTTACCCCGCAAAGGGTAGGAAATTTACCCATTTTTGGCAGGGATCGGCCCCAGGCTGTGCAGTTCTTACAACCTGGATTGCACAAGTTCTGTAATTCTGTCCCTTCACCTGGGTGGGTCGCGATCCTTATAATGTATAGACGCCCGTTACATCAGGCGTCGATTTCGCATCTATATTCGGCAAACAGAACCCAGGCAATTACCGTCAGCCTGGTGTTTTTTCACCGGAATGAACTTTTCCAAGCGGTCACCGGAGGACAAGGATGAAAACAACGCAGAATACACGTAGTGAAATGCAGTACAACGGATTGCCCGGCCGGCAGGGCCTTTACAGTCCGCAGTTCGAGCATGATGCCTGTGGTACCGGTTTTATCGCTGACATGAAAGGCCGCCGCTCGCATGCCATTGTGCGCAGCGCTCTGACCGCATTGGAAAATATGAATCACCGCGGAGCGGCGGGAAGTGAGCCAAATACGGGGGATGGCGCCGGCATCCTGGTTCAAATACCCCATGAGTTCCTGGTCAAAGCGTGTGCTGCCGGCGGGCCCGAAATGAGTCCATCCGCCGGATTTACCCTGCCGGCTCCCGGCAGCTATGGTGTGGGCATGGTGTTCCTGCCCATCGATGACGGAGACCGTTTGCGATGTGAAGAGCGTTTTGCCCAGATCGTGGCCGCGGAGGGACAGACAGTTCTGGGCTGGCGGACTGTGCCGACCGATAACAGCTCCCTTGGCGCAACGGCCGTCGCCAGCCAGCCTTTCATTCGCCAGGTGTTCATCCAGCGAGGCGACGATATCAGCGACGATATGGCTTTTGAGCGCAAGCTCTATGTGATTCGTAAGCTGGCTGAGAATGAGATCCGCTACAACCAGGGGGAAGACGGCTGCAGTACCTTCTACGTTGCCAGCCTCTCCTACAAAACCCTGGTTTACAAAGGGATGCTCCTGGCCGACCAGATTAACCAATTTTATCCCGACCTTTCCGATCCCGACTTCAAGACGGCTATCGCCCTGCTTCATTCCCGTTTTTCGACTAATACCTTCCCCAGTTGGGAACGCGCCCACCCAAATCGCTATATCAACCACAATGGCGAGATCAATACCATCCGCGGCAACAAGAATTGGATGCTTGCTCGCCAGGCGACGTTGCAGTCCGAACTCTTTGGCGACGATCTGCAGCGCATTTTGCCTGTTATTCATGATGATGGCAGTGATTCGGCCGACTTTGATAATGCGCTGGAATTCTTAACCCTGGCGGGGCGACCGCTTCCCCTGGTGGTTATGATGATGATCCCTGAGCCCTGGTCGCGCCACACGACTATGAGCGACGAACGGCGCGCTTTTTATGAATACTACAGCGCCTTGATGGAGCCCTGGGATGGTCCAGCCTCTATCGCTTTTACAGACGGCAATGTCGTTGGCGCAGTGCTCGACCGCAACGGCCTGCGCCCATCGCGCTTCTATGTCACCGAGGACGACCTCGTCGTCATGGCTTCCGAAGTAGGTGTGCTGGACATCCCGCCCGAAAAAGTCGTCCTGAAAGGTCGCCTACAGCCCGGCCGTATGTTCCTTGTCGATACTTCACAGGGCCGCATAATCAGCGATGAAGAACTAAAACATGAAATGGCGTCGGCTTATCCTTACCGCGAGTGGTTGGACAACAATATGATCGATCTGGGCGATCTCCCCATCCGCCGCCGCGAACCGGCCCCCTCACGCGACTCCATCATGCAGCGCCAGCAGGCTTTTGGCTATACATTTGAGGACCTGCGCATGATTCTTGCGCCAATGGCCAAGAATGGCGTGGAGCCGATCGGATCGATGGGCGATGATACCCCGCCGGCGGTCTTGTCCAACAAGCCGCAGCCGCTTTACAACTATTTTCGCCAGCTCTTTGCCCAGGTAACCAATCCGCCGATTGATGCCATTCGCGAAGAGATCGTCACCGGTACGGAGATCCTGCTCGGTTCTGAGAGCAATCTTCTCGACACCACCCCAAAAGATGCCAATCAAATCAATGTCCCCATTCCCATCCTGAGCAATGATGACATTATCCGCCTGCGCTATCTGGAGTTAGAAGGTTTCAAGACACTCACCCTGCCTATTCTCTATCCAGTAGGAGAAGGGGCTCCCGGCCTGGAGCGCAGCCTGGAAGAGTTGTGCGATGAGGCGACCACGGCCGTTAATGAAGGCGTTAACCTCTTCATCCTGTCCGATCGCGGCATTGATAAAGAAAACGCGGCCATCCCTGCGCTGCTGGCCACCGCCGCGCTGCACCATCATCTAATTAAAGAAGGGACGCGTACGCGTGTCAGCCTCATTGTCGAATCCGGCGAGCCCCGCGAAACGCATGATTTCGCCGTTTTGCTCGGATATGGTGCATCGGCCATCAATCCCTATCTGGCCTTTGAGACCATCGGCGATATCGTCGATCGCGGCCTCATTACAGACATAACGTTTGAGAATGCAACTGAAAAGTACACGAAAGCCAGCGTGAAAGGGATTGTAAAAATCCTCTCCAAGATGGGAATTTCGACCATTCACAGCTACCGCGGCGCTCAGATATTTGAAGCCCTGGGCCTCAACAGCGACGTCGTAGACCGATATTTTGTCGGCACACCTACGCGTATCGAAGGTGTGGGTATGGACATTATTGCCGAGGAAGTGAAAATCCGTCACGAATCAGCTTTTCCAAAGCGCGCGGTCAATGGCCACGCGCTGGATGCCGGTGGACGCTTCCAATATCGCGAAAACGGTGAATATCACCTCTTTAACCCGGCCACGGTTCATCGCCTGCAGGAAGCGGTGCGCAACAACGATTATGAGATGTATAAAGCCTACGCGGAGGCCGTCAACCGCCACGACCAGGAATTTGCTACGCTGCGCGGTCTGCTGAGGCTGCGCTTTGACGAAAGTGAGCCGGTTCCCCTTGAAGAAGTGGAACCGGAAGAGGCTATTCTGGCTCGCTTTAAGACCGGGGCCATGTCCTATGGCTCGATCAGCAAAGAGGCGCACGAGGCGCTGGCCATCGCCATGAACCGTATCGGAGGCAGCAGCAATACGGGCGAAGGTGGCGAAGACCCGGATCGCTTCATCCCTGATGCCAACGGTGACTCACGTAAGAGCAGGATCAAGCAGGTTGCTTCCGGTCGCTTCGGTGTGACCAGCGAATACCTGGTCAGCGCCGAGGAAATTCAAATCAAGATGGCGCAGGGAGCGAAGCCGGGCGAAGGCGGCCAGCTCCCGGGCCAGAAGGTGTATCCATGGGTAGCCAAAGTACGTTATTCCACGCCCGGCGTGGGGCTCATTTCCCCGCCTCCGCACCACGATATTTATTCCATTGAGGATCTTGCACAGCTTATCTTTGACCTTAAAAATGCCAATCCTCATGCGCGCATTAACGTCAAGCTCGTGTCCGAAGTAGGCGTAGGCACCATCGCCGCCGGCGTTGCCAAGGGTCATGCCGACGTCATATTAATTAGCGGTCACGATGGCGGCACAGGCGCTTCACCGCAGTCCAGCATCAAGCATGCCGGTCTGCCCTGGGAGTTGGGTGTAGCCGAAACCCACCAGACGCTTGTGCTTAATAAGCTGCGCAGCCGTGTGCGCATTGAAACGGACGGCCAGTTGAAGACAGGGCGTGATGTGGTTATCGCTGCCCTGCTTGGCGCAGAGGAATATGGCTTTGCCACGGCGCCGCTTGTAACGCTGGGCTGCATCATGATGCGTGTCTGCCAGCTCAACACCTGCCCTGTCGGTATCGCCACGCAGGATCCCGAGCTGCGCAGGCGTTTTACGGGCAATCCGGACTACGTGGTCAATTTTATGCGCTTCCTGGCGCGTGATGTCCGTGAAATGATGGCGGCGCTCGGTTTCCGTTCGCTGAACGAGATGATCGGCCGCACCGATAAGCTCGAACAGATCGGCGTGGATTCCCATTGGAAAGCGGCGGGTATTGATCTATCGGCCGTTCTGTTCCAGCCTGACATGCCCGCGGAAATCGGCCGTTACCAGAGCATCAAGCAAGATCACGGTCTGGAGAAGACGCTCGATTATCAAAAACTGCTCGCTATCTGTGAGCCGGCTCTGGAACACCGACAGCATGTTGAAGCCACACTTGAGGTGCGCAATGTACACCGCGCCGTGGGAACCATGGTCGGCAGCGAGCTGTCTCGCCGCTACGGCGCTGAAGGGCTGCCAGATGACACGATCAAACTGCACTTCTTTGGTTCAGCCGGGCAGAGCTTTGGCGCATTCATGCCCCGCGGTATGACCTTTTACCTCGATGGCGACGCCAATGATTATCTCGGCAAGGGATTGTCCGGCGGCAAGATCATCGTGCGTCCGCCGGAATCTGCCACCTTTGTCCCGGAAGAAAATATCATCATCGGCAATGTGGCCTTCTATGGCGCTACCGGCGGCGAGGCCTATGTGCGCGGCGTCGCCGGCGAGCGCTTCTGTGTGCGCAACAGCGGCGTTTCGGCCGTTGTTGAAGGCCTCGGCGATCACGGCTGCGAATACATGACGGGCGGTCGCGTCGCCGTGCTTGGCCGCACGGGCCGCAACTTTGCCGCCGGCATGTCCGGGGGCATTGCCTATGTCCTGGACAGCGACGGGGATTTCCATACACGCTGCAATTTGCAGATGGTGGACCTGGAACCAGTGAAGGAAGAGCAAGATATCCGCGAGCTCAATGACATGATCTGGCAGCACGCATTCCACACCGGCAGCAAGGTCGCCTGGCACATCCTCAACAATTGGGACGAGACGCGTCGCCATTTCGTCAAGGTATTCCCCAAGGATTACAGGCGTATGCTGGAGAAGATCGCCCAGGCTGAAGAAGATGGCCTGGACGGTGACGAAGCGATTATGTCCGCCTTCGAGGCCAATTCCCGCGATCTCGCCCGCGTTTCAGGCAACTAGGCAAAGGGGCAAGGTGCAGGGGCAAGGTTTAACCGGCTTTTGTCCCGCTTGGTAAGAACATATACTGAAGACTATTG
>JBJYWZ010000396.1:0-3447 GCA_046259725.1 Promineifilaceae bacterium (SeqCode) | reverse complement strand
CAAGGTTTAACCGGCTTTTGTCCCGCTTGGTAAGAACATATACTGAAGACTATTGATTAAAGACCATCGACTAATTTTATGAAAGCTAAAGCACGCGGATTCTTAGAACATCAACGCGAAACGGCCGCTGAACGGCCGGTTGAGGAGCGCATCCAGGATTGGCAGCCGTTTCACCTGCATTTCTCTGAAGAAAAATTACGCAACCAGGCGATGCGCTGTATGGACTGTGGCATTCCTTTTTGCCACCAGGGCCGCATCCTCAACGGCATGACCTCCGGCTGCCCGATTAATAACCTCATACCGGAGTGGAACGATCTCATCTATCGCGGCCAGTGGCGCCAGGCCTATGAGCGCCTGCACAAGACCAATAATTTCCCCGAGTTTACCGGCCTCGTTTGCCCCGCACCCTGTGAAGCGGGCTGTACGTTGGGCATTCACGACCCGCCGGTGACCATCAAGAGTATTGAATATGCCATCATTGACCGGGCCTTTGAAGAAGGCTGGGTCTTGCCCGGCGTGCCCGATCATCGAACCGGTCGCAGCGTGGCCGTGATTGGTTCCGGACCGGCCGGCCTGGCTTGCGCCGATCAGCTCAACACCGCCGGCCATTCGGTCACCGTATTTGAGCGCGCCGATCGTATTGGTGGGCTGCTCATGTACGGCATTCCCAACATGAAGCTCAATAAAGCGATCGTCGAGCGGCGCGTCAACTTCATGGCCCAATCCGGCATCGAATTTATCACCAACTGCGAAGTCGGTCGTGACGTGGCTGCCGAGATGCTGCTGATCGATTATGATGCCGTTGTGATCTGCACCGGCGCCGGCGCGCCTCGTGATTTGCAGGTGCCTGGTCGGGACCTGCAGGGCATCCACTATGCCATGGATTATCTCGTTCCCAATACCAAAAGCCTGCTTGACAGCGATCACAGCGACGGCCGTTTTATCAACGCCGAAAACCTTGACGTGGTTGTCATTGGCGGGGGGGATACGGGAACGGACTGCGTGGCTACCGCATTGCGCCAGGGGTGCCGCAGTCTGACCCAGTTTGAAATCTTGCCTAAGCCGCCGCTGTCTCGCGCGAAGGACAATCCCTGGCCGCAGTGGCCCAAGGTTTACAAACTCGACTATGGCCAGGAAGAAGCGTTGGGTATCTTCGGCGCCGATCCGCGCACCTACGCCATCATGACCACGGAGTTTCTGGGAGATGATGCCGGTCACGTGGAGGCGATTCGCACCGTACAGGTTGCCTGGCACAGCAACGGCCACAGCCGTCCTCGCCTGGAAGAGCTGCCTGGCAGTGAGAAAGTCTGGCCCGCGCAGTTGGTGCTGCTTTCCATGGGTTTTCTCGGCCCGCAGCAATCTTTACTCGATCAATTCGGCGTTGATCGCGATGCGCGCTCCAACGCCTGGGCCGAATATGGCGATTTCCATACCAACATCGAAGGCGTTTTTGCCGCCGGGGACGCCCGCCGTGGGCAGAGCCTTGTTGTCTGGGCCATCAACGAAGGGCGCGGCGCCGCCCGCGAAGTGGACCGCTGGCTCATGGGCGAAACCTCATTACCCTAGGCCAATGAAGGCTTATGCCACCCTACGAACCGGCTGCGCCCTGACTAAATGAGCCAATTTGCACCGTTCTATTCCCTGTACTACGCTGGTATTAACCGGTAGCCAACAATCCGGATACATACGGCTACGACGGAGCACATCTATACAGACTATTCTCCTTATCCTCTGCGATCTCTGTGTCTCCTCCGTGACCTCTATGTCCTGTGAGTCCAACGAATACCATAGGCTGCCTATAACGTAAGGGAATTCAAAATGAATCAGGAAAACAAAACTCTGGAAATGGCTGATCTCGGCGGAGGCTGCTTCTGGTGCCTGGAAGCCGTCTATGATGAACTTCAGGGCGTGCAGCAGGTCGTCTCCGGTTACGAAGGCGGGCATGTGCAGAATCCCTCCTACAATGCTGTTTGCGGCGGTAATACCGGCCATGCCGAGGTCGTGCGCGTAACCTTCGACCCCGCCGTCGTCTCCTACGAAGACATCCTGCGCGTGTTCTTCACCATCCACGATCCCACGACCCTGAACCGCCAGGGTGCGGACGTCGGCACGCAGTACCGCTCGGTTATCTTCTACCATGACGAGGCTCAGAAAGAAACGGCCGAAAAGCTGATAGCTGAACTGGATGCGGAAGGTATTTGGTCCAATCCAATCGTTACGGCGGTGGAGCCGGCGCAGGCATTCTATCCCGCCGAGGATTACCACCAGGATTACTATGCCAACAACAGCTACCAGCCTTACTGCCAGGTAGTCATCAACCCCAAGCTGGCTAAGTTTCGCCAGAAATACGGCGCGCGCCTGAAAACCTGACCTGTCGCGAGCGGCAGTCTCGCCCCGCGAATTGCTTTCTACTCCGCCGGCAAAACGAGGAAAACTGTCCCGCCGGGCCACATGTCCTGCTTGCCTCTGAACCTTGTTCCCTGTCTGAGCTGGGCTATCATTAGCGCTAGAAACCACACATTTTGCGCAGCCATGCAATATGGCAAGTTGCGCTGCATTTCATTTATTATAGGAAGACAACATGAACAGCCTGATCGAAAACGTCTACCCCACATTTGAGCTTTACCAATCCCTGCGTGTGCAGATGATGGAGATTCTTACGGACGAGGACCTGCTCTTTAATTTGGGCGGTGAGAATATCACCCTTGGCGCTCTCTGCCGGCAAATTGGCGAGACCGAGCATAGTTATATCCTCTCCTTTCGAACCTTCACCCAGGACTTCGACTACCTGAATGATCAGCCTGGCCTTGCTGAAAGCGTCGAGCGCCTGTCGGCCTGGTTTGACGTGCTGGACAACGAGCTGAAGGGCGTCATCTCCGCACTGTCCGATGAAGACCTTGCTGCACGCGAAATCGACCGCGGCGGCGGCTTCGTCGTCTCAGTTCCGGTCCAGTTGGAGATATATAAAGAAGCGCTGCTCATTTTCTACGGCAAGGCCGATGTTTATCTTAAAGCCATGGGCAAAGCACGTCCCGAACAATGGGCGTCCTGGATCGATTAGGTCCCAAACATGCACTGAAACAGATCGGCTGACCTGAACAAGACCTGGCCCTCGCCAGGGTGGGTGGAGCCGCCCCTCTAAAACCTGTTGATGTATCCACGCCCGCAGCGACAACTGCGGGTTTTTCTTTTGCTGCCGGCTTTCTCCGCGGGTGCATCGCACCAATTTTGAAACTCACTATTGCCAAATCGATCATTTTGTGGACAATATAGGATAATTATGGTGACAATAAAGTGTAATTATGGTGACATTGTGGTATTTGTGAAGGAGGCGCGTATCGATATTAGTCTGGTTTACGCCAGTCGGAGGCACCTGGTTCACCCAATATCCACCGGTTGTTTCCGCGCGTAGTAGGGCCCATCGTTATTTGTTGAAATGACCAGAGT
>JBJYWZ010000395.1:0-1839 GCA_046259725.1 Promineifilaceae bacterium (SeqCode) | reverse complement strand
CTCCAGCAGTGAGACCCGGGGATCCGACGGAGGATTCACCGAGCCTGACTCGGAGCCGGAAGCCGGCTTCCTCTGGGAACGGATCTCTCGGACGCCCTCAGACCCGCTCGGACTCGCCCCAAGGATTACCTCGACGCGCCACTTCACTTCACCCCTATCGATACGAGGATCATGAAGCACGAGCAGGCTCGCGGTCACGGGATTGGCGACAGCCCGCCGCATCCCGGGAACCTCCAGAAGGGCCTCCTCCAACCGACGGCACAGCCCGGGCGCCCGGTAGAGGGATGGCACCCGCAGCCGCAAGCGCCCCTTCACTCGCGCATCGAGGATGCCCAGACCCCGGCCCAGGCCATTCATACACTACGTCCCGCGCCCAGCTAAAACGCCACCGACGCTCTAACAAGTCTAGGCGGTGCCCGCATTCATGCCAACAATATTAGGTTTAAGGCAGCACAACGAGGCCCGTCATCGGAAATCGGGCTTCTCACAGAGCGTTGCGACAAGTCCAAAGTCTTTTGATGGGATTGAAGAACCTTTCCACTCAGGTCGCATGCCATACAATCCGTGGACCAAGCGTGGTCGCCGTTGCCGCAAGCATCTTCCGGCGCCGCCCGGCTCTTGTGCTCCGTTCCAAAAAGTGGATAAACTCGCGCCGAGACAAGGCGGGCTGAAGAAAGCTCTTTTTTGCCGGCACCTGTGTTTTCTCGGTGGACATGCGTCGAGTGGGCGCTTACGGATGAGTTAGGACCTGGGCGAGACGGCCAAGGCGCCCGCGCGCGCTGAGTCGCCCAATTTTCAATTCTGAAGTCATCAAATGAACTTTGGGCTTCGAGGGTGGATAATGACGTGCATTGCGGGAGTTCTGGAGCGATTCAAGCGCGCTGTGAAGGGTCTGCCGCGCCCGCTCCTTGTAAGCTCTGGAGTGTGTCCGATCTGCGAGCAGGACGTCCTTTTTGTGGCGGACAATCCCTGGCTGCGCGATCATTTCCTATGCAACGAGTGCCACAGCATCCCACGCGAGCGTGCGCTAATGCACGCAGTCAAGACACTGTACCCAAACTGGCGGGATCTGAAGATCCACGAGTCGTCGCCAGGGGCCCGGGGCGCAAGCGTACGGTTCGCGCGCGAATGCACCAACTACATCGGCTCTCAGTTCTGGCCAGATCGCGTTCCGGGCGAGACATACGACGGAGTTCGCTGCGAGAATCTCGAAGCGCTGACTTTCGAAGATGATAGTATCGATCTTCATATCTCTCAGGATGTCGCGGAGCACTTGTTTCACCCTTCCAGAGCATTTAAGGAGATTGCTCGAACGCTACGCCCTGGAGGAGCGCACATATTCTCGGTTCCTCTGGTGAGGAAAAGTGAGCCCTCCCGCTTACGCGCCGCAGTCGACCAGAAGGGCACGATCGAGCATCTATACCCGCCGGAGTATCACGGGAACCCGGTCAGCGAGGAAGGGGCGCTCGTAACAGTTGACTGGGGCTATGACATTTGCGCGCACATATTCCAAAGTTGTGGACTGTTCACGCAAATGTTCGTCCTCGATGACTTATCGAAGGGTATTCGCGCGGAGTATATAGAAATTCTCGTAACCATGAAGCCAACGGAGGGCTCGAACGTCATATTTCCTTAAAGCGATTGGTTCGGCTCCATCGACGCATCCAGACTGCCCCATGCAGGACGACAACCCATCCGATGGCCCGCGCGACCCCATCTCGGAGGTTTTTCATCTCTACGACCCGCCCCTGTGGCTAGTGACCGCGCGCGACGGAGGCCGGCGTGGGGGACTCATCGCCACCTTCGCGGTTCGGGCCTCGATCGTTCGGGAGCTCCCGC
>JBJYWZ010000394.1:0-13533 GCA_046259725.1 Promineifilaceae bacterium (SeqCode) | reverse complement strand
AGGAATGCGGCGAGTTTCACGCCTCCCATAAACACAAGATCTTTTTCCCAGCCTGCATCTTGCCGCGTGTTTTTTCCATGTGGCGAAGTGTGGCAAGTTCTATTTCTAGATCGGACAAGCTTAGCCCAACTCTTTGGGCAAGAACTTCTGCTGGCAGCCCACCCGTCTCCCCTAAAACCTGCAAGATTTTTTCCTGCATCTCGCTTAACACCGAGAAAGAATCGTCTAATTGAGAGAGCGTCTGCGCGCTGCGTACAGCCCAGGGATCACAGCCGCGAGCCGGTGACAACGCGCGCATGTAACAAACCTCGCAAAGTGTTTGTCCGCCATAAATCATCTCTTCTTCGGCAGGGATTGGTTCGCCACAACGATCGCATTTCATGCTACAAACTCCCTCGTGTTGATGGGGGGCTTTCCTGCCCTAACACGCAGTTTTAGACCTAACCACTCAATGTAAGTTGATCAAACCCGCCAAAAGCCTCTGCCATCTGCGCGTAAACCGGCTGACCCAGCAAAGCCTGGTAAATTTCATCCGCTTTGGCGGCCGGATCTACATCGGCGAAGGCCTGCGGGAAAAGAATCTTGCCCAGGAAATAGGCATCGGCAATGGTTGTGCCGATGTTGGTATTGTAATAATTGTAGGGCAGCTGAGAATAAACCTGTCCATTTTGCACCGCCGACAGCGATTCATAGAAAGTTGGGTTTTTTTGATAATCCTCAACCACGGCTGGGTAGCCGCCCTGGTCGATGAATATGAAGTCAGGGTCCCAGGCCAGCAGTTTTTCCTTATCAATCATGATCGAGCCGCTTGAGCCAGTTTCATCGACCACATTGCGGGCGTGAATAATATCCAAGAGCGGGTAGCGGCCCTGGGTACTTTCAATGCCATGCGTCCCTCTGGAACCCAAGCCGCCTACATAGACCGAGGGTTTGTCGGCATTGGCGATGTTTTGCGTGCGGCTTTCCAAATCCTGCCGTGTTTGCTGGATGAAGTCTACAGCTACCTGTGCCTTGCCGCTCTCCCCGCTAATTCGGCCGATCAGCAGCAGCGAATCTTGCAGCGCCTCATCAAAGATGTCCGCACTGCCAAAACCACCAGGGCCGTAGCTGATGGCCACGACCGGGATGCCGGTTTTGCTTTGTAATTCGTCAGCAGCAGCCGTTTCCGTTGCATAAGTACTAAAAATCACGTCCGGCGCCACCGTCAAAATTTTCTCCGGGTCGGGGACATTATTCGGGCCTCCCTGGCCGATAATAGGTAGTTCGGCCAGCGCCGGGTTAGCCAGCATGTAAGGCTTGGCGCTCACATCGCCGGTTTCCATTTGTTCCACGCCCACGACGCTGTCTAGGTTTCCGGCGTAGGCGAGCAGGCGCAGCGCGCCAGGGCCAATGGCGATCACACGTTCAACGTCCGCAGGAATCGCCACTTCTCGTCCTAATAAATCGGAAATCGTGACCGTTTCGGTTTTGCTCTCTTGAGGTGTAGCACACCCGTTCAACGCCGGCAGAACCAGAATGGCGCACAGCAAAAAGAGAATAGAATATTGTTTCATGGTCGGCTCCTCCAGCAAATAAGCCTCTGATTGTTCAGGCTAGACCCTTACAGCGGAATAATCACCCGGCTGCCGTTGTGGGAGGCGATCGTCACCGGGACGGCATACACCGCTTCGATATTTTCCGGCGTCATCACCTCCTGGCCACCGGCGGCATAAATGGTTCTGTCTTTGAGCAGGATAAAGCGGTCGGCAAATCGCAGCGCCAGGTTCAGGTCATGCATGGCGACCACGGCGGCAATGCCTCGCTCGCGGCTGATCTGCCGGATCAGGGCCAGCACTTCCAGTTGATTTTTCAAATCCAGGCTGCTGGTTGGTTCATCCATGAGCAGGATTTGTGGCTGCTGGGCCAGGGCGCGGGCAATGATCACCTTTTGCAGTTCACCGCCGCTCAATTCATCCAGACGGCGTAGGGCGTAATCGGTCAAGCCCAGGGTCTCCAGCGCCTGGCCGGCAATTGCCATATCTTGTTGGGTTACGTCCCAGCGGATATAGGGCTTGCGTCCCAAAAGCACGGTGTTGAAGACGGTAGTCTGCGAGCCGCTGCGCTGCTGCTCCACATAGCCCATCTTTTGCGCCAGGGCCCTGGGACTGAGGGTGTGAACCGCCTCCTCGTCCAACCATACCGCCCCCGCTGCCGGGGCGAGGATACGGTTGATGCATTTGAGCAGGGTGGTTTTGCCTGTGCCGTTGGTGCCCAGAATGGCCAGAATCTCGCCCTTTTCTACGGCGAAGCTGGCCTCATCCAGCACAGGCCGCCCTGGATAAGAGAAGCGGAGGCCCTGCACGTTCAGAATCATGTTATGCCCGGGAGTATCCTTTGGTTAAGATAAATAGGAAGAGCGGCGCGCCGAAAAAGGCCGTGATCGCCGCCACCGGCAGCACAACCGGCGAAATTAGGTTACGGGCCAGCGTGTCGGCAAGCAGCAGCAGCGCTGCGCCGCTGGCGGCCGATGCCGGAATTAAGAAACGATGGTCAACGCCGATCACGCGGCGCATCATCTGCGGGGCGATCAGACCGATGAAGCCGATGATGCCCATGAAAGCCACGGCGACGGCCGTGACCAGCGATGCAGCCAGCATACTGCGAAAGCGAATCTGCTGCACCTGCACTCCGAGTCCCTGGGCGGCATCCTCGCCGCTTTCCAGCGCGTTATAATCCCAGCGGTGCAGCAAGAAGTAGATGAAAGCGACGGCCGTAACCGCTGTCAAAATACCCACTTCCGGCCAGGAAACACGCCCCAAATCGCCAAAGGTCCAGAAGACCATCGCCGCAACCTGGACATCCTCGGCAAAGTATTGGATCAGCGTCGTACCGGCGGCAAACAGGCTGCCAAAAGCCACTCCCGCCAGCACCACCGATTCCGGCGAAAAGCCGCGCAGCCGCGCCAGGAGCAAAATCGACAACATCGCTGCCAACGAAAACACAAAAGCGCTGAGGGGGACAGTATAAGGATTGGCGATGAAAACTGCGTCGTGGGTATTACTATGCAGGGTCCCTGCCCCTAAAAACACAATTGCCAGATTGGCGCCAAAGGCGGCGGCGCTGGCAATGCCCAGGGTAAAAGGCGAGGCCAGGGGATTACGCAGGCCTGTTTGCATCACGCAGCCGGCCACCGCCAGCCCGGCCCCGGCTACTATCGCGGCTATCACGCGCGGCAGGCGGATATTCCAGACAACGACGTTGGAAACGACGCTCTCTAGTCTCAGCAGTGCTCGCAATACCTGCCAGGGCTGCGTATCGGCCGCCCCGGCATTGATCGCCAGCAGCGCCAGCAGCAAAGTCAGCAGCAGCAGACCCCAGATGATGCCCTTTTTGCGCCTCACCTGCCGTTGAAAAGCGGCCGCTAGATCAATGGTAGCGGGAACGATCGACGGCTCCTTCACGATCGTGTTCCCCTTAAATACCGTTTTCCAGGGCTGTGGTGATGTGGTCATTCTTGCGGTCGTTCCTGGCACTCCGAGCAGGCTTGACACTCCGTGCAGGTGCCAAACAGGATGAGGTGATTGGTCACGACCTGGAAATCATGGCTTTCGGCGATGGCGTCGAACAAGGTTTGCACCGTTTCGTGGTCTACGGTCGCCACTTTGCCGCAGTTCTGGCAGACCAGGTGATGGTGCGGTTCCTCTGCGACTAATTCGTAAACGGCCGCGCCTACGCCCATATCGGAAACCGATACCTGGCCGGCATCAGCCAGCCGTTCCAGTGCGCGATAAACAGTCGACGGGTTGACCGCCGGTAGATTTACCTGGATCCGTTCGTAAATTTGTTTGGCAGTTAGGTGGAGCCCACTCTGTGAGAGGGCCCCACTCTGTGAGAGGGTCTTTAGAATCAATTGGTTGGTGGACGATGATCGCATATTGCACCTCTTGAAGATAGTATAATGCAAAGATTTGCAATTGCAATAATTTGAATAAATAATAAATTAAGCACCAGAACAGGTGGCGAGGGGATAGTACTTCTTGTGACATTAGATTGGTCCAATTTCAATCACTATATGATTATGGATATAGAAATTTAAAAATTGGACCAATCTCGATTGAAGAAATGACAAGGTGACAAAATGCTTGTCAAAACTTTGGCAATCGCTAGACTTTAAGAAACGGGGTGCTGGGCTGTTCGGAAGAGCAATTTATTTTTGCGTGGGCTGGATGGATTGTGAGCGGTTCCTGTATCCATATTTCACTTTTAGGCGAGTTTCGTATCGAATACGAAAGCGGCCTTACCCCCAGTTTTAGTGGCGATCGCCCGATCTCGCTCCTGGCCTACCTGCTGCTGCACCGGCAGGCGCCTGTTTCTCGCCAATACCTGGCTTATACGCTGTGGCCTGACTCATCTGACAGCCAGGCGCGGACCAACCTGCGCAATCTTTACTACACCCTGCGCAAAACCTTACCTGATGCGGATCAATACATAGCCGCCGACTCGATGACCTTGCAGTGGCGATCTGATACGGATGTTATGTTGGATGTGGCTGAATTTGATAAGGCGCTGGCAGCGACGAAGACGGCCGTTTCAGCGCAAGAAAAGATCACGTTTTTAGAGCAGGCGGCCGAGCTTTACAAGGGCGACCTGCTGCCCGGCAGTTATGATGATTGGATCATGCCGCTGCGCGAGGAGCTGCGGCAGGCATTCGTCGATGCTTTGCAGCAGTTGGTGGGGCTGTTGGAGCAGGAGGGGCAGTATCGATCGGCCATGCGCGTCGCGCAGCGCCTTATTCAACACGATCCCTTGGATGAGCCGGCCTATGTGCAGTTGATGCGCCTGCACGCACTTAACGGCGATCGCGCCGGGGTGCGCCGCGTTTATGAAGCATGTGTCTCGGCGTTGGGCCGCGAATTGAATTTAGAGCCCAGCCCGGCAACGCAAGCTGCTTATGAAGAACTTTTGCGTCTACCGATCGCTGCCGCTCCCTCTGCTCCGGCCTTGGAACTGCTGCCGGACGTCGGTCAGATCAGGCCGCTGCCCTTGCCCGTGCCGGCGACGCACTTTATCGGCCGTGAGCTGGAGCTGGCGCAAACTGCCGACCGGCTGGCGGACCCGGCTTGCCGTCTGCTGACTATTGTTGGGCCGGGAGGCATCGGCAAAACACGCCTGGCCTTGCAAACGGCCGTTAACCTACAGCCGCTGTTTAACGATGGTTCAGCCTGGGTAGCCCTGAATGCCCTGCAAACAGGAGAACAGCTGGCGGCCGCGGTGGCCGGAGCGCTAAACCAACGCCTGCGCGGGGTAGCCGGCGCAGAGAAGGAATTATTTCCGCTGCTGGCGAACAAGGAACTGCTGATCGTCCTCGATAATGCGGAAGCCTTCGGCAGCCGATCCGAACATTTACTGCCGTCGACCGGCTTCTTATCACGACTGCTGGAACAGTCAACGGCGGTGAAGCTGCTGGTCACTTCGCGGCAAGCGCTGGGCCTGCCGCAGGAATGGCGCTTTGACCTGGGTGCACTGCCTCTGCCGGAAGAAGAGGCTGATGGCTTCGCGGAAGGAAACAGCGCCGTGCAGCTGTTCGTGCAGAGCGGCCGTCGCGCCGCGGGTTCTTTTTCGCCAACCGAAAATGATTATCTGGCCATCGCCAATATTTGCCGGCTGGTGGGTGGCATGCCCCTGGGTATTGAGCTGGCGGCTTCGTGGCTGCGGCTGCTTTCCCCGGCCGAAATCGCGCGTGAGATTGAGAACAGTCTCGATTTTCTGACGACTGCACAGGGCCATCTCCCACCCCGGCATCGCAGCCTGCGCGCTGTGTTCGATTATTCTTGGTCTTTGCTGAGCCCTGACGAACAACAAATTTTGCTGCGCCTGTCGGTTTTTCAGGGTGGGTTCACGCGGGAGGCGGCCAGGCAGGTAGCGATGGCCGATCTGCCGCAGCTGTCAGCCCTGGTGGACCGCTCGCTTGTTCAGCGTACAGGGTCCGGGCGCTACAACCTGCACAATGTCATTCGCCAATATGCCGCTGAGGCCGGCGCGGCTGCGGACACAGACGCGGATGCTGCCGAAAATGCTTACGGGCAAACGAGGCAGCGGCATAGTGATTTCTTTTTGCGGTGGTTGGCTGAGCAGGATAGTGCGCTGCGTGGGGCGGGGCAGAAGGGGGCCTTAACGGCCGTTTCCGCAGAGTTGGCCAATATCCGCGCAGCCTGGCAGTATGCGCTGGTGAACCGGCAGACCGATCTGTTAGGCGATGCTGCTTTTCCCCTGTTCTACTTTTTTGAATTGCGCGGCTTGCTGTCCGAAGGGGAAGCTGTTTTACGAACGGCGTCCGAAGCCTTGCAGCAGGGGATGGATACCAGTGGCGATCGCGCTGCCCGGAGGACGATTTGTGCGCTGAACATCTACCAGGCGTTTTTAGGTTTCCGGCAGGGTAAGGTGGCTGGGGCCGAGGCTTTGCTGCGTTCGGCCGTCAGTGAAGCCGAAGCGCTGGCGGCCACGTTTGCGCTTGAAGCCTCAAGTTTTGAGGTTGTACAGAGTCACGCCATGTTGTATTTAGGCGTCCTGGAATGGGCTTTCGGCCGTTTTGAAGAAGCCGTGGACTGTTTGCAAAACTCGCTGGTCGTAGCCGGCCGGCAGCAGGCGCAGTGGGAAGCGGTCATGGATCAGGTTTATCTGGGCATGGTCAGGCTGGACCAGGGCTTGTTGGCTGAGGCGCGACGACTGCTAATAGAGGCGCAGCCCGCAGCTAACTCGGTGGGCGATCCGCGTTTGCTGGCCAACGCCGCGCTTATTTTCGGGCGGATCAATTTGTTGCTCGGCCGTTTGGATGAGGCCGAACAATCTCTGGCGGAATGCTTGGAAATGAGCCAGGAAACACGTGATCCCAACAGCATCACTTATGCGCTGCTCTATCTAGGCATGGTTAAGCAGGCGCAGGGGGATTTGCCGGCGGCGCGGCAGTTGATGGAACAAAGTATGGCTTTGTACGCCAAATTTAACGACCTGGTGGGGCTGGAACGAGCCTGGGTAACGATGGGCTTTCTGGAGCTTGCTGCTGATGACTTGGGAGCGGCGCGGGATCGTTTCCTGTCTTTCTTGAAGGCTAAAGAACGAACGCATTCGATTCGCTATGTTCTGGCGGTCGTGCTGGGCATGGCTTCTGTTCGCGCGCTCTCCGGTGACTTTTTCACGGCTTTGGTGTGGACGACGGCCGTTTTACAGCACCGGGGTATTGATTGGGAAGCAAGGCAGCGGGGGCAAACACTGTATGCTGAACTGGAGAGCTGGTTGACTCCGCAGCAGATCGCCGACGGCCGACAGCAGGCGGAATCCCAATCTTTCGAGAGTGTCTTGGATGCGGTTGTGAACCTGTAGCGCTTTTTAGTTTAGGTTGGTGCCTGGCAATTAGGTAGACGCGGAGGGCACGGAGGAGGCACTGAGGGCACACGCGCGGCAAGGATGCCGCGTCTACCAATTTCACCAATAAATTTATCATACAAACGATTGATCAAACGGCTGCCAAACGGCCTTTCTTTTATCCTATACCCAAAATTAAACAAACCCATCCAAGGGAGATTATATATGTTGCAGAAGCGCATTCTATTTGTTTGTTTATTCACGGTTGGCTGGCTGCTGGCCGGCTGCGCAGTGTTCGACAACGTGGCCGGTAATATTGTTCTGCCAACAAGCGAAGCCGCACCGACTGTTATTCCCGTGGTTCACTCTGAACCAACGCCCGGTGATCAACCGGTCTCTGAAGATATGGAGAGCAGCTCCGCCGACGGCAGTGGCCAGGTCGATCACAAGGGTATCGGTTTGACGTACGACCCGGCGCTTTTTAGTGAGGTTACGATTGAAGACGTAGCGGCTACGGCCGATCAGGGGCTGTTCGGACAACCGACTCCAGGGTATACCTGGATCGGCTTTGTGGGAGAGAGCGGACAGAACGAAGCCGCGAACCATTGGATGCAGTTCCGCGAGCCGCAAATCATTGTTTTCAACCGCAATGATTTCGGCAGCTTTGCGTTGGGAGATGGGATGGCGCGAGAAAAAATTGGCGCTTTTGAGCAGCTTTTAGCGGAACGGCCGTCTTCCTTCGACGGGGAGGTGCCGATCCTGCCGCTGATCAATGCCGTCCAGACCATTCAGGCGCAGGTGCGCTGGCTGGACTTTACCGGGAGATCGGGCATGCGCTTCATCACTTCATTCACGCAGGAAGTAGCGCCAATCGCTAATGACCGCCTTGTCTATATCTATTATGGATTGACGGATGATGGGCAGTACGGGGTGACGGCTTTATTTCCCCTCGCAGCCTCCTCACTGCCGGATACGATGCCCTCGTTAAGTGATCAGGAGATGGCAACTTTTAACGAAAATTATGATGTGGAAATGACGGCCGTTACGGAGCAGTTGAATGACCTGAGCGACGGCGATTTTAGCCCGCAGCTCTCCCAACTGGATGCATTGGTGCAGTCTCTAACTGTCGCCCCAACCCCACTCAATCTGCGGGTGCTGGCTGATGGACCGCGAAATGCGCAGCTTACGACCGATAGTATTGTTGTCTCATCCCCCGGTGGCGGCGCAAGTCTCGATGTTCTTGCCGTCGGAGACGCCGTGGTTGTGAACGGCAGCAGCAGCGACGGGCTTTACCGGCGCATCCTTTGTGCGGATGGGGCGACCGGAAACTGCTGGCTGCCCGGCGATGTGCTGCAACTTATCGATACCGGCGACATGGCGCTAAGTACACCTATTCCTTTGGTAGATGGGCAGGTTGTGCAAGTTCAAGCACTTGTGGAAAATGTGGTCTTCGCCGCGCCCGACGAGAAGGGGGCGTTCCTGGGCAGCCTGCGGGTTGGTGAAGTGGCCGAACTGGTGGGGACGGATGCCGGCGGCGACTGGCTAAATATCGTCTGCCCGCGTCACATCGGCGTCAACTGCTGGGTGATCTCTGATCCGGATGTGAATAAACCGGTAGGCTTTTTCAGCACAGGTAATCCTGCTACAGCGACTGCAAGTCCGATCCCTGCGGCTACGATTGTGCCGGCTACAGCAGCACCGACGGCTGCGGCTACGGTCGTTCCAGCCACGAGGACGCCTACAGCCACGCCAATCCCTGTCCCGCCAACCGCGACCGCGTTTGTTTGTACCAACAGCGCCGCCCTGATTGCCGACGTGACAGTACCCGACAGCACGGAATTCGCACCTAACACCGGGTTTAATAAAACCTGGCGGATCAAGAATACAGGGACCTGCACCTGGGACGGCCGTTACCGGCTGATCCATCACGGGGGCAGCATGCTGGGGGCTATCACCAAAAGCCTGCCTTTACCGGCCAGGACAGCGCCGGGACAGACAATCGATATCACGCTGAGCCTGGTCAGCCCGGCGGTCTCGGGCACCTACCAAAGTGACTGGATGCTGCAAGATCCTCTGGGACGGCCATTTGGCGTCGGCCGCAGCAGCAGTCCATTTTGGGTGAAAATCGTGGTGCCTGAGGAATCAGCGACAATTATCTCCGGAGTTGTTTACCAGGACGCGAACGAGGACGGTATTTATAACAACGGCGAGATCTTGATGGGCAGCCGCGAAGTAAGGCTGTTCGCCGGCCCGGCCTGTCAAGTCGCGGCGCAGGCAATTGCCACAGCTTATTCGGATGGCAGCGGCCGTTATACTTTTGAAGGGCTGTACGAAGGCAGCTTCTGCGTGGGGCTGCCTGGGACAAATGGGCTGGATGATGTTTACGGTATTGCCATCGCCGCCGGACAGGCAATGCGGGATATTAATTTACGTTACCCTGTGCCGGCCGGCAGCATCAGCGGCTTTGTGTGGGATGACGTCTGCCTAGTTGATAAAAATGGAGAGCCGGTTGATGGCAATTGCGTGCCTGACGGAAGCGGGGGATACCGCGCCGATGGCATGATCGAACCCAATGAAGGATATATCGCCGGTGTGACTGTCTTGCTGCGACTGGGGTCGTGTGCGGCCGACAATACCGTTCCGGTGTTCGCTGTTACTGATGCCGGCGGCAGGTATGCCTTTAATGGTTTACAGGTAGATACCTTCTGCGTTTACGTCGATGCCGCATCACCGCAGAATGCGTCTCAACTGCTGCCGGGCGACTGGACGTTCCCGGCCAACGGCATCTGGTACCAGGAGATCACGCTGCTAGGGCTCGATCAGGCGTATCCGGTTAATTTTGGCTGGGATTACCAGCTGAGGTAAGAGCTTAGCAAGGTCTTGTGGACACAGAGGGCACGGAGGAGGCACAGAGGAAAATATTAAAAATTCTCTGTGCCCTAAACGGAGTTTAGGCCTTTGTGTATTCTCTGGGTTCTCTGCGTCCTTAAACTCAGTTCGCTTTCAGCCACTCCATGTTTGCGCCGATGTACTGTCTGGAGAAGTTGAAGACGTCATCCGTGTCGTAATTGCGGTAATAACACTCTATGTGCATGACCAGGGCGAGGTGCAGGGCGTAGAGATGCTTGCGCTGCTCCTCGGCGGAGGTGAAGGTGGTTTTGCCGTAACCGCGCAGACTGTTGGCATCCCCGGCACTAAATCCTCTAAACTGGGCTTCCATCAGCGGATCAGCCCACAGCGCTCGTTCAAAGTCAATGATGCCGCTGATACGGCCGTCTTTGACAAAGAAGTTGGGATTCCATGCATCCCAATGTACCAGGCAGGGCGTGATAACCTCCTCCAGGGTGGGGGCATGTTTCATCACCGCGGTGCGCAGTTCGTCATAGCTAAAGTCGAAGGCTACGTTTTTACGGGCGGCGTCTTCCAGCAGCGATTCCAGGATCTTGATGAAAGCCTCTTTCCAGGTATCCGCGCGCAGGTCCGGATTTCCATCATAACCAAAATAGGAGCCTGGAAAGCGGTTGATCTCGCGCACGATCTCGCCGATTTGCAGTTCTAGTGCTTCCTGTGTTGCGGCCGGCAGGGCTGCTTTCACATGTTCAAGACAATGCCCATCGACCTTTTCCATGAAGAAATAATCTGCGTCGCAGAGGTCATGATCGCCATCGAAAAAATAGATTTCGGGCACGGGAACGGCCGGATTTTGTTTGACCAGGCGCATGGTCGCTACTTCGGTGTCCATGATGTTTTGTTCGTAGAGCATGACTTCTACCCCAGGTAGCGGGGCGATTTTAAGAACGGTTTCACGGCCGTCGGCCAGGCGGACTGCATAAGAGGCATTAAACCAGCCATCTTTTAATTCAAGCACGGCACCTTCGCCGTCCGCCAAGCCCAGACCATGAAAGGCGCGGGCAGCCATGTTTTCAATCTGCTTCCGCGTCTTCTTGTTTTTAGTTTTGCTTTCCATATTTACCAGATCAGCGCCGTTTCACCCCTATGAAACCTCAGGCCTAAATCACCTCGAAATTTGCGTGGAGTTCGGCCAAGGAATCAGAGCCAACCCAAATATCGAAGACGGCCATATCCTGGATCCGGGCTCCGGCGCTTGTGCTCCAGTAGGCTAATTTATCAGGCCCGAGAGAGAAGGTGACGGTTTTTTGCTCGCCGGGCTGGAGCGTAATGCGCTCGAAGCCCTTTAACTCGCGCATCGGGCGCGAATCGCTGCCCCATTTTTGGTGGATATAGAGTTGAACCACCTCATCACCGGCAACCGGGCCTGTATTGGTCACGTCCACCGAGACGGTTAGTGATTGGCCTATTTTTACCGTTGCATCAGAGAGCTTGAGATTGTCAATGGCGAATGTTGTGTAGCTTAAACCGAAGCCAAAGGGATAAAGCGGCGTGGTGGGGTTATCCCAATAACGCGAACGGTAGTGTTTGCTGTTCTCCGGTAAATGGGTCAGCGTTCGCGCGTAATAGAGCGGCGCATGGTCCCCACTGCGCGGGAAACACACGGGTAATTTGCCGCCCGGATTGACATCGCCGAAGAGGATGTCGGCCACGGCATTACCGCCTTCGCTGCCAGGTTCCCAGGCTTCAAGAATGGCGGGGATGTTTTCGGCGGCCCAGTTGATGCTCAGGGGACGGCCGTTCAACAGTACCAAGACAACCGGCTTGCCCAACGAGCTGACAGCCTTGAGCAGTTCTTCCTGCTGCCCGGGTAGATCGAGCGAACCGCGAGAGGCAAATTCCCCGGCCATATCGGCCGTTTCACCGAGGACCATGATCACTAGGTCTGAGGCTTGCGCCGTCTCAACAGCGGTCTGGAAAGCCGCTTTTGCTTCTACGGCCGTCTGGCGCGGTTTCTTGGCCACCGCATCGAATTCACCAAAGGGGTGGGGAATATCGCGGTAAATCTCCGGCCCCGGCGCGTAGGTAACATTGGCTTCCGGCAGTTTAGCGCGAACACCTTGCAGGACTGTGACCGCCTCCGGCTCGTGTCCGAAGACCATCCACGATCCTTCGGTGGCCTCCATCGAGTCCGCCAACGGGCCAATTACGGCGATGCTTTTCAGGTCTTTCGATAGCGGCAGCAATCCGTCTTCGTTGCGTAACAGGACCATCGAGCGTTGGGCAGCAAGGCGCGCGGCCTCCCGGTGTTCCGGCAAAGTAGTTACCTTTTCCAGCAAGGTTTCATCGACATAGGGATTTTCAAACAGCCCCATTTGTACCTTGAGGGCCAGGATCGGCCGTACCATCTTATCGATCTCGCTCATGGCGAGCGAACCGTCTTCCACTAAACCTTCCAGGTTTTCCAGGTAGGTGTTGGAGGCCATGTCCATGTTCAAGCCTGCCTTGAGGGAGCGTAGGGCGGCATCTTGTTTGTCGCGGGCAAATCCCTGAATAACCAGGTTGCCAACCCCAAATGCATCACTGACTAAAAATCCCTCAAAGCCCCATTCTCCCCTGAGGACGTCGCGCAGAAGCCAGCGGTTAGCGCCGGCGGGGACGTTGTTTAGGTCCATATAGGCGCTCATGAAGGTGCCCACGCCTGCGTTTACAGCAGCCTGGAATGGGGGAAGATATACGTTGCGCAGTTGAGCTTCGGACAGGAAAACGGGATCGTAATCGCGCCCGCCGTCCGCGGCGCCGTAGCCGGCGAAGTGCTTGGCGCAGGCCACGACTCGTTCCGGGTCTGATATCTCCTGGCCTTGAAAGCCGCGCACCTGGGCGGCGGCCATGGCTGCGCCTAGATAAGGATCTTCACCCGCGCCTTCGACGATACGCCCCCAGCGGGCGTCGCGGGCGATATCCAGCATCGGGCCGAAAGTCCAATGGATTCCGGCGGCGCGAGCTTCTTTGGCAGCGATGGCCTGAGCTTGCTCAGGCACCGCCGGGTCCCAAGAGGCAGCCATCGCCAGCGGCACGGGAAAGATCGTGCGGTAACCGTGGATGACGTCCAGGGCAAAAAGAACGGGAATCCCTGAAGGGCTTTCTTCGATGGCGATTTTTTGTAGTTCGTTGAACTGTTTTGTGTCATTGAGCCAAAGTACCGAGCCGGCCCCTTTCTCGCGAATAATCTCTTCAGGTTTGGGACCTTCATTCCATTCCGCGCCGCCGATTTGGGCCAGCTGAGCCACTTTCTCGGCGAGACTCATTTGATCCAGAAGCGCATCGACTCGTTTGGTAACG
>JBJYWZ010000393.1:0-1863 GCA_046259725.1 Promineifilaceae bacterium (SeqCode) | reverse complement strand
GAATCTCGAAAGCGATCCCGATTTCGACCGGGCTCGATCGTGCTGCACTGCAAAAACTTGACGCATTTGCAAACATGCTGGCCCCCGAGGATCTCCAATCGCGACAGGCAAATCACGCAGCACGCGAAGGGCGCAACCTGGCGAAGCGCGCCCTACTCCGCACTTACTCGCAAGTCGCCGCGTCTTCGTCGATCCGGCTCTACTGGAACCGGCTGCCACACACCGACTCCCACTCGTCTGGTCTGAGTCCCGCGTGCCAGCAATTCCAAATTTGCCGTTACCGCTTGCTCGCACAGCGACGGGGCGGTGGTTGGACAGGCTGCAGGGCCTCGATCATGGTGCCGAACAGGTGCTCCCAGGTGCCGAGAGGCAAGTAGAGGGTCAGCGCCCGCAGGTGTTCGAAGAAGGTGCGCCGCGCGGACAGTTCGTTGCGCACGCGTTGGTAGCGCTGATCGCAGAGATCGAGCAGCGTGTGGGCGAGAAACGCCAGCAGGACGAGGCTGGCGAGCAGGTTGGCCAGATGCTGTTTGCCGTGACCATAGTTGTGCTCGAAGCGATAGCCCTTGGTCTTGAGCGTATTGTTGTTCTCATTCTCGATCTTCCAGCGGCTGCGCCCCGCGGCGACGAGGCCGACGACGTTGTCCCAAGTGACCGGCACGGAGTTGGCCCAGCCGTTGCGGTAGAGCACCTTGCCCGCCGCATCGGTCGTGGGCAGCTCACACCAGCCGACAGTCAAGGCATCGTCGCCGTCGCGCAGCGGCAGCGCGTTGAGCGGCGTCCTCAGCACAACGTCCTAAGCACGCCGCTCAACGTCCGGCCTACTCCGAGCCACGTACTTGGTCCAAAGTACCCTGGACCGATCTAACCTTATTCGCTATGCGGCAATTTCTTGCGCCGATTACTGCACCAGCTCAAAATCGGCCAATTTGAAGGCCTTGCTGTTCATTGCGTCGGTCGGACCGTAGAAGCGAATCGCCGGCAGCGGACGTTTGCCTTTGGTTGGAATCCAGTTCGATTCCAAACCCTGAGGAGCTTCCGGGCCTACATACAGCGTGACCGAACCATCCTCATTCTTTTTCAGCTTATCCAGATCGTAGGACGAAATCGTAGTACGCTCCGAAGGAGTATAGATGAAGCTTCTGGTTGCGCGGTCGTAGACAGTAAGCGCCCAGAACTGTTTGACCGGCATGTCCTTCGGAACCACAAGCTTGTAGGTTTCGCCAGCCCGCAACGGATTCCCATCTTTATCGGCCACGGCCATCATGTACTGGGTAGACGGCGAATCGCTGAGTTTCTTGGGCATATAAGTGCACCAGAAATATTCGGCTGCCCGGGAGATGTAGTCGATCCGGTCGTCATACTCCCAGGTAAACGTCTTGTTCTTGTCGGTCATCAACAGCGAGATGTAGTGGCGATCCGGCCAGTACAGCTCGGATTTTGGATAATTGTCGAACCAGTTCTGCATGGTGTACCAAACATCGACGGCGGCCTGGCGCATCGCTTTGAGGGTCTTGGCATCCGGGTTGTACGGCTTGCCTCTCTCGATACCGATTTCAGCCAGCAGGCCCATCATGACCTTGTCTTCGGGGCGTACCGGTTCCACACTGAAAATCTCATATAGATCTTCAAACGCGCGTTCGTCATAAAACGGCAGCGTGGGATAAACCATCTTGTCCGGGTTGACGAATTTCTGCTCGGGCGGATTGGTCGCATCTTTCAGATAGTAGACGCGCAACTTGTGCGCATAGTCGACGGCGTCCGCCTGCGTCTTGTTGGGCATGACGACCGAGCGTAACGCAAAGCCGATGCGGTAGTTGGGAGATGCCACATGCAGGTAGCCGTTGGGAATCTGCCCATCGTACC
>JBJYWZ010000392.1:0-2798 GCA_046259725.1 Promineifilaceae bacterium (SeqCode) | reverse complement strand
GTTGTTCTCGATTTCCGCACCTGGCTGCTGGCCAACCGCTCGCGCTCCACGGCCACGACATATACGGCGGCCATTGTCGGCTATCTCCACTACCTTGACGGGCTCGACGCCCTGCCTGATACCGTCCAGTTGGGCAAGCTGCAGCGCCAGATGGCGCGCCGCCATATTGAGCGCAGCCAGGCGGAAACCGTCATCGATCTGGATCTGGCGCGGCAGTCTATTCCCCTGATTGTCAGCTATTACGATCAACTGCCTCTGCCCCCGGAGAACGATATTTACAACCGGCGTCTCTCGCTGCTGCGCGACCGTGCGCTGGTAAAAGTGCTTTATTCAACTGCGGCGCGCATCTCCGAAGTCGTCGCCCTCAGCCGCTACAACGTCGATCACGGCCGTTCTGAGTACGCCACGATCACCGGGAAAGGAAATAAGCCGCGCACGATTCATATGCGCAATTACGCGCGCCGCGCCATTCAGGCCTATCTGGCCGAGCGAACCGACGCCAACCCGGCGTTATTCGTCGCCCACAGCCGCAACGCCGAAAGTGCTCGCCTCTCCGTTACATCCGCGCACAACATCGTCAAACGCGCTGTAAAGGCTTTGAATCTTCACCCCAGCCTCTCGGCGCACGATTTTCGCCATTTCAGAGCCACACAGCTCTTGCGCGAGGGGATGCCCCTGGAAGTAGTGCAGGAATATCTCGGACACGCCGACGTATCCACCACGCGCAACGTCTATGCCCCCGTCCTCGGCGTGCACATCATTAGTGAGTGGCTGGACAATATCGACATTGCGCCTGAAGAAGCGGCAACACGCGTACAAAAAGAGTAAAATAAGCAAAACACCACGCTTCAGCGCGCACTTCTGGACGGTGAAGCGCCGGGGCGTGGATCCAGAGGAGTTAAATATGGATCCCGCAGGAATTCTGGTTCTCGGCATTACGTTGTTGTTGGTACTGGCTGCTGTTATCATCCCGCAGATACAAAAGCGCCGTGAGGCGGCTTAGCAGTCGCACGATTTTCGCTTTTTTGCTTTTGCACTCACGCCAGTTGCGTTCCATCTTTCCCGCACTGCTGCTGACCCTGCTCGCAGCGGCGCTTGCCGCTACCGTATCTGCAGCACGTGTCCCACCGCCTGATGAACCCGCTCTCCCGCAGGTTGTAAGGATTTACTACGACGAAATCGCCGATCTCGCCGCCCTTTCCGCCTACGACCTCTTTGAAGCCAATAACCTCGACGAACGCTACGTGATGGGGGCCGTTTCTGATCACGAGTTGCAGGCGTTGATAGCCACGGGCTGGCGAGTTGAGCGACAGGAGAAAGGTGTAATAATGCGCGATCGCCAGTTGTTTTTCTCTGGATACCGTACTGTCGATGAGATCTACACGAAAATTGACGGTATCTCAGCCCAGTTTCCGGACTTGATAGAGGTTTTTTCCTATGGCTGGAGCTACTGCAAAACCGTGGGTGGCTGCCAGACGCCCGGCGGCGAGCAGACGGCCGGACACGATCTTCTGGCGGTTCGCGTGACCAATGAATCGCTGCCGGGATCATCTACCCTGACCGATGAGGTGGTGCAGCGGGGCAACAAACCTGTCTTTTTCATGCTCGCCAATATCCACGCTCGCGAATTGACAACCCCGGAACTTGCCATGCGCTGGCTCAACCTGCTGCTTGAGCAGTATGGCCATGATCCTGACATCACCTGGCTTGTGGACCATCAGGAGATGTGGATCATTCCGCTGGCCAATCCCGATGGTCACTGGATCGCTGAATTAGGAGAGGATCCGGTCTATGGTGGCTATCCGCTCATGCACCGCAAGAACTTTGATCGGGACGCGGATAAAGACGGGACAGCCGACTGCAGTCTGTGGCCGTCCGCGTCATACAGTCATTTTGGCGTCGATCTCAATCGCAATCACAGTTTCGGCTGGCTGGCGCCGGGAAATGGAACCAGCGCGTGCAGTCCGACCTATTCAGGCCCCTCCCCGGCATCCGAACCGGAAACAGCTGCCCTGCAAGGTCTGTTGCGCGCCTTGTTTGCCGACCGGCGCGGTCCGCAGCCCGGCGATCAGGCAGCCGCGGATACGAGTGGTATTCTGCTCACACTGCACAATTACGGCGACCTGGTCCTGCGCCCCTGGGGCTTTGACTTCACCCTCTCGCCTGATGAACATGGTCTGAAAGCGATTGGCGACAGCCTGGCCTCCCGCAATGGCTATCGTTCCTGCCGCCCGCCTGAATGTCTCTATACGGCGAACGGCACGACAGATGACTGGGCCTACGGCGAGTTAGGGATCCCCGCCTACACCTTTGAAATCGGCACTTATGAAGATGGCTTCAGCCCCCCGTATGGCGTGATCGATCAGGTGCAGTGGCCGCTCAATAAGGGCGCATTTCTGCAGGCCGCGCTGTTGGCCAGGCAGCCATACCAGTTGATTGAAGGTCCAGATATTTTGCAGGTTGAAGTTTCTAAAAATCAGAAAGAAGAAACGGTCACCATTGCGGCCGGATTTCAGGATCCCGATCAAGTGGCCGCTGCCGAGTTCAGCATCGATGTCCCGTTCTGGAATGCTGCTGCCGACCCTCAGCCGCTGGCCATGCGTGTTTCTGATCCGGCATCCGGCACAGCGACATTTGAAGTTCAGCTTGATGCCGCCCCGCTGCCGGCCGGCGAACATATGGTTTTCGTACGTGGCCGTGATGCGGCTGGGAGCACCGGAATCACACGCGCAGCATATATTGACATACACCGCCCGTCGCTGTCGCAATCATTTCTTCCCGTCGCCGCGGGAAAGTAG
>JBJYWZ010000391.1:0-2002 GCA_046259725.1 Promineifilaceae bacterium (SeqCode) | reverse complement strand
GCGCGCGCAGCTCATTGGCCGCGTGCAGCGTCGCCGTGCAGCAAACGCGCGAGCAGTAATTATTGACCTGGCCGTCCGCCTGCGGCTCGTTGATGCCGTCAAGCTGCCGGCTGCCCACACAGTGAATCAAGGCCACGCTGTTCACCTGCTTGCCATTAAACTCCAGACTCTCCGAGCCGCCATTGAGCGCCAGGAGGCGCAGAAAGACCGGCAGGGTGATTACTTCAGGATAGTGGCCGTAACCATATTCGCCCTGATGCGGCTCGTAAGGCTTGAAACCGGTAGCAACAACGACTGCACCGACATTGATCTCAAATGTTTTTGGATTGTTCTTCAGATGTAAGACCTTCCCACCCAGTTCCACACAGCCATCAACATAATTGTCCCAGTCGACGGCCAGCGACGGCGGATAGCAGCCCTCGTATGCGCGGTAAATCGCTTTGCGCGTGGCCAGGCCGTGGTTAAATTCGTCGGGTACCTCCACCGTACATGCGGCCATCGCCTCCTCGGCAAGCGAAGGGTCGATTCCCCGCGACTGCTGCACGATCGTGGCCCTGAAGTCACCTACGTAACCCTGCATGCCAACCAATTCCGCGCCTGTATAAATCGTGATCCTGGGATGGGCCGCAACCTGTTTGATCAAACCATCCAACTCCTCACGAGCGGACGTGTTGGTCGGGAATATAGATTCCAGTTGGGCCATACGACCGCCAAGAAAAGGTGTTTTCTCAATCAATGACGCATTGATGCCGCGGCGGGCGATATCCAGGGCTGCGCGTAAACCGGCGACGCCCCCGCCGATCACCAATGCGTGCTGCCTGGCCTCCAGACGAATCGGCTCCAGCGGCTGCAGCAGGCGCGCCTTGGCGATGCCGGCATTCATCAGGCGAATTGCTTTGTTTGTTGCGCCATCAGGATCGTCGTGATGTACCCAGCTGTCCTGTTCGCGCAGTCCTACATGGTGATAATAGTATGGGTTCAGGCCGGCGCGAGCCACGGTGCCGCGAAAAGTTTGTTCGTGCAGTGAGGGAGCGCAGGCGCCAATAACAACGCGGTTTACGCCCTTTTCCCTAATGTCTTGTTCGATCAGAGCCTGCCCGGCATCGGAGCACATCGACATATCGATGCGCGAAACGACCACATTGCCTTGGTCGCCGAGGGCCTGGGCGACAGCTTCACAACGAACAACATCGCCAATATTGCCGCCGCACTTACAGGTATAGACGCCGATACGGATTTCTTCTTTAGTTTGACCGTTTTCTTCAGACATGGACCCACTCCGCTTCTTCTACGCTAACTGCAGGCCGGCCGTGCCCGACAATTTCGGAACCGGAAACCGGCAGAGTGCGGCTTTCCAAATAGGCGGCCGTTTCCGCCGCTGCTGCTCCAGCCAGCACAATGCTGTCCACAATATCCATCGGCCCGGCGGCCGTACCGGTGACAAAAATGCCAGGCCGGGCCGTGACGCCAGGTGAGAGGTTGGGCGAGGGCAGTTTGATAAAGCCGTCCTCGCCGGCAACGGGCACGCCGTACATCTCCTGCGGGTTGTAGGCAGGTAACATTCCCGTTGACAGGACCACCAGGTCATGCTGGCGCTCGATGACGCGCGAACCGTCATCAATCAACTCCACGCGCACCACGGGATTGAGATCGTCGTCTTCACGGATCCTGGCTACTTTGCCTTTAACGAATTCAATGCCCATGGCCCGGGCGTTCTGGTAGAACTGCTCGTAGCCCTTGCCGAAAGTGCGTATGTCCATGTAATAGATGGTGATGTCGGCCAGGGGCAGCGCGCCCGAGAGCAGCATCGCCTGCTTGATGGCGTACATGCAGCAGATACGCGAGCAATATTCCACGCCCAGACTTTTGTCGCGCGAACCGGCGCACTGCACATAGGCGATGGAATCCGGCTCTTTGCCGTCTGACGGCCGGAGGACGTGCCCATAAGGGCCGGTCGGGGCCAGAAGCCGCTCCACAACGAGCGGGCTGACGACATTGGCCA
>JBJYWZ010000390.1:0-8837 GCA_046259725.1 Promineifilaceae bacterium (SeqCode) | reverse complement strand
GCCTGGTCCGCAGAGATGGTGGTCAAGGTAAAAGAACCTGTGGCCAGCGAATATGATTTTTTGCGGCCTGATTTGCTGCTGTTTACTTACCTCCATCTGGCGGCGGAGGAAGCTCTGACGAAACGGATGGTGGAGTCGGGCGTGACGGGCATTGCTTATGAAACAGTGGAAGCGCCGGATGGCAGCCTTCCGCTTCTGACGCCGATGAGTGAGGTAGCGGGACGAATGGCTGTACAGGTAGGCGCTCATTTCCTGGAACGGCCGCATTTCGGGCGAGGTATGCTGCTCGGCGGTGTGGCCGGCGTGCCCGGCGCCAATGTTGTGATTATCGGTGGGGGCGTTGTTGGAACCAATGCGGCCCAGATCGCATTGGGAATGGACGCCAATGTTATTATTCTCGATACCAATCTGGATCGCCTGCGCTATCTGGAACATGTGCTGGACGGCCGTTTAACCACCATCGCCTCGAACTCCTATAACATCGCCGAGGCAGTCAGTATGGCCGATCTGGTCATTGGCGGCGTGTTGATCCCTGGGGCCAGAGCGCCCAAGCTGGTTACTCGCGACATGGTCAGTTCTATGCGCGATGGCAGCGTCATTGTCGACGTGGCCGTTGATCAGGGCGGCTGCGTGGAAACAATTAAAGTAACGACGCATTCCAACCCGACCTATATTGTCGATGGCGTCGTCCATTATGGTGTTGCGAATATGCCTGGAGCTGTTCCGCGCACGAGCACTCTGGCCCTGAGTAACGCGACGCTGCCCTATGTCCTGCGGCTGGCCGGACACGGCGCCGAAGCGGCGATGGCTGCGGATCCTGGATTGGCATTGGGCCTGAATGTCTATAAGGGGCACGTGACCTACCAGGCGGTTGCTGAAGCCTTCAATATGCCCTACTGGGCCTATACACCATAAAAAAAGGAAGCGGCGAGACGACTTCAATCGTCCTGCCGCTTTCACTTCATTCTATTATGACCGAGGTATTTTTCTTCAGCCGCTGGCGTAGGCGCGTCTGACTTCTTCGCCGATTATCTGTATGCCCTGGCGCACTTTGTCTTCCCCCGCCGTGTAGTTCATACGAATACACTGCCCTTTATGATCCCACGGTTCGTTGAGGCCGGGGAAGAAATATTGGCCGGGCACGACCACCACGCCTCTCTGTTTGAGGCGGCTGTATAGATCACCGCAGCCAATGGGCAAATTCTTGAACCACAGCCAGAAGAAGAAGGCGCCTTCCGGTTTGTGCAGGTAAAAGGGTGTGTTGCCCATCGACTCCCAGACCCATTCTTCGGCTGTCTGAGCCAGGTCCCGATAGTAGGGCAGGATCTGTTCCCGACTTATGGAGATAATGTCACCACTGCGCACCATGTCCTGCACCATGCCCGCTCCGATACTGGTCGGCGCCAGGCTGACAATTGCATTCAGGCTGGAGATTGCCGAGGCGATGCGCTCGTTGGCCACGATGATACCTGTGCGGATACCTGGCAAGCCCAGTTTGCTCAAACTGAGGCAGAGCACAATCTGTTCATCCCATACTGGCGTTACTTCCTCAAAAATAATGCCGGGGAAAGGGGCGCCATAGGCGTTATCGATGATAAGCGGGATATCATGTTTGCGTGCGAGGGCGCGCAGTTTTTCGATCTCGTTATTTGTCAGGACGTTCCCTGTCGGATTGGTCGGCCTGGAGACGCAGATGGCGCTGATGCTGTCATCAATGTGGATTGTGTCAAAATCAACGCGATACTTGAAGCTATGCTCGTCTAGAAATTGGAACTGTGGCTTATTAGCGACGAACATGTCTTCTTCAATCCCGGCGTCCACATAGCCGATGTATTCCGGTGCCAGGGGCAGGAGGATCTTCTTGAGTTCTCCCTGGGCATTCCTGCCGCCAAACAGATTAAAGAGATAGAAAAACGCGGTCTGGCTGCCGTTCGTAAGGGCGATGTTTTTGCTAGAAATTGGCCAACCATATAATTTGTTTAAGAGCGCCGCGATATCTTCGCGGAATCCAGGATTGCCGGCAGGGGGATCGTAATCACCAATCAAATGTTCGAATTCGTCCCCGTTTTGAAGTATATTGTGCATGCGCTGCCGGAACTCCCGCTGCACGGATGGGATGTGGCTGGGATTGCCGCCGCCGAGCATGATGATATCCTTTCCGCCGGCAACGGCGTTGCCCAGGTCATCCATAAGCTGCAGGATGCCGGTGTGGGCGGTAAATTTCTCCCCAAAGCTGCTGAACCGCATAAGGCGCCTCTTACTTAGTATTCAAGAGGACGTTTTCGATATGTTCGAGAGCCCAGTCGATTTCTTCTTTGGTGATTACCAGCGGCGGTGCAAAGCGAATGACCGTATTGTGGGTCTCCTTGCACAGGATGCCGCGATCGCGCAGCGCCTCGCAGTAGGGACGCGCTTCGGAGTGCATTTCCATGCCGATGAACAAACCTCTGCCGCGGACCTCTTTAACATCATCACACTCGATTCGTTCCAGGCGGCCCTTGAAGTAGGCGCCGAGTTCGGCCGAACGGCCGCACAAGTCTTCGTCGACGATGACGTCCAGTGCGGCCCGGCTGACAGCAGCGGCCAGCGGGTTGCCGCCGAACGTGCTGCCATGGTCGCCAGGCTGGAAGAGGCCGAGAACTTCGTTGTCTGAAAGAACGGCCGATACGGGATAATAACCGCCGCTGAGCGCTTTGCCGAGCGTCACCATATCCGGCCGCACGCCATCATGTTCACAGGCGAGCAGCGTGCCGGTACGCCCGAGCCCGGTCTGAATTTCGTCGGCGATAAACAAAACATTGTTCTCGCGGCAAATGTCGGCCGCGCGCTTCAAGTAACCTTCAGGGGGCATGACGACGCCGCCCTCTCCCTGTATCGGTTCGACCAGAAAGGCGACGGTGTTGGGCGTAATTGCCTGTTCCAGCGCCTCAGCATCGCCGTAGGGCACCGTAACAAAACCGGGCGTAAAAGGACCAAAATCCTCTCTGTATTTTTCTTCAGTGGAAAAACTGATCATCGTAATGGTGCGCCCGGCGAAGTTGCCGCGGCAGGTGATGATTTCCGCATGGTTGTCCGGTACGCCTTTCACCTCGTACCCCCATTTGCGTGCCGCTTTCACGGCCGTTTCTACCGCCTCAGCGCCTGAGTTCATAGGCAGCGCCTTATCATAACCGGTCAGTTCGCATAACTGCTTTAAGAATGGACCCAACTGGTCACTGTAGAAAGCGCGCGATACCAGGGTGACCTTGTGAAGCTGCTCCTGCATTGCGTGCAATATGCGCGGGTGGCAGTGTCCCTGGCTGACAGCGGAATAGGCGGACAGGCAATCCAGATATTTCTTACCTTCTACATCGTAGACCCAGACGCCATCCCCCTTGTCCAGCACAACATCAAGGGGCTTATAGTGGTGTGTACCGTAAACGTCTTCCAGTTCAATATAATCCTGACTGCTCAATGCTGCTGTTTTTATTGTTTCGTTCAACATCTCATGCTCCATAGAAGAAAACAGCCTGATTTGTCGAAATCAGGCTTTGCTCAGACCACAAGAGAGAATGGCTCCGGGTCATCTTTTCAGGATGTAATTATATCAGAGTCCTGCCCGATCTGGCCACGAAATAGTCCAGCGTCGTGATTGGAGAAGACTACTTTTCACGGCAGCTGAAGTCTGTCCATCGCCTGCGCAATAAAGGCGTCCAGATTGTGTGCGATGCTCGTCATGGTGATGTCCGACCGGCCGTACGGTGTGAAGTAGTCGGCAACCCCGGCCAGCCCTGACGCGGCCAGGCGTAACTGGCGCAGAGCAGCGCACAAATCCCAGTAGGGCAGACCGGTGAAATCAAAGGTTGTTCTTGCTTGATAATGCCTGGTGAAGCTGTGCATGGCCTCAATGCCATATATCCAAACGATCTCTGATCTGCTTCTGGCCAGATCAATGAGGGGATCGCCGATTTCAGCATCTTCCCAATCGATGATTGCCAGCAGACGGCCGTCGCGCCACAACGCGTTGCCCGGCCAATAGTCACCGTGCAGAAGGACGTGCCGGTTTTTCTGTTCGGGCGGCCGGGTTGAATGAAGTGCTTCAGCAATATGTTTTCCGCCGGCTGGCCCGCCGCCGTGATCACGGGACAACTCAACACACTCGCCCAAGTGCTGAGGCACATATGATAAATCGTACTGAGATATGTCCGCGTTATGCAGATTGGCCAACTGTTCGGCTAACTGTTCCAGTGTCCCGGCCAGATCGGCGGGAGCGAACTCCATACGGCCGTCTATGTATTCAATCAATGAATAGTCCTGCGGGAAGACCTCGCGAGAAAGATCGAGGAAATATGGCTCCGGAGTAGGCAGTCCCAGCGAGCGCGTGATTTGCAGCAGGCGAGCCTCGTTTTCAACCGCGCTGGGGACGTTCGCCGCATCCTGATGAAGATGGCGTCGAAAAATCACTTTGACGGTCACGCTGTGCCGCATCTTGAGTTCCAGAGCGATCATGTCGGCGGAAATACCACCTGCAAGCGGCCAGGCGCGAAGCAGCGTGCTGCCCGGGAAAGCATTTCTCGCTGCCAGATCGAGTCTTCTGAATGTCTCTCTATTCATCTAAATGAGCGCGCTTATTGTTACCAAAACGCGATTTTAATCGCGGCAACAAACGGCTGCCACGTTTGACATATTGACATATTATTGGGTGAGGCGGACAGAGAGGCTCGAACGGACGCGAACCAGGCGCTGCACTGATCCTGTTCAGGAAAGAACGAGGGTCGCCAATAAATATCCGCCGCCAAGTAGCGCACAGTATACGGCGAATATGTAGAGGCTGTGGCTGCGCAACCAGGCGAGTAAGAAGTAAATGCAGAGATAACCGACGACAGCTGCGGAGGCGAATGCCGCCAGTAAGATCTGCCAATCCGCCAGCAGTTCGCCGGACTGCTGCAGGTGCAAAATCGATAATAGGCCTGCGCCTAAGATGGCGGGCACCCCCAACAGAAAACTGTAACGGGCGGCCGTTGCCCTATCCAATCCACGCCACAGCCCGCCCGTGATGGTGCTCCCGCTGCGTGAGACGCCTGGAAAAAGGGCCATCATCTGGAACAGGCCAATAGCTATGGCGTCGAGCCATTTCATACCACTGAGTTCCTTTTCGCCTGTGAGCATCCGCTCGCCCCAGACTAATAATCCCGCTGTAACCAGTAAGAAAAAGGCGGCAATCGTTGGTGTGCCAAAAATCTCGTCGAAAAAGTCCGAGAATAAGAGCCCGGCAGCGGCGGCGGGGATTGAGCCCACGGCGATATACCAGCCCAGACGGGAGTCGGTGGTCTGCATGGGGCTGCGCTGTATGAGGCCCGTAATGACGGCCGTTATGATGTTCCATAAATCTCTGCGGAAATAAATCAGGACAGCCAGAAGGGTGCCGAGATGGGCGACGGCTATGATGTTCAGGCTGGGCTGCGTCAGGCCGAAGATGGCCGGCATCAATACAAGGTGACCGGAGCTGGAAATGGGTAAGAATTCAGTTGCGCCCTGGATTATTCCCAGGATGATGGCTTCAAGTACGCTCATAGTTATACTGGTTATTGTTGTCAATCGTTTGTGGTCGATATGCTGCTATTTTTCTCAGTTGCCGAGCGGCGGGTAGTGACTTAAGAATTCAGCTGCGAATTGTGACAGTTCTCCCTTGCGAAGCGCCTTTCGAATGTCGCTCATTAAGGTCAGTAAAAAGTGGATGTTATGCGTGCTCAAGAGCATGTGGCCCAGGATTTCATTCGATTTCACCAGGTGCCGCAGGTAGGCGCGGCTAAAATGGCGGCAGGTGTAGCACCCGCATGTTTCCACCAGGGGTGCGCTGTCGGCTTCATAGCGCGCGTTGCGCATGTTCAGACGGCCGCCTACGATCATGGCTGAGCCGTGTCTCGCCAGGCGTGTAGGCAGGACGCAGTCAAACATATCGATGCCACTGAGGACGCCGCGGACCAGGTCCTCCGGAGCGCCGACGCCCATCAAATAGCGCGGTTTGTTTGCCGGAAGCAGCGGATTCACGACTTCCAGGGTGTCGGCCATTTGCGTTTTTGTCTCGCCGACAGCCAGACCGCCAATCGCGTAGCCTGGCAGATCGAGGTCTGTTAGAAAACGGGCGCTCTCTGCACGCAGGTCCGGGAAGATGCCGCCCTGAACAATGCCAAAAAGTGCCTGGTCATCGCGCCCCTTCGCGGCCAGACATCGTTCAGCCCAGGTGTGGGTGCGCGCCAACGATTCGCGTACATAATCAAAATCGTCAGGCGGCGGACATTCATCGAACATCATGATGATGTCGGCGCCCAGATTTTCCTGGATTGCGATGCTCTTTTCAGGTGTGAAGCGATGCGCAGAGCCGTCCAGATGGGATTGAAAGGTAACGCCGTCCTGGTCAATCTTTCGCGACTGGCTCAGGCTAAAGACCTGGAAGCCTCCGCTGTCCGTCAGAATGGGGCCGTCCCAGGCCATAAACGTGTGCAGGCCGCCCAGGTCTCGAATCAACTCGTCGCCAGGCCGGAGGTAGAGGTGGTAGGTGTTGCTGAGGACCAGCTCTGTGCCCAGGTCGCACAAATCGCTCGGCCGCATCGCTTTTACTGTTGCCTGCGTGCCCACGGGAGCAAATACAGGCGTATCAAAGGGGCCATGCGGCGTATGGAAGCGTCCCAGTCGTGCGGCAGAGGCGCTGTCCTGTGCCAGCAGTTCAAATTTAAAATCCATGGCGGCGGATTATACCTCAGACCCGATGCCGCGCAGGTTGAATCACTCCTCGGCATCGCTTGCAGGGGCCGTGTATTGGGCGCATTCAAGCCGCTCACCTGTTTTGACAACGAGCCTCTCATCTGCTACGATCCTGGTCACTTACAACTGAATATTTCTAGGCGATCACATGATCGCCCTTATCCAGAGAGGTGAAGGGACCGGCCCGATGAAGCCTCAGCAACCGCCCAGAAAGGGAAATGGTGCTAATTCCGGCAAGCCGCTGCTGAAAGCGACAGCGACGTGTGCTTGAGAGATAAGGTAAGACTTACGTTTGTACATACCTCTTCTGGATAACTAGAAGAGGTATTTTTTTGGGGATTGTGTTATGACGTTAGTGATGAAATTCGGTGGGACTTCGGTGGGAAATTCGCAGGCGATGCGCGAAACGGCCGCACTTATCCAGGCTACGAAAGATGAATGGGGCAAAGTTGTTGTGGTCGCTTCCGGAATGGGCTCCAGGCCGGTCAAGGTTACCGATCTGCTGCTGGGCGGGGCTCAGGCTGCCCTGGAAGGCGACCAGGAGAAATATCTGGATATCGCGGAGCAAATGCGCCTGGTACATTTTGAAGCGATAGATGGACTTTTGGAACCGGAAGGGGAGCGACAGGAAATTCTGGCCGAAACTGGAGGATTTATTGAGCATTATGTGGCCTTATGTGATGCGGTGCGTGTCCTTGGAGAACTGACACCCCGCGCACTGGATGCTTTTGGCGGCATGGGCGAGCAAATGAGCGTGCGTATCCTCGCCGCCTATTTGCGCCAGATAGGGCACAATGCGCAGGCGATTGACGCCACCGACCTTATTGCCACGGACAATGTCTTTCAGAATGCCAATCCTCTTATGACGCAAACAATGGATTGGTCGACGGCCCGCCTGCGGCCTTTGCTGGATGACGACGTCATCCCCGTTGTAACCGGCTTTATAGGCGCTACACTGCACGGCGTGACCACGACTCTAGGGCGGGGTGGGTCGGACTACAGCGCGGCCATTATCGGGCAGGTCCTGAATGCCGATGAGGTGTGGATATGGACCGATGTAGATGGGGTCATGACGACCGATCCACGCCTGGTGCCCGATGCCAGATCGATCCCCATCTTAACCTACCGCGAAGTGTCGGAGTTAGCTTATTATGGGGCAAGGGTCCTGCACCCTAAGACCATGCGCCCCTGTATCGAAAACGACATCCCCTTAAGAATCAAGAACACCTTCAATCCGGACCATCCGGGTACGGTGATTGTGGCCAATGGGCAGGGAAGAAATGGCGGGATTAAGGCGGTAACGGCAATCAGGCATTTGAATCTGATTACGGTTGAAGGAACGGGCATGATTGGCATCCCCGGTATCGCGGCGCGGACATTTGGCGCGGTGGCTGATTCTGAGGTCAGCGTCCTACTAATCAGCCAGGCCTCTTCCGAACAGTCAATTTGCTTCGCTTTGCCTGAAGATCGCGCACCAAGCGTGATTCACCGGCTGCAGGAGGAATTTGAGGCGGAACTGGTAAATCGAGACATCGACAGCATCTGGGGCATGGCGGACATTTCTATCGTTACTATTGTCGGCGCCGGGATGCGCGGCACGCCGGGAATCTCTGGTCAGGTTTTTAGCGCGCTGGGCAACAGCGGCGTGAATATCATCGCCATCGCCCAGGGATCGTCCGAATGCAGCATCAGTATCGTGGTCTCGGCGGATGATACGGTCGAAGCAGTGAAACAGATACACGGCTTGATTACCAATAACGGACATTGATCATAATGCTTTTGTAAGCAGTTTCTGTCATTATCCGGGAAATTAATCAGTCGATTTTCCACACAATGCGATAGGAAAGTTTCCGGGATAATCTTATGGTTAAGCATGCCACAAACTTAGCCCGTTTGACGGCGATTGGGCTGGGCACTATAATATTGTTCTATAATCTACTGTTACGGGTGCTTGGACGTTACCAGGCTGAGATGCTTCTAGTGAAGCGAACCGTTAGACCTGATCCAGATAATGCTGGCGTAGGAACTGATACGTATTAGCCAGAAGCCTTCTGAATCGGATCAGAAGGCTTCTTTATTTTTTGATCTGCTTC
>JBJYWZ010000389.1:0-10935 GCA_046259725.1 Promineifilaceae bacterium (SeqCode) | reverse complement strand
TGCGCTAAATGACCTGGCTTGGAAATGCATGAGCGCTGTGCTATCTTTGTCAAAACTTGGCAAAAATAGCGCATAAACCAAATAGGGAGAAGAGAAATGGCATATCAGTTCGCAACGGAAGAGTGGGTAAAAGCCTTACAGGAAGAGCTCAACAACAGCGAAGCCTATCGCGAAGCGGCAAAGAACTGGGAAGGGGATTTCTACTTCATTGTTGAAAAAGGCCAGGGTATTGCTGAGGATATTTACCTCTATCTTGATTTGTGGCATGGGGAAGCGAGAGAGGCCTATTTGCAGGGCGATCCGGCCAGCAAGAAGACGGCCTTTGAATTAAGGGCTCCGCTCGATACGTGGAAGGGTGTTCTTAACAAGAAGATCGATCCAATTAAGGGTATCATGACCCGCCAGCTCAAGCTCAAGGGAAATATGATGAAGATCATGAAATCGCCCAAGGCAGCCACTGAGCTGGTTGAAAGTGCGGCGAGCGTTGAAACGACCTGGCCCGAGTAATTGATTCTTCGATGCACGACGCAGTTAATAGAAAGAGCGTTGGCCTGGCACTTGGGGGAGGCGTAGCCCGGGGCTTGGCGCACATCGGCGTGTTGGCGGCTCTCGAAGAGAGTGATATTCCCGTCGATTACGTCTCCGGTACCAGCATGGGCGCGTTAGTCGGCGCGGCTTACTGTGCCGGCATAGAGATCCCTGAACTATTAGAGATCGCTTCGACTGCGGGCTGGCGCCACATCAGTTCGCTCTCCTGGCCGCACCAGGGCCTGCTTAGTTTCCAGAAAATGGAAGAATGGATCATCAACAGAGTCGGTGATATTGATGTGCGCGACCTGGAAACGCCATTTGCGGCGATGGCCACGGACATCGAAACGGGCGAACGCCTGATGCTGAGTGAAGGTCCAGTAGCAAAAGTCGTGCGCATTAGCTGTTCTGTGCCTGGAGTCGTGGCGCCGGTACAGTATCACGGCCGATTATTGTGTGATGGCGGCATCTCCGACAATCTGCCGGATGACGCTGCCAGAGAACTAGGCGCCGATTACGTCATCGGCGTGGACGTCTTTGCTCCCGTCTACCGCAGCTTCCTTGGCCCTCTCGGTGTGGCGATGGCGGCTGTTGAAACGCTCGTCCAGAACGCCGGCGGCGGCATGCAGTCGGCCGACTGCGTCATTATCCCTGACCTGGTAGGCAAAAGTTACCTGCGCCTCTCCAAGTATGAGGAGCTTATCGAGGCCGGGCGGAAAGCAACAGAGGAGACGATCCCCACCATCAAAGACGACCTCGCTGAACCATCTATAACAACCCTATGAGTTTTCCTTCAATATTCGATTGGTTAGAAACTTTTTCCTTTCTGCGCGGCTATCCTTCCGTGTGGCTGCTCCTGGCAACAGGAACTCTGATCACATTATTCCTCGATTGGCGGCTGTCATTGTTCGCTCTAATCGTTCAGTACCTGGTCGCCACTTTGCTTTACTTTGATTTACTCAACCCACAGTTGGCGCTTATCAAGCTCTTTGTGGGTATGTTCGTATGCCTCATACTTTACTGGACCGCGCGCCAGGTGGATTATGGCAGGTCCCACGGCTCGCCAGGCAGATCTTATCCAGTCAAAACGGGGCGAAAAATCCAGGTCGGACCGCTATCCATGCCGCGCAACCTGGCCGAACGTGCGGCGGCGGCCGTTATTGCCCTGCTGTTGGTTGTGATACTGCAGTGGGGTTTTTCACTCTACCTGCCGGGGCTGCCGGAAGGTATGGACTACATCAACCTGGCGATCCTGCTGCTCATCACCCTGGGTATGGCCGGCGTAATCACCAGCCGCGACCCGCTCTCAGGCGGAATGAGCGTACTCACCTTTCTCACCGGATTTGAGCTTTATTTCGCCGCTATAGACCAGACAACTCGAACGCTGGGCCTCTTAGCCGTCCTCAACTTCGTCGTAGCGCTGGTTGTTTCTTACCTGACACAGCGCGGCTATGCCAGGACAGCGACCGCGTTAAGTCATGATTAACCACCGTGTGTGCATCGCCGGTCTGGGCTTAATGGGTGGTTCTATGGCGCAGGCACTCAAAGGGAAAGCCGGCCGGGTCACGGGCGTCGACCGCCATGCAGCAACCAGACAGCAGGCACTGGCCGACGGCGTTGTTGATTTCGCGCCGGAGAGCCTCGCCGTGGGCGTGTCTGATGCCGATATCGTCATCCTGGCGATGCCCGTGCGCGCCATCCTGGATGCCCTTCATGAACTGCCAGTTTTGATTCCGGATGGTTGCTTTGTGCTCGATCTCGGCAGCACAAAAGCTGCTATCAATGAGGCGATGAGTGAACTTCCGCCCGGATTCGCCGCGCTCGGTGGACATCCCATGTGCGGCAAGGAAACGGCCGGTTACCGGGCCGCAGATCCGACGTTGTTTCAGGGGCAAACGTTTATTCTAACCCGCAACGAACGAACGACGCCGGAAATTGAGCGCCTGGCCCTGGCGATCATTGACCTGATCGGGGCGAAACCTCTCTTCATGGAAGCGCAGCAGCATGACCGCCTGACAGCCGCCGTCAGCCACCTGCCTTACATCCTGTCAGCCGCCTTGATGCGCTTTGTATCGCAGCAAAAGGATGATTATTTGTGGCAGACGAGCGCTTCCGGGTTTCGTGATGTGTCCCGCCTGGCCGGTTCAGACCCGCAGATGCTGCTTGATATCCTGTTGACCAACAAGACGGCCGTGCTGGAGCAGCTTAAGGGTTACCAGGTGGAGTTGCAGGAGGTAATACGCCTTCTCGCGGGGGCAGATGAAAAAACACTGGCTGCCTGGCTGAGCGAGGCGCAGCGCCGGCACATCGCTTATCGCAAGGCAAAGACAGATCTGGAGTAGTTGAGCTAATAAACGATTTAGCCATGATAGACGTGTCTACCATAGACGTGTGTCTACTTATCATAGACGCGGACGATTCCCGGGATACGTTCCAGATCCTCTACCAGCTCGTCGCAGAAATGCGTGCCGCAGGTGGGAAAATCCATCGCCAGCTCCTGGGTTGCGATACGCAGGCGCAGATCGTCCTCTCCGGAATGTGATTTAGCAGTCTCCAGAGTGCGCCGGCAGGCATCGCGCCAGTTGCCGGCGGCCTTGATCTCGACCACTACGGTTCGTGCCTTGTGGGTTCCATTACCAGGGACGGCAACAGTTTTGCCACCCTGCGTTACCACGGTCTTCTCGGCTACCAGAGATGGCTCCAACTCCGTTTTTATCTCTTCACGGCCATTGGCCTTTACCGTTTCACTTCCCGTCCAGTTGTCATCAAAATTGGGAGGAGGCGGCGGTCCTGAACTGCCGGTTTGCGGTTCGCTCTTTACTTGTTTTTTCATAGCGACTGGAAGTTTATCGGGCTTTTCCTTATAGCCATTTTCCGGCGGCCGTTCGACGGGCGGCCTATCCACAAAAAGTGACGCTACGCCGCTGTCGGCCGCGCTGGCGGATTCCAGTTTGGTCATTACTTTTTCGACGATCAGGCTTGGTTGGTCGTCTCTGAATTTTACGGTGCCAGCAACCAGCATAACCTGATCCACCTCAACTTGATCGCGCGTTTGTTCCCATGTTCGTGGAAAAATCACCAGCTCCACTTTTTCGTCAAGGTCTTCCAGGGTGGCGAATGCCATGGGGTCGCCTTTCCTGGTGGTAAGCTTGCGCAGCTGACTGACCACGCCGGCCACGCGAACTGATTTACCTGCAAAATTCTGGTCGTGGAGATCACTGATGACCGCATTGGTTCGCGTTTCAAGCAGCGCCAACGGCCGTTCAAGAGGGTGCTCGGAAACATGCACACCGAGGGCATCCTTTTCCCAATCTAACAGCTGCCGGTTATCGATCTTCTTCAACTGTGATGGATCTTTTAGTAGATCGGCTTCAATTCGCAGCCCGTTTCCACCCGCGGTACCGCCAAAGAGGCTCATCTGGCCCACAGCGGCTGCTTCATGTGTATGGCTGCTCTCACCGACAATGCGATCCAGCGCTTCTAACAACTGCGGGACAGTTCCCCATATTTCAAAGACCTTGGCCTTGATCATAAATTCCAGGGTTCGTTTGCCAACTTTGCGAAGATCGACGCGGTCGCACAGATCCTGAAGACTTTCGAAGGGCCCATTTTCGTCGCGCTCCTGGATAATCAGTGTCAGCGACGGGATGCCGGCATTCTTAATCGCCGCCAGGCCGAAGCGGATCATGGAGCCTTCCTCCTGATCCTCAATCGTGAAATCCAATCCCGATTGGTTGATCTCCGGCGGGGCGATATTGATACCCAGATTGCGCGCCTCCGAGAAGTAGCGGCGCACTTTTTCGGTGTTATCCCGCTCAACGCTGAGCATGGAAGTCAGGTATTCAACCGGATAGTGGGCTTTCAGGAATGCCGTCTGGCAGGTCACCTTGGCATAGTCCGCCGCATGCGCCTTGTTAAAGCCATATCGAGCAAAGAATTCAATATCACCCCAGATAGCGTCGCATACTTCCTGGCTGAAACCGCGTTTGATGGCGCCTTCGGTGAACTTCAGGCGGTGCTCGTCCATCAACTTCTGCTTTTTCTTGGCCACCGCTTTGCGAATCATGTCCGCTTCACCTGGCGCGTAACCGGCCAGATCGGAAGCGATGCGGATGATCTGCTCCTGATAAACCAGGATGCCGTAGGTATCCTGCAAAATTGGCTCCAGTTCCGGCGTATGATACTCGACAATATCCTTATCCTGATAAATGGCCGCGTGCATGCGCTTGATGTATTCGGGGATATTATCCATCGGTCCCGGACGGTAGAGGGCGACGGCGGCGACGATGTGATCAAAGCGGCGCGGCTTCATTTCCATCATCAGGCGGCGCATGCCCGCTCCTTCAACCTGGAACACGCCGGCAACTTCGCCACGACCGAGCATCTCAAATAGTTTCTCGGGCGCCTTCGTAGGATCAGGTCCCACCTGCCCGGCATCGTAAGGGATGTTGTCCATCGTGTATATGGTGCCGTAACGCTGTTCGATCAGGCGGGCGGCGCGGCGCATAACGGTCAGCGTGCTCAGACCGAGAAAATCTACCTTGAGCAGCCCGATAGATTCCACAATTTCCATCGGCCATTGGGTCACGCGATCGACGCCGCCTAATCCTACTTCCCCTCCGGTCGGCCGATTCAAGGGCACATATTCTTGCAGCGGTCGGTCGGAGACGATGACACCGGCGGCGTGGCTGGAGGCATGGCGCGAGACGCCTTCCAAATTACGCGCTGTGTCCAGCAGATTGCGCACATCTCGACTGCCGCGATAACGTTCCGCCAATTCTTTAGAATGAAACTCGTTGCTGCTGTCGAGCACGTCGCTAATTCTGGCCGGTTTGCCGGGTATGGCCGGTATCATACGCGCGATGACGTCCACCTCCGGGAGCGGCATGTCCATCGCACGGCCGACATCGCGAATAGCGGCCCGCGCGCCTAAGGTTCCAAAGGTGATGATCTGGGCGACCTTTTCACGGCCGTAGCGGCGCATGGTGTATCCGACCATCCAATGGCGCGCATCGTCCGGGTAATCCAGATCAATATCGGGCATGGAAACACGCCCCGGATTCAGAAAACGTTCGAAAATCAAACCGTTTTTCAAGGGATCAATATTCGTAATGCCCAACGTATAGGCGACAACGGAGCCGGCCCCAGAACCACGCACATTCCACCAGATATCGTTGTCCTTCCATTCCTGGTAACTCTCATAGGGGTAGGGATCGCGGTGTTTTTCCCACCAGCGATCGCTGCGCGCCGCCCACTCGCACAAATCCCAGACGATCAGGAAATAGGTATCGAATTCCATCGAGCCGATGATTTGCAGTTCGTGGTTGAGCCTCTGGCGCAGCACCTCATCGTGATTAGCGCGATCCGCGCCATAGCGCCAGGCAAGGCCTTCTTCACATAGTTGGCGCAAATAGGCGTGGGCATCAACCCCCTCCGGCAGGTCAAACTGCGGAAGGTGGTATCCCTGCCAGTCCAGTTTGACATCGCACATTTCGGCGATACGCAAGCTGTTGCTCAGCGCACCCGGCAGTTCGCCAAACATGGCGGCCATTTCGTCGTAGGACTTCAGATAATATTCGGAGTCGCTGAAGGACAACTTGGGATCGCTGATCGTCGAGCCGGTCTGGATACACAATAATACTTCGTGCGGCTTGGCGTCTTCGGCCCGCGTATAGTGGACATCATTGGTGGCCAGGAAGTTGTTTTCCAGGCCATAACGCGGCGCCATTTCGATCAGCTTCTTGTTAATTGCCCGCAGTTCGGGAATGTGGTGTTCTTGCAGTTCGATAAACAGCCGGTCGCGGCTGAAGATGTCGACGTATTCGGCCATCAGTCTGTCTGCCAGCTTCATATTCCCCTGGCCGATTGCCCGCGGAATTTCGGCGGCCATGCAGCCCGTGGTGGCGATAAGCCCCTCGCTGTATTGGGCCATATAAGCCCTGTCAATGCGCGGCTTGTAGTAGTAGCCATCCAACTGCGCGGCAGACGCAAGCTGCAAAAGGTTGCTGTAGCCGGCCTGATTCTGGGCCAGCAGCAGCATATGGTAACGCTCTTTGTCTTTCTGGGGATCGCGCTGGTGCATGTCCCGCTTGGCTAAATAAGATTCAATGCCGATGATGGGTTTGATGCCGGCCTTTTTGGCCGCACGATAGAAAGGCATCGTTCCGTACATCGCGCCGTGATCACTCAAGGCAATCGCCGGTTGGTTTAGCTCAACGGCGCGGGCAACAAGATCGTCAACGCGGCTCAAACCGTCCAACAATGAATACTCGCTGTGCACGTGAAGATGCACAAATGGCTGTTGTATGCTCATGCTTCCCTTTTTGTGACCCGTGGAAAAAGAGGGGTCTCCGTCACTGCCCGGCAGAACTCTTCGCTGGTGGTTCCGCTCCGTGCCGAGTATAACACAACGGGGACGGCAAATCGCGATCAGTTGGAACAAATTTTCTTAAAATTTCTACACTGAATTTTGTAGCTTTGCATGCCCTGTTTCGCCTACATTAGGGGCGCCGGTAGAAGCATTTAGTTATCGGGACAGGGCTCATCTTCCGCCAGGGTCTTTTCCAGTTCCATCTTCTTCAGGCGGTAGAGCGATTCCTGGGTGAGCTGGCGATGCTTGCTGGAAATGTCGGCCTGAATGCCGAAGAGCAAAACCAGGATGCCCACCAGGAAAAGGCCGGTGCCGATGGTCAGTGACTGCAGGTGTCCGCCGATGTTCTGGAAGTAAAAATAGAGGAAGCGAATCCAGGATGCCAGACCCAGAAAAAGGAAGGGAGCGGCCAGGTAGGAAAATGTGCGCAGCGGCTCGTAGAAAGCGTAGAGACGCATAATCGTCCCGGCCTGGGCCTTGATGAAATGCCACATATTGCGCTGCAGGCGCGACGGCCGTTCCGTGGGGTTCGTCTCTATGGGCACGCTTTGGATCGCCAGACCCAGCTTACCCGCTTGAATTATCGTCTCCAGAGTATAGCTGTAGCGCGTGAGGATATTCAGGCGCAGCGCTGTTTCTTTGGAATAAGCCCGGAAGCCGCTCGCCGCGTCGGGCACCTGTGTTTCACTGGCTGTACGCACGAGCCAGCTTCCTAATTTCTGCAGGCTGCGCTTCAGCGGCGAAAAGTGTTCGATCGAATCAACCTGGCGGTCGCCGATAACCATGTCAGCCTCGCCATCGAGGATGGGGGTGACAAGGTCGACGATATAGCGGCCCGGATACTGGTTGTCGGCATCGGTATTGACGATGATATCGGCGCCGGCATTGAGACTGGCCTCGAGCCCATCCTGAAACGTTCGTGCGAGGCCGAGGTTTTGCTTGTGGCGCACAATGTGGTCGACGCCATGCTCCCAGGCGACGTCGACCGTGCCATCCAGGCTCCCGTCGTCAATGATCAGGGTCTCAATACAATCAACGCCTGGCAGGCTGCGCGGCAGTTCAGCCAGCGTCTGCGGCAGTGTTTCCGCCTCGTTGTAACATGGCACTTGAATGATCAGTTTCACAGGTCGAATTGTAATCAGTATTTAGTAGTCAGTAAACAGTAGACGGTAAAAAGTAAGCAGCAGTTGGCCCACTGAAAACTGCTTATTGACCACCGAATACTGTATTTTGTCACCCACAGCCATGACATTGATCACTTCAAAAAGCGACAAATGGGCTTTAAGCTTAAGGGGATTCGCTTTTTTGATTGATGTTTTAACCTGCTGCCGGCGGGAAAAACGGCCGGTGGTTGGTTGATTGCTTAGGAAGTAGGACCTCAAGTATGGCAGAAGCAAACACAATTACTCATGACGTAATCATTGTCGGAGCAGGGCTGGCCGGTAGTTGGGCGGCGATGACGGCCGCACAGAAGGGCGTCAAGGATATCGGCGTGCTCTCGAAATTGCACCCGCTGCGTTCGCACAGCGGCGCGGCGCAGGGCGGCATTGCCGCAGCCCTCAATAATGTCCGCCCGGTAGCAGGCACCGGTCCGCGCGGGCCGTTGGAACAAATCCCCCCTGGCGACGAGCCGGTCGACAGTTGGGAACTGCATATGTTCGATACCATAAAGGGCTCAGATTGGCTGGGCGACCAGGATAAGATTGAGGTACTGGTCAAGGAAGCCATCGACATCCTGTATGCATATGAGCATATGGGCTGCGTCTTCAGCCGCACGCCGGACGGCCGTATCGCCCAACGACGCTTCGGCGGGCACAGCGCGCCGCGCGCCAATTACGCCGCTGACTGGACTGGCCACGTCCTGCTGCACACGATCCACGAGCAGGCGCTGCGGCACGGCGTCAAATTTTACAGCGAATGGTACCTGCTCGACCTGATCGTCGAAGACAACGTCTGCCGCGGCGTGGTGGCCATGAATATCCTCGACGGCTCGATTCACACGCTGCGTGCCAAGGCGGTGATGTTCGCCACCGGCGGTTACGGCCGTGCCTTCAAGATCACGTCCAACGCCTTCGCCAATACCGGGGACGGCGTGGCCATGGCCTATCGCGCGGGCGTGCCTTTGATGGATATGGAGTTCGTGCAGTTCCATCCCACGGGCATCTACCGCCACGGCATCCTCATGAGCGAGGCCTGCCGCGGCGAAGGCGGCTACCTGACCAACAGCGATGGGGAACGCTTCATGGAACGGTACGCGCCTGAGAAGATGGAACTGGCGCCGCGCGACCTGGTCAGCCGTTCGGAACAAACAGAAATTGACGAGGGGCGGGGCATCGGACCCGATAAGCAGGGCATCTACCTCGATCTGCGCCACCTGGGCCGCGAGAAAATTCTGAACAGGCTGCCGCAGGTACGCGAGATCGCCATCGATTTCACGGGCACCGATCCCATCGACGACCCGGTTCCCATCCAGCCCACGGCACATTACAGCATGGGTGGTATTCCCACAACGGTCGACGGCCAGGTGATCGCCGACGCCAGTGGCACGCCGCTGACGGGCTTCTTTGCCGCCGGTGAGGTTGCCTGTGTCAGCGTGCACGGCGCCAATCGCCTGGGTTCGAACAGCCTGCTGGAAGCCTCGGTATTCGGCCGTCGCGCGGGCAATGCCATCGCCCAATTCATACAGGAGGGCGCCGAGCTGCAGCCCGTCAGCGGCGATCCGGCGCAAAAAAACCGCCAGCGCATTCAGGCACACCTGGACCGCAGCGGCCTGGAACTGGTTGACGATATCGCCCAGGAATTAAAAGAAACGATGACCAATAAGTGCGGCATCTTCCGCAACGAAGCGAAGCTGCAGGAAGCCGTGAGCAAGATTCAGGAGCTAAAAGAACGGCTGAAGACGGCCAAAATCATGGACAAGAGCAGCCGCTTTAACACGGACCTGCTGGCCGGCCTGGAGACGGAGCACCTGGTGACTTTCAGCGAGGTGGTCGCCGCCGGCGCGCTGGCGCGAACCGAAAGCCGCGGCGCGCATGCGCGCACCGATTACCCGGAAAGGGATGACGAAAATTGGCTCAAACATACGGTGGCCCATAAAGGAGAGGACGGCCCTCTTTTCAGCTACAAAGAGGTCAATATTGATTGGGATCGCTACCCACCGCAGAAGCGACAGTACTAGACGATGCAGTAGAAACCCGGTTTTTCACTTGAATTAGACTGGCAATAGCTCAATAAAAATAAAAACCGGGTTTCTAGAATGGAGCAGAATATGAACAAGAAGTTTGAGATGGCGACAGTACGTGTGCAGCGATTCAATCCGGACACGGATAAGAAGCCTTACCTGCAGGAATTTCAGGTGTCGACGCAAGGGGATCCCACGCTGCTGGACGCCTTGCAGCACATCAAATCCACCGTTGACGGCAGCGTAACCTTCCGGCGATCCTGCCGGCACGCCATTTGCGGAAGCTGCGCCATGAACGTCAACGGCCGTAATATTCTCGTCTGCCACGAACCGCTGAAGAAGCATCTGGACGGCGGCGGCCGGGTGACGATACGGCCGCTTCCCTACCTGCCGATCATCAAGGACCTGGTCGTTGACCGCACCTCCTTCTGGAAACAGTACCAATTGGTCAAGCCCTGGTTGGTCCCGCCGGATGACGTCCCGGAAAAAGAGTTCCGCATGACGCCGCAAGAGGTGGAAGACTTAAACAGCGCGGAACACTGCATTATGTGCGGCGCCTGCTACTCCGCCTGCACGGTGGTGGGCATGACCAAGGAATATATCGGCCCGCACGCCCTGCTAAAGGAATTCATGCGCGTCATGGATCCGCGCGACACCATTCCGGCGGAGCGGTTGGAGATTGTCGGCGGAGCAAACGGCGCCGCCCGCTGCCATACGATTTTCAACTGCATCGACGCCTGCCCCAAGCACCTCGATCCCACCAGGGCGATTGAAACCTTGCGCAGACTGTATGGAAAGCGGCAGGCGCTGGAAGAAGAACGAAAGAAGAGACAGGAGACTTTATAGCTGACAGCTG
>JBJYWZ010000388.1:0-1538 GCA_046259725.1 Promineifilaceae bacterium (SeqCode) | reverse complement strand
GCTGATCCACGGCGGCTCCTCAATCACGCAACCGACTGAAGGTATAGTCCTGCCCCTTTTGCGGCTCATGACAGGCAAAGCAGGCGGTCGCGGCGTCACTGCCTACCAACCGTTTGGCCGGGTCGCCGCCGCCGAATCCTTCGAAGCCCCAGCCGCCGGTTGTCTTGAATGTCTCCGAATCCTTGTGCATCACGCCCACCACTTTGCGCTCACCTTCGGTGACCGCACTGCCGTCGTGTACGGCTTCCAGCAGATCGAAGATGATTACCGACCCATCAGGAAAGCCTTGGCCCCGATAGCCTTGCATGGCCTTGTCGTTAGCGTACAGATGGTGAATACCGCCGAAGGAAGCGAACAAAGGGTGACCCTCTTCGATCACCATGCTTTTCACGTGATACCAGTCGCGGTAGCCCTGCGGGTAGGGAACCTGAGGATCGGCCGCCAGCGCGGATGTTGTCGCAACCGCGCAGAGCAAACCAATATGCAGTGCTTTCATGGTGCTTCTCCTTCTTTGAGATCGGCGATGGCAGCGCCGAAGTTGATGAGGAACGGTTGGCCTCCGATGACCAGCGCAGGCACGGAGTTCACCCCGACCACTTCCGCCCCGGGATGCGCGTTCTGGCTTCGCCCAAATGGACGATCTCGACGTCAAAACGTGACGGGTCGATGGCGTCAGCAAGTTGCTGCTCGGCGGCGACACAGACCGGGCAACCGGCGTGGTCGAAGAAGGAATACCGCTTCATGTAAGGACTCCTAACTATATAGATCAAAAGAAAACCCATTCACAGTGAACGGGGCGGTTAAACCGCCGTCAGGCGGCGGATTCGTACTCCGCGCAGTCGACCCGAAGGTGACGATCACCCATCGGGGCACCGACCAACGCACAGAAGTGCGGCAAATTCGTGCCAGGGGCGACATTCTCGCGGAAATGCCGGCAAGCCACGCAGGTACGCTGTGGCGCGATCAATCGGCGCTGCTGCAGTTGCCGGATCATCTTGATCACCAACCCATGCAGCACCTCCTGCTCTGTCTTTGTGAGACCGGCCACAATCGGCGCGAAACTTCTGGGCCACGCCTGGGCAATCTCGAGACCTGAGGATGTTGCTTTCAGAGTCACTGCCCGCGCGTCTGATGCATCCGCGTGCTTGCGCAACAATTCCTTGTTCTCTAGCGTGGTCACCGCATCGCTGGCCGTCGCCTTGCGGACACCGACATGAGCGGCAGTGGCGGTGAGTCGCGCTCCTTCGGGGCGATTAGCGACAAATCGAAGGATGTCAGCTTGAGTCGGAGATAATCCCGCCGTGGCCGCCGCTTGCCAGTCAAGTTGACGCGCGACAGCGGCTAGGCGCGTCAAACCGTCTGCCAGTCGGAGTTCAAGCGATTCAGAGATTTCGTCAAAGTCCATGGTTAGGAATCCTAACCATACAAGTCGGCAGTGTCAAGGTTCGGATGAAGGCCAACGTTAACCGCAGTTCGGCGTCGGGCTGGCGGACTTGTTGGGCGATTTCATTCGTCACAGCCGGCGATAATTGAGCCTG
>JBJYWZ010000387.1:0-4035 GCA_046259725.1 Promineifilaceae bacterium (SeqCode) | reverse complement strand
TCCAGGTCATCATCGACATGGACGAGGGCACGACGCTGGAGCGCACGCTGCGCGTCGCACAGGATATCGCCGCGGAGGTGCGCAAGGAGCCCGAGGTGCTCGACTATCAGATCTACGCCGGCACCGCGGCACCGTACAACTTCAACGGCCTGGTCCGGCACTACTTCCTGCGTCGCGGCCCCAATGTCGCCGATATCCAGGTCAATTTCGTGCCGAGAGAGGAGCGCGGCCGGCAAAGCCACGACCTGGCAAAACAGATCCGCGCGCGGCTCGCCCCACTTGCGAAGCGCCTGGACGCCCGGATCAAGGTCGCCGAGGTACCGCCCGGGCCACCGGTGCTGCAGACCATCGTCGCCGAGGTCTACGGTCCCGACTACGCGGAGCAGATCCGCATCGCCGAGCACATCCAGGCGCTGTTCGAGGCGACACCGGGCGTCGTCGATGTGGACTCCTACGTGGAGGCGGACCAGCCGCGGCTGATCCTGCGCTTCGACCAGGAAAAGGCAGCGCTGCACGGCATCGGCGCGGATCAGGTGACCGAGCTGGTGCAGATCGCCGAGGCCGGTGCCGCCGCCGGGCTGCTGCACGTGCCGGCGGCACGCGAGGACGTTCCGATCCGCGTGCGCCTGCCGCTGCACCAGCGCGCGGATGCGTGGGGGTTGGTGCCGATACCCCTCTGTCCTGCATCCTCAGGGGCCTCGGATGGTGGGTCCAGCGCCGTCACGGGCAACGCGACAAGCCGGTGCGTTCCCTTGGGCGAGCTCGTTCGCATCGAGCAAGACACCGGCGAGAAGAGCATCTACCGCAAGAACATGCTCCCGGTGGTGTATGTGACCGCCGATGTGGCGGGCGCCGAAGAAAGTCCCGTGTACGCGATCCTCCAGCTCAATCACAAGATCCGCCAGTACATTCCCGACGGTCGGGATGCACCACTGGAAATCTGGAATATCCGCCAGCCGTTCTCCACGGACCTGCCGAGCATGAAATGGGACGGCGAATGGCACATCACCTACGAGGTCTTCCGCGATCTGGGGGCGGCCTTTGGCGTCGTGCTGATCCTGATTTACACACTAGTGGTGGGCTGGTTCCGCTCCTTCCGCGCCCCGTTGATCATCATGGCCGCCATCCCGTTCTCGCTGATCGGCATCCTGCCCGCGCACTGGGCGTTGGGGGCCTTCTTCACGGCGACGTCGATGATCGGCTTCATGGCGGGCGCCGGCATCGTCGTGCGCAACTCCATCATCCTGGTGGACTTCATCAAGTTGCGGGTCAAACAGGGGGTGGCCCTGCCGGAGGCCGTCATCGACGCCGGCGCAATCCGCTTCCGCCCGATGATGTTGACGGCAATGGCCGTCGTCGTCGGCGGCAGTGTCATCCTGTTCGATCCCATCTTTCAGGGGCTCGCCATCTCACTGATGGCCGGCGAGGTCGCGTCCCTGCTGATCTCCCGCATGGCGGTGCCGGTCATCTACTTCCTCTGGATGCGCCACCATCACAAGGACATCGAAGCCGGGCGGGACGACCTCGAGACAGCGGCCGATGGCGGGGGCGCAAGTGCGGTTGTCTGATGGTCAGCCCAGGTCCTGGGTAAAGCTCAGACACCAGGCTCCTTCTGAAGCATTCCTGGAGAACGTCGGAGCATTGCTGCCTCAGGACCGCGATCTTTCAGTAGTTCTCAAGGCGCAGCGCTAAACGCCCGTGAAGCCGCCGCCCCACTACACCAGGCTGATCCGGACCGGGACGGGGCGACTGCCGCTGCCCATGACAGCGGCGGCTCTAACTTGCCGGAGACGGGTGACTCCTTCGGGCTGCACTACACCCTTCCCACTCGCGGTGGGGAAGCGGTGAAAACCCGAGCGGGCATAGGGCATTGACTTCGCTTGATCGTGTGCTAGGCTCGCTGCAAGCATAGCAATCCTAGATTGACATCCACGCGACCGTCCATTCTAAGAACACTGCTGGGCTGCACCACAGACATCATCAACCGGAGAATGTTGCGTGAAAAGAAACTGGGAAATTATTCGGGAGATTCTTCAGCAACTTGAGTCAGCCACGACCGCAAACTCTGTCTTGAACGCGAAGGATCTGTCGAATTATCCTGAGCAGGACGTCGCATATAACATGCTACTTCTCCATGAGGGGGGTTACATCAAAGCCGATATGCTAAAATCGAATATGGAAGATGGACAAATCCTCGCGGCCATGGCTCGACAGATGACGAACGCCGGCCACGAACTTCTTGACACGATCCGAAACGACACTGTCTGGAGCAAAATCGTCGAGTCGTTTCAATCAAAGGGCATTGATATGACGTTTGACCTCGTTATTTCCAACGGAAGGCAAATCATGCAGTCGCTACTATCATGACGCTAAAAAGACGCTCATGAAGTTGCCCCACTTACAGTTCGCTCACCATCTCCAGATGCTCCGCATGAGTTGGGAGGCCGCGCGGCAACGTGCGGCGCAGCCAAGTCGCCGCCCGCCTTCAGGAGCAGTGTTGAGGAGAGCCCTCCTATTCTTCGCAGTTTTTGTCACCTCCACCCCTATTTTTTCAGGCGTCTTTAAATGCGACTCCGAATCCGGGATAGTGTATTCCGATCGACCGTGTCCGGATGGCTTAGCTACTTCTTCAGAGAATGCAGAGCGAACACCAAGTACGGCGAAGGCATCAGAGCCAGCAGCAAACCCGAAAGGGCGAGTGCGTAATAGGTTAGCTATCTCCGCGCCTGAAGTATTAATCGAATCTTGCCTGAACAAATGGCGTTATCTTCTCAAGGACCCCCGCAGCCCCTACGTTGTTTCTTCTCAAATTGACCTAGTAAAGAATTTGGAGAGACCTGACAGAGAGCCATGGAAAGAGGTAATTCTAAATGTCCGAGCCAAGAATAGTTTTGGCGGCTACATACCGGAGGTTTTTGTCTGCGGGGTAGCCGAAGACGGTTTGGCGGATATCGAAGTCACGGATTTTTATCAAGCGATGTTCCGCCTAGACATGGAATTCTTCCTTGACGATAGGTACATTGACTGAACCGTAAGGAGATGGAGCGAAAGCGACAAGCGGGAAGGGGGGTCACCATTTAGCTGACCCCGATCAAGAGGCGACAACAATTTCTCGCGTCCAGGCGCGATGATTTGGATCAATTGTCCGCGAAACGGGAAGCGGGGTCAAAACGGGAAGCGGGGTCGGAAGCGAGGTCACAGGTGAGCGGGGCAGGTCTTGTTTTTGGCCATTGAAGACAATGAAGAGTCCCAACAAGTGAATAAGCGGCAAGCCGAACACCGCGTCCGGCGCTGTGCTCACAGTCGGGCGTATCGGGCGCGGTTTTTGGACGCGTTATTTTGAACGTTGGGCAAGCAAAGCAGATAGGTTGATAGATGCCCCAGAAGATTCGCGATCTGTTGAAGGCGCTCCGAGATGCCCGCTTCAAAGAGATTCCAGGGGCAGGCAAAGGGTCTCATCGGAAGCTGGTCCATCCAAAGTATCCCGGCGCCGTCACGATAAGCGGTAAACCGGGCGACGACGCAAAACGGTACCAAGAAAGGCAAATTGCGCAAGCAATTGAAGCGGTGAAGAAATGAAAGACCTTGACAGATACCACAAATGGGTTGAATGGAGCGACGAAGATCATGTGTACATCGGAAAGTGCCCTGACCTGATCACTGGCATTCATGGGGAAGATCCTCTGGCCCTTTACGGCGAGCTCTGTGAAATCGTGCAGGACGTTATCAATCATTTCAACAAAGAAGGTCGTCGACTGCCGGAGCCGCGCGTTCGTCCCATGAGAGAGGTTGCATAAATCGCCCGAAAGTTGCACAAACTCTGACCCGTGCTGGCTGGCCGTCGCTTCGCTCCTGCCAGCCAGCCCGCGCCGGGTTATGCTGAGCATCGAAAAAATATATTGTCAGCTGGGCGCCGCTGACGCAGGCGGCTGGTCAGTCAGCGTTGCGCTGTACTGAACAGCCAGCAGAACTTCACTGCGCGGAGCTCATCTTGTGAGACTAATTGGCTTGTTAATTGCGCTATTGATAGTTGGT
>JBJYWZ010000386.1:0-3446 GCA_046259725.1 Promineifilaceae bacterium (SeqCode) | reverse complement strand
ATATGAAACCCGCTCCTTTTGATTACCTTGCCCCTGCATCATTGAACGAAGCGCTGGCGCTGATGGATGAACATGGCTTCGATGCCAAGCTCCTGGCCGGCGGTCAGAGTCTGATCCCGGCCATGAACTTCCGGTTGGCCCAACCATCGCTGCTCGTAGACCTGAACGGTGTAAACGAATTGAGCAAGCTGCACCCGGATGAGTCGCATGGCGTGCGTATAGGCGCCATGACGCGCCACAGCCAGGTGGAACACAGCCATGTCGTCCGTGATCTGGCGCCCCTTCTCTTCGAAGTGATGCCGCATATTGCCCACCCGCAGATACGCAATCGCGGTACGATTGGCGGCAGCATCGCCCATGCCGATCCGGCATCGGAATTACCGGTGGTTATGGTAGCCTTGCAGGCGGGCTTTAAGCTGATGCGCCAGGGCAGCGAGCGCCGGGTAAAGGCCGGCGATTTTTTCGAGGCGTTATTCACAACGGCCATGGAACCGGAGGAAATCCTGGTGGAGATAGCGGTTCCACCCAGGCTGCCCACTACGGGTTATGCCTTTCTGGAGCAGGCACGGCGGCATGGCGACTATGCCCAGGCTGGCGCCGCCGCGATTGTTACCCTGGATGGCAACGGGGCCGTGCAGGATGCCCGTCTGGTATTCTTGAACGCCGGTGAGATTCCCATGGTGGCCCACCAGGCGGCCGAGATGTTGAAAGGGGAAGAACCGACCCCGAGCGCCATTGAAGAAGCCGCACATTTTGCCAGCAAGAATGAAATTGAGCCAACGGCCGATATTCACGATTCGGCCGAATATAAGCGGCACCTGGCATTCGTGCTCGGCAAACGGGCGCTTTCTCGTGCTGCTGCCAATGCAAAGGCGGAAATTCAGTCATGAGCCAGCACCTGATTAATGTCACCCTCAATGGAAAAGAAAAGCGTTATGAGGTGGAATCGCGCCTGTTGTTGAGCGATTTCCTGCGGCATGTGGCAGGGATGACGGGCACGCACGTAGGGTGCGAGCATGGCGTGTGCGGCGCCTGTACTGTTCTCCTTGACGGTGCGGCCGTTCGTTCCTGCCTGATGTTTGCGGTTATGGCTGATGGGCATGAAATAAACACGGTTGAATCACTTGGCGAGCCTGATAATTTGCACCCGATCCAGCAGGCATTTCACGAAGCACATGGCCTGCAGTGTGGCTTCTGCACACCGGGAATCCTGATGACCCTGGTTCCGTTCTTGCAGGAGAACCCCGATCCAAGCGAGCTGGAGATACGCGAGGCGATATCAGGTAATTTGTGTCGCTGCACTGGCTACCAGCATATTGTTGATGCGGTGAGGCTTGCAGCGGCGAATATGCGCGAGAGCCAGAAGGTAGAGATATAGATAGAGATTGAGAAACATCTCCTGGAGGCGGCATATGATCGAGTTGGATGGAAAGACAGAATATGAGGCGCGGCGTGAGCTGCTTTGGGATATGATCCTGGACCCCGAGGTGCTGGCCAGGATCGTGCCCGGCTGTAAGAAGTTGGAAATCGTCAATGAAAACGAGTACCAGGGTCAGATGCGGATCAAGATTGGCCCGATGGATGGTGTTTTCCAGGGCACGGTGGCGCTTTCTGAATTAAAGCCGCCGGAAAGTTTTCACCTGGTGATGAACGGCCGTGGCCCCTCGGGCATCGTTGAGGGAGAAGGGGATGTATTCTTACAGGATGCCGGGAATGGTACGGAATTCACTTATACGGGTCAGGGGCAGATAAGCGGTCGTATGGCCTCGGTCGGGCAGCGCGTGATGACCAGTTCCGCGAGAGCGGTCGTCAAACAGAGCCTGGAAAACCTGGATAAACAGGTGCAGGCGCGCGTTCGGCCCCAACCGGCCCCCGAAGCGCCGGAGAGAATTGCTGAAGCGGACGTTGTGTCTGCGAAAGAAGCGCCTCCTGACGCGCCCAGCCAGGCAGAATTTATGCGTGGTGTGGCGGAGAACATGCTCGAAGAGTTCCTGCCTGATCCCGCACAACGCAAAGCAGCCGGCGGTCTCCTGGTGGGAGCCCTTTTACTCTTAGTTTTTAATTGGTTCGCTAACCTGGTGGCCCGCAGAGTTGTAGAAATGATGAAAGAGGAATCGGCTGAGTAGCTGTCGGTAGCTCGATTGAAAAGAAGGCGTGCTTGACGGCCTTAAGCCAATCTACCAGCACTTGAGAGGAATTATGGCAGCTACGAAATACGAGGTCCGGCCGGGAGTCTATTATGATTCTGTCGTCTTGATGCAGCTGCAGAAATCGCTGGCGGAGATGCCTGGCGTCATCGATGCCGGCGTCGTGATGGCCACGCCTGCTAACCGCGAACTGCTTGAGTCGGCCGATTTCGATCTAACCGGCATCGCTGCAAAAGCGGACGATCTGCTGATTGTCGTCAAAGGGGTCGATGAAACGGCTGTTACAACATCTATTGGTCAGGTAGATGATTTACTCAAGCGCCGCAGCGCCAAAAGCGCGGGTGATTTTTGCCCGCACAGCCTGGCCGGGGCGCTGGATTACCTGCCGCAGTCCCAATGGGTGCTTATTTCGGTGCCGGGACGTTACGCGGCAGGCGTTGCCGGCGAAGCGTTGGATCTCAACCAGCATGTTTTTCTCTACAGCGACAATGTGCCGCTGGAGGATGAGATCGCTCTGAAGCGAAAAGCGCGTGAGAAAGGCCTCCTGTTGATGGGACCCGACTGCGGCACGGCGATCATCAACGGCATTGGCCTGGGCTTTGCCAACCGCGTGCGCCGCGGTTCTATTGGGCTCGTGGCGGCTTCGGGCACCGGTCTTCAAGCGGTCAGCACCGGTATCCACAATCTCGGCGGCGGCATTTCACAGGCGATTGGCACCGGCGGGCGTGATCTAAAACGGGACGTGGGCGGCATGACGACGCTGCAAGCCCTTGACTTGCTGCAGCGTGACAGCAAGACGGATGTGATTGTCCTCATATCAAAGCCCATGGACCCGGCCATCGCCCCGGCGATCATCAACGCTGCGCAGAGCGGTGACAAACCGGTGGTTATCAATCTTATTGGCTACCCGCCACCTGGCCGCCAGATAGATAATCTCTCCTTCGCCTCGACGCTGAGCGAAGCGGCCGTGTTGGCAGCGAAACTGGCCGGCCAACTGGTAGACCCGGAGCAGGAAAATGAGTTCGAATCACAGCATGTAAACTGGGGTTATCTGCGCGGACTGTTTTCTGGAGGCACGCTGGCCTACGAGGCACTGCTTGGGTTGCAAACATTTCTGGCCCCCATCTACAGCAATATCCCCCTGCGCCCGGAGCAGAAGCTGGCGGACAGCATGGCCAGCCAGGCGCACACGATCCTGGATCTGGGTGAGGATGAATTTACACAGGGTCGTTTGCACCCCATGATTGACAATGACCTGCGGCTGCGCAGGCTGCGACAGGAAGCGGCCGATCCCGAGGT
>JBJYWZ010000385.1:0-2018 GCA_046259725.1 Promineifilaceae bacterium (SeqCode) | reverse complement strand
CGCCCGCTTCATACAGCCGGTCGCGCGCGTACTGGCGGATCGTTTCCAGGAAAAAATAACGCACCTCATCGGCCGAATCATCAATGCGCACCAGTGACTTGTTAACCAGGTTGGCCAGGAGATCGAGGGCATCAAGCTGCCCCAGACCTCCGAGGTTTTTTAATTCTGAAGATTCAGGAGTATTTGGCCCAAAACCTCGGAGGTCTTTTGAAGTCCCGAAACCTCGGATGTCTTGATTAACAACATACTCCGCCGCTTCCATCGTCCACCCGCCGGCAAAGACCGACATCTGGCGTAGGAACCAGCGCTCGTTCTCATCCAGCAGGTCGTAGCTCCAATCGATGAGGGCGCGCAGGGTCTGCTGCCGCGGCAGGGCGGTGCGGCTGCCGCCGCTGAGCAGGTGAAAACGGTCGTCGAGACGCGCGGCAATCTGTGCCGGAGAAAGCAGCTTGACGCGCGCGGCGGCTAGCTCGATGGCCAGGGGAATGCCGTCCAGCCGCCGCACAATCTGGCCGATCGCCTCGGAATTAGTCTCTGTTAATTCAAACCCCGGTTTAGCCGCCCTGGCGCGAGCCACGAATAGGCGCACCGCTTCAAAACGCGCTATTTCATCGCGATCGATCATGTCACGCGTTGGAATACCCATCACCGGGATATGCATCGTTGTCTCGCCTGCCACGCCCAGGCCTTCGCGACTGCTGGCCAGGATCGTCAGCCCCGGCGCGGCCGGCAGCAGGTCGTTGGCCAGTTGCGCGCATGCCGAGACCAGGTGCTCGCAGTTATCCAGAATGAGCAGCAGCTTTTTACCGCGAAGATAATTGGTCAGGATTTCCATGATCGGCAGGCCCGCGTCCTCGCGTAATTCAAAAAGGGCAGCCACGGCCGTCGGCACCAGCGACCCATCCATGAGCGGCGCCAGTTCAGCCAGCCATACCCCGTGATCGTATGCGCCCTCAACGTGGTGCCCGGCCTCAAGCGAAAGGCGCGTCTTCCCTGTGCCGCCCGGACCGGTCAGCGTCAGCAGGCGCGTTTCTCCAAGCAGCTGCTCAACGCCGGCCAGCTCTTTTTCACGGCCGACAAAACTGGTTAATGGCTGTGGCAGATTGCCCATCTGGGATTCGTCAGTACGTAGAGGAGGAAATTCCCGAGGGAGACCGCCTGCCTGTACCTGGTAGATATGCGCCGGCCTGTTTAGCCCCTTGAGGCTGTGTTCTCCCAGGTCTAACAGGCTGGTTTCTTCCGGTAGGCTCCCGCGAAGAAGCGCGGACGTTGTGCCGGAAAGGAGGATCTGGCCCCCGTGGCCGCTGGCCATGAGGCGCGCGGCGCGGTTAACGGCCGTTCCGAAATAATCGCCCGCGCGCAGCTCAGCCTCCCCGGTATGCAGGCCTATGCGCGCGCGGATCTTGTCCGGGGCAATCGTCGCCCACGGTGCATCCAATAAGGCGCCCTGGGCATCCAGCGCGGCCGACAGGGCATTTGATGGGGAGGCGAATGCGGCCATCGCCCCGTCGCCCGTGGTCTTGACGATCACGCCGCCGTTAGTGGTGACGGCCGTTTGCAAAATCCGGTCGTGTTCGGCCAGCGCCGATCGCATCGCCGCGCGGTGGCGATCCCACAAGGGGGTGCTGTCCTCAATATCGCTGAATAGAAAAGTTACCGCACCGCTGGGCCAGTTATCCCCCATTTTCATCAAACCCTCCCGTGGACAGGGCCAGGTCGACGGCCGTGTCCATATCCAGCGCGCGCCCGTCCTGCCACGCTTTTTGCAAGGCCTTTTCCCCCATCGTTTCACGCAAGGCCGTCACTTCGCCATCGTACTCAATGCGTTCAAGGGCCAGCATATCGACTTGAATTCGCTCGCGCAGCGCTTCCGCCGCGCCCAGCAGCCTGGCCGCGCGGACCAACTGCCCGCGGTGCGCGGCGATGAATCCCAGTACTTCCAGCTGATTGGCCACGGCCGGCCGGTGTCCCCGCTCCTGAAAGACGCGTATCGTGCGCCGGTAGATAGATTCAGCCGT
>JBJYWZ010000384.1:0-32154 GCA_046259725.1 Promineifilaceae bacterium (SeqCode) | reverse complement strand
GCGTTTTGCTATTAGAAGCGCAGCAGAATTATCAAGATAAAGCTGTGGTGGGCGGTATTCGCCAATTCGCAGCCTATTGGGTCGGACAGGCGCGTGATGAGGCGGTAGATGAAGCCGATCGCGCCCTGGTGGAGCAGATTGCAGAAGAGCTTTCGACTTACGGTAAGCTTTCCGGGCCGGACGCGCGTAAGAAAGCAGTTGATCGCATGCTCCAGGCCCTGGAAACGCGCAAGGCGCGGCTTCGCAAAGATGTGAAGCCGTCGCCGCCACCAGCGCGCAAGCCGCCGGCCGGAAAACCAAAAGACACAGGCGTTTCAGCAGGCCGGCAAGAAGCAGCCGCCGCTAGCGAAAGTGAGCAGGTCAAACAGCCGCCCCCGCCGCCAGCTGGAAAACAGCCGGCGCCGGAGAAGGCTGCGGTACCTGCTGCTGAAGAGCCCGAGGAGGAGCCGGCCACTGCCGTCGAGCCGGACCTGGAAGGTCTTTCCCAGCCAATAACCACGATTAAAGGTGTTGGGCCCAAGATCGCTCAGAAGTTGGAAAAGCTGGGCGTTGAAACCATTTATGACCTGCTTTATCTTTTCCCTCGTCGTTACGACGACTATACATTGATGAAGCCGATCAATCGCCTGAATTACGGAGAACAAGTCACTGTGATCGGCACGATATGGCAAACAACCGCTAAACGAACACGAGGGAACCAGACACTTGTCCAGGCAGTCATTAATGACGGTACGGGATCAGTTCAGGCCACCTGGTTCAATCAGCCCTGGCTGACAAAACAGCTACCCGCTGGGATGCAGATAGTATTGAGCGGCAAGGTAGAGCAGTTTCTGGGCCGGCCAGTGTTTACCTCACCGGAATGGGAACCGCTTGAATTGGAACCTCTGCAAACCAGGCGAATCGTTCCAATCTACCCGCTTACCGAGGGGCTTGGCGCAAATCGCCTGCGCGGAATTATGGCCACGGCCGTTCCCTATTGGAGCCAGCGCGTTCCGGACCCACTGCCGGAATCAATATGCAGGCGGCACAATCTATTTCCACTATCAAAAGCGCTGCAGCAGATACATGCCCCGGATGACCAGCAGACGCTGCATGAAGCAAGAAAACGTCTCTCATTCGATGAGCTTTTCTTAGTACAGCTTGGTATGCAGAGCCAGCGCCGCCAATGGCGGTCACGGTCAGCTATTCCCGTCATGGCTGATCCAGAAACGATGGCGCAGTTCTATGAGTTATTACCCTACACATTGACCTCGGCGCAGGAACGCGTGATCGGCGAGATTCTAAGCGATATGAGTGCCGATGTTCCTATGAATCGGCTGCTGCAAGGTGATGTCGGCTCAGGCAAAACGGTTGTCGCCGCATCCGCGATGTATGCTGCTGCCAGGTCCGGCGGCCAGGCGGCGCTGATGGCGCCGACGGAAATCCTGGCCGAACAACATTTTCGCGGGCTCAGCGGCTTGCTGGGGCCGACTGGTCTTGAAATGGCACTGCTGACGGGAAGCACACCGGCTTCTGAGAAGACAGCAATTTATGAGCGCCTTGCAGATGGTTCCATACAGATCATCATCGGCACCCATGCGCTCATCCAGGATGCCGTGAATTTTGACAACCTGGCGTTGGCCGTCATTGATGAACAGCATCGTTTTGGTGTTGAACAGCGCGGTTCGCTGCGTGATAAGGGGAGCCAGGGGGATGATATGAACCCACATTTGTTGGTCATGTCGGCCACACCGATTCCACGCACGTTGGCGCTTTCCTTATACGGCGATCTCGATCTTTCAAATTTGGACGAAATGCCCCCAGGACGTCAGGAAATAAAGACGCGGTGGCTGCGGGCCAGCGAACGCGAGCGCGCCTATAATTTCGTGCGGCGCCATGTATCTGAAGGGCGACAGGCCTATCTGATTTTTCCACTTGTTGAGGAGTCCGACAAAATCGACGCCAAAGCCGCGGTTGATGAATTTGAGGTTTTGAATAGTGAGGTATTTCCCGATTTGAAACTCGGCCTCGTTCACGGCCGTCTGAAATCTGAGGAAAAAGAAGCCGTCATGCGAGCTTTTTACGCGGGAGAGCTGGATATTCTTGTTGCTACCTCCGTTATTGAAGTCGGGGTCGACGTTCCCAACAGCACTGTTATGGTCATCGAGGGAGCCAATCGGTTTGGTCTCGCGCAACTGCACCAGTTTAGGGGGCGCGTAGGACGCGGTGAACACCAATCATACTGCGTGTTAATTGCCAACGAGAGTACGGAGGATGCTGAAAAGCGCCTCACCGCGCTCGAGGAAACGAATGATGGATTCTTGCTGGCCGAGAAAGACCTTGAACTGCGCGGTCCTGGTGAATTCTTCGGCCGTCGCCAGAGCGGCCTGCCGCAGTTAAGACTGGCGTCGCTGCTGGATCTGCCCCTTCTCAAGACGACGCAAGAAGAAGCTGCAAAACTATTCGCAGAAGATCCTGATCTGGCGCTGCCGCAGCACGAAATGCTGCGACAGCAGTTGGGTATGTTCTGGGAAGATGCCGGTGATATAAGTTAAGGATTCGCAATTGAAAATACGTGCTGTTTACCCTGGAACATTTGACCCCGTCCATTACGGCCATCTGGACTTGATGTCGCGCGGCGTCGCCTTATTTGACGAACTGGTTGTTGCGGTCTATGACCATGCACGGCCTACGAAGTCCGTGCTCTTCACAGTTGAAGAACGCATTCAAATGATTGAAGATGCGCTCGGCCCGGGATCAGGGATTAAGGTCATGCCCTTTAGTGGTTTGCTGGTCAAGTTCATGCGCGAAATCGATGCGCGTGTCATTATCCGCGGCCTGCGGGTCTTTTCCGACTTTGAGTTTGAATTCCGTAATGCCCTGGCCAATAAACGTCTGGCGGCGGAAATTGAGACCGTTAGCCTGATGACCAGCGAGGCACATACTTTCCTGAGCGGCTCGACGGTGCGCGAAATTGCCGGCCTGCGTGGGGATGTCTCCAGTATGGTACCTGAAAACGTGGCCAGAGCCCTCTATGCGCGCCTCACCGGCGAGGAAGATTCAGGCTACGAACCCCCGGCGCCACTACGTGACTAAAGTTCAACAACAACGGCATCAAACCGGTTGATCTACACGGGGCAAAAAACATAGACGATCGTATGGAGTCGGATTGTCGCAATCGGAAATCTAGCAGGATTGAGGTGAGTTTCCATGTCAAACGAATCTGTTACAGAGCACAGTTGGTATGCGAAGACGGCCGCCGAGTCTGCGCAAGCGCTGCAGGTCGATCCGGCCAGGGGCCTGACCGCGGCCGAGGCCCAGCAGCGGCTGCAGAAGTATGGCCCTAATATCCTGGCCGCCGGTAAAAAAGAAACGGGGCTGCAGGCGTTCCTGCGGCAGTATCAGGATCTCATGCAGATCATCCTGCTCATCGCTGCCGTGGTGAGCTTCATCTTTACCCGCGAATGGGGCACAACCATCGTGCTGGTGGGCCTGACTGTTTTTAATGCCGTGCTGGGCCTGCGCGGGGAGGCCAAGGCGGAGGAAAGCCTGGCGGCGTTGGCCAAGACGATGAAGGATATCGCCCGCGTGCGCCGCGATGGCCAGGCGGTCGAAATCGAAGCGGATGGGCTGGTGCCGGGCGACATCGTGCTCGTAGAGGCGGGCAATCGCGTCCCGGCTGATGGGCGCCTGTTCGTGGCGGCCACGCTCGAAATTGAGGAGGCCGCGCTCACCGGTGAAAGCGTCGCCTCGCCCAAGAGTACGGAGGTCATAAAAAAAGAGGAGGTTCCCCTGGGCGACCAGGCGAACATGGCCTTCATGAATACGTCGGTGACGCGCGGCCGCGGCGAGTTCATGGTGACCGCTACCGGCATGGCCACGCAGATGGGCAATATTGCCGATTTGCTAAACAAGACCGAAACCGACAAGACGCCCTTGCAGAAGCAGCTTGACCACCTGACCAGGATCATTGCCGGTATCGCCGGCATCGCCTTCCTCTTGATGATAATCCTGGGCATCCGCAACGGGCAGCCGTTCAATGAGATCTTTATTGCCGGCGTCGCGCTGGCCATCTCGGCCATCCCCACCGGCATGCCGGCCGTTGTGACGACCATGTACTCGATGGGCACGCGCAAGTTGGCGGAGATGAACGCCATTGTCAAGCGCCTGCCATCCGTGGAGACATTGGGGTCCGTCTCGGCGATATGCTCCGATAAGACGGGTACGTTGACGCTGAATAAGATGACGGCGCGTGAATTCACTATTCCTGGCCAGAACCGCTTTACCGTGACCGGTGAAGGGTACGGCACGCAAGGGAAAATGGCACTCGCTGAGGGTGTTAGCGGACAGCAGCCCTGGCAGAAGGCGACCCTGGCCTACAGTACCGATGGCAAGTTGCTGAGCGCGGGCGGTGCGAGGGTTGATCTCGACCAGATCCTGCTGCCCATGGCCCTCTGCGCGGATGCGCGTCTGGATAATGGGGCGCTGATCGGTGACCCGACGGAAGGCGCGCTGATTGTGTTGGCGGAGAAAGGCGGTATCAGTGTGGATGGTGCGCGCGAGATGTACCCCCGGGTAGCCGAAGTACCTTTCGACTCCGACTATAAGTTCATGGCTACCTTCCACAATATGAGCGACGAACAGGGCAAGCAGGTCGTGCGCTGCTTTGTCAAGGGCGCGCCGGATGTCCTGATCGCCCGTGGCGGATCGTATTGGCTGCCGGAGGGTGGGCTGGCGCCGATCAGCGGTGAGAACCGCCAGCTGGCGTTGGACGAGAATGAGCGGATTGCGGCCGCGGGGGAACGCGTCATGGTTGTGGCGCGGAAAGACTTCGACCCAGAGGGCTTCGATCCCAATGGCAACTTGATCGACCAGATAAATGACCTGACGTTGATGGTGATGGTGGGCATCGTGGACCCGCCGCGCGCGGAAGCAAAGGATGCCATAGCCAGGTGCCACAGCGCCGGTATCCAGGTACGCATGATTACGGGTGACCATGCGGTGACGGCGGCGGCCATTGGACATGAATTGGGCATCGAGGGCATGGCCCTGACGGGGGCGCAGTTCGCGGCCATGAGCGACGCCGAGCTGAAGGAGAAGTTGCCCGAAATTGGCGTCGTGGCTCGTGTGGCGCCGGAGGACAAGATCCGCCTGGTGACCATGCTGCAGGAAGAGGAAAATATCGTGGCCATGACTGGGGATGGTGTCAATGACGCGCCCGCCCTGAAGAAGGCTGACATTGGCGTGGCCATGGGCATCACGGGCACCGAAGTCTCGAAGGGCGCGGCGGTAATGATCCTGACTGATGATAACTTCGCCACCATCGTGAAGGCGGTGGAATACGGCCGTGCCATCTACGACAATCTGTCCCACTTTATTCGCTTCCAGATGACGGCGCTGGTAGCGTTCATTGCCACTTTCCTCGGGGCGGCCATCTTTGTCATCCTGGAAGGTATCCCGTTCGCCCCGCTGCAGATCCTGTGGATCAACTTTGCGGTGCAGGTACCTGTGGCCATCGCCCTGGGCTTTGACAGTCCCGCACCCGACTTGATGCAGCGCAAGCCGCGGCCGCTGAACCAGCCGATTCTGTCGCGATCGCAGTGGCTGCGCATCATCTTTATCGGTCTTCTGATAGCCATATTCACCCTGTATGTGGAAGCAGCCTACGAGCCAACGAGTGCTATGCTGGCAGCCACGATGGGTTTCGTTGTCTTCTCGCTGTTGAATATCGCAGTTGCCCTCAGTGCACGCAGTGAAACGGCCAGTGTGTTCAACCGCGATATCTTGCATGATCGGCACCAGCTTATGCTCTACGGACTGTCGTTTTTGCTGGTCTTGTTGCCGACGGTACTTGGATTTCTGCAAGGCGTCCTGCAGTTCCAGGCCCTCAGCCTGGGGCAGTGGCTGCTCTGTTTCGGTTTCGCTCTGGCCTTGCTGCTGATTGACGAGGTCATCAAGTTCTTCATGCGCCGCAGCCACGCGGGCGAACAACCTGCAACGGCGGTGTCCGCGGCAGCATCCGACTAATGATTAATCAAGCAAAGCGAAGATGTCGTGGGACAAATCGTCACCATTGCACTTCGCGCTACCTACCTTATAATTAGTGCATACCGTTTATAAGATAGTTTTGGCCCGAAGTTGGACAGAAGATCCGGCCGGATGTCAAGTATGGGGATAAGACATGGAGATACAAAATCTTGTTGATCGCCTGGAGCAGGTATTGAATGACAGCACACGCGTGCCCATGAGTGCATACCTGATGGTAAACGAGGACAAGATTTATAACATCGTCGACCAGCTGCGTATTACGGTGCCGGATGAAATAAAGCGCGCCAATCGCATTGAAAGTGAAAAGGAGCGCATCCTGGCACAGGCTCACGAGGAAGCGGAAAGAATTCGCGAACTGGCCAAACAGGAAGCCTCGGAGCTTGTCAAACGTGAGGTTATCACAAGCGCGGCCCAGCAGCGCGCCGACCATATCCTCGAGCGAGCACGTAGAGACGCGCATACTTTGCGGCAGGAAGCCGATATCTATGTGGTCAATGAACTCAATAAGCTGGAAGAGGATCTGTTACGTTCGCTGGCTGTTGTGCGCAATGGAATACACCAACTGCAAACCGAGAACAAGAATGATCCGAACGTGGAGGATGCTGTCGAAACAGCCGACGTGCAGGCTGCAAAAAGCGACTAAATCAGGCTCCTTGCAAAATTACAACCCCATTTGTCAATACAACATCATCCCGTTCGACGACCCGGCTGCGGAAGCGGATGCTGACGGCCGATTCCTGCCACATCTCCGTTTCAATTGTTTCTCCGGGAAATACGTGGCTGGAGAAGCGCGCCCTGATGCTTTTGAAGAGGTGGGCATCGTTGCCGGCATACGTTTTTAGAACGGCGCGCGCCGCGTAGCCATACGTACACAATCCATGCAGAATCGGCCGCGGGTATCCCAACAAGGCTGCGAATCTGGAGTCGGCATGCAGCGGGTTGTGATCGCCGGAAGTCAGACGGTATAGCAGGGCCTGATTCTCGTTCGTTATTTCGCTAAACAATGCGTCGGCCGTTCGTTCCGGTACCGCATTCTCGCGGCTGGACGGTCCCCGTTCGCCGCCGAAATTGCCTCGCCCACGGACAAATATAGATGCCTGGTTGAAGGCCACGTGCGCGCCACTTTCATCACTGCTGGTGATGTCCACGATGATCAACGCGCCTGATCCTTTGTCATAAACCTGGCTGATCGTCGCCTCGTTGACAATCATACCCCTCGGCGGCAGCGGCCGGGACAGTTCCAGGTAATGTTCCCCGTGGAGCACCTCCATCAGATTCAAACTCTGGCCGGGAACTGAGGTGATCTGCTCCAATGTCTGCAGCGGAAAGGTGGCGGCAAAGGTAGGAAAACAATGAAATCCTGATGGCGCGAGTTCGTAGGTGTATTGCAAGTCTGTGGCATCCAGCGGATCGGAGGACGCCCCGATAGACAGCGCGAACAGGGCCGCGTCTTTTTCAGCGTAGGAAAACGATGTGGCTTCAAACGTGTGCCCGACTGCGTCCAACAGACTTCTATTATGGTTTTCCTGGGACATCGTTAATCTTTCAGTTTGGGGTTGTTAGCGTGGCGATCTTTATCGCGATCTGTTTTCTTGGCCAGATTTTCTTCCAACGCCTCGGTAAGGTCGATACCTGTCTGGTTGGCAAGGCAGATCAGCACGAACAGCACGTCGGCGAACTCATCGGCCAGATCGTATGTTTCCTGGCCGGGCTTGAAGCTCTGATCGCCATAGACGCGGGCCATGATGCGCGCGACCTCGCCGACTTCCTCCATCAACACGGCCGTATTCGTCAACTCAGTATAATAGCGAATGCCGATCGTTCGGATCCATTGATCGACAATTTCTTGAAACTCTCGCAGTGTCACATTTGCCATGCTAATAAATTTACCAGGATTCCGGATTTACTCAACGCACACGATCCAGAATAAACCAGACGATTAGTAAGAGCCCCACGCCGGTTACCAGCCAAGAGAAATATTGTGGCGGGAGCAGCAGGGCGCCTGCCGCCGCTGCCAACAGCCCCAGGCCAACGCCTAAAGTAGTACGCGAGACGCGGTTGACTGTTGGGTCATTGCTGGAGTTACTTCTGAATGCTGTGCCGGGCACAATCCACAGGGTCAGGGCGACGACGATGAAAAATGAGCCGATCAAACCGCCCAACAGCCCGCGTTCAACCAGCATTGTAATGACTGCTGCCGCAATGAGAACAATGGTCCAGAACCAACGATTGGAGAACATATATAGTTCGGGCGCTCTGCTAATCCGTGTCGGACCAGAATTGCCTGGCGACCAGATAGAGAAGCAGCAAAAGCGCAAAACCGGAATAGAAGCCGAGTAAAACGCCTGCGCCGAGAATGATCGCTGGAAGCACACTGCCGATCAGGATGAGCGAAATGATGATCGCCAGCAAGCCGACCAGACCAAGTGCGCCGGCGACATACATGATGCAGCCGGGAAGATGGTTTGACCGCCGGGGATTACGCTGCGTTCTGCTCAGCCAATAATCGACCGCTCCGCCAATCAAAGCAATGGCGATGCCGATTCCGATGCCAATGAAAAAGAGCCGACCATCCGTCTGCAATCTAAAAACCTCAGGATCGCTTCTTAACTTGCCTGTATCGCTGCCTGGAGAAGAAAATATTGTACCCATTTTTCTGCAATACCCCACCTATACTGATACGGCCGTTATTCATTGGCGTAATAGTGCCACAAGCCGCCTTCTATTTCGCGGCGCACGGATCCATCAAGTTCCAGGAGATCGAGGTATCCAATTAACATCCATAGACCCGTAAGGCGGAAACCCTCCGGATGGTGTGCGTACATTTTGTCTAGAAGCGCGACTGGGATATGGTATCCAGCTTTGATCCACTCAAGGCATTCGGCTTTACGCCGCTCGATGCGATCCCGCTGCCGCTTGATGACGTCGCGATGATTGCCGAAAGGACGGCCGTGGCCGGGCAGCACGCTGTCTACATCCAGGGAATAGATCTTGTCCAGTGATTCCAGGAATTGGGGCAGCGCCGGCACACGATTGAATGATCCGTCAGGCGGGCTCTCCACGACAGGCGTCGGCGTGGTGGCCAGCAGCATATCCGCCGAGAGCAAGAGACGCTCCTGCGGCTCGTAAAAGCAGGTCTGCGTACTGGCGTGCCCCGGTGTATACAGCACGTCCCAGGTGCGTCCACCCATTTGCAGCTTTCCATCCAGTTGAAAGGGGTGGACGCGTGAAGCGGGAATCGGGTGGCTCTGCTCCGAAAGAGCCATGTATCCGGCGCGCACCGTTTCGATTGCTTCAGCAGAGAGCCCAATGGAAGGCAGGAAGTATTCACCATAGAATCGCTCTCTTTGTTCTCTGGTGCCTTCCCGTTCCACAAGCCAGGGAGCGCCTAACTGCGAAATCCAGATATCCGCATCACTTTTGACTGCAATCGCGCCGGCCTGCCCGTAATGGTCCACATGCGCATGGGTAATGATGACCCGTGAAAGATCGGCTACGGTCAGCCCGTGCTCAGCGAGTCCTTCTTCAAGCACCTGCCAACTCTCATCCCGTCTTATACCTGTGTCAACCAGGATTGGTTCTGGATCTGTAAATAAATAAGCATTGACGGACCCAACCAGCAGGCCGGTTGGCAGTTCCAGTCGATACGGCTCCATTACTTAAGTACGCTTCCGCGGATGACGCGCAAGATTCGCTCTGGAGAAGCTAATCAAAGTATTTCCATTGGGGAAAAATGATGTAACCGACGATGGCGAAGGGAATGATATGCGAAAACGCGTAAAGAGCCGATCCTGTTGCCAAGAGGCCAAGAACAATGGTGACTAATGTCGCTCCTAAATAAAGGTAGTAAGCCCATTGCTTCCAGCGCCAGAGCCCGAAGGCGGCAACGATATCGGCAACGGCGGTCGCAGCCGCCATGACGATAAACCAGGTGGGTAGGTCGCTCGTCCTGAAGCCATTTTCTCCCAGGGAAACAGCCAGGCCCAACAGACCGTTTATGCCAACCAGGATGATAGCTCCGGTTAGCAGACAGCCACGTTCTGGTTTATGTTCTTTTGACTTCTTCGATTGACTCGATTTACTCGATTGACTCGACTTACTGGTTTTGTTTGACTTCCTTGATTTGCTTGACTTACTCGATTTGGTCATTCAACCACTCCTTTTTCTCAGCACAAAAATGGGCTGCCGGCGCCCGCGTAAATCAAGTCGGACCGTTTCCGGCAGCCAAGTTGTCCCCTATTTTCCACTGAAATTTGAATTGAAGCCACAAGAACGAATGGCCGAATCTGGATGATAGGTCAGTAACTGACCGGATCGGCCCTTATCCAATTGAACTCTTCGTCGGTTTCTCTAGCCAGGGAAAAGCCCAATTTCTCAAGAACGCGAATGGACGCGATATTGCTCTTTTCTGTGCATGCGACAACGGCTTGACATTCGAGTTGGGCCAGAGCCCAGTTTACCAGCACCGCGGCGGCTTCCGTCGTGTACCCTTGCCGCCGCACCGAAGTATCAATACCGTAACCAATCTCCACCATGCCGTCTTTCCGCGGGGTGCCCTTGAATCCGATCAATCCGGCGCCAAACTCCTGTTCGCGGATGACTGCCAGCCAATAGGTGTTCCATAGCAGCTTCTGCAGGTCAACACCAGCCGTATTGTGCAGCTTGGTCCGGATGGCGCGATGGACGGGGTCTGTCAGAATGCTCTCTGACAGGTTGAGATGGAGCGCCGCTTCCAACTGCCGCGGCCGGTTCAGGTAATGGTTAAGCTGCGCGGGATTGAGCGGCAGCAGCGCCAGACGATCCGTCTCTAGTGCCTGGGCGCGAACCGCACTTCCCCAGGCGACAGCCCGGCGCTCGGTTTCCTGGCAAAAAGCATGTTTGCCTTCTACATAGTTATCCCTATCACCGGCAAATTTAAAGGCCAGTTCGGCTTTGAGACGGCCGTATGCTTCGCGTGTTTGCGGATGGGAAATCAAGTAGTCACGAAAGTCGAGATGGCGCCGGATCTCCGTATCGCCTGTTTGCCAGGAGTGCACATGACTGATGCGCCGGCCATCTGCGCTCCTTGGGAAATATCGACGCCGCGGCAGCCCAAACTCGCCGCGGGGATCATAGCCTTGCTCGCCCATTGCCTGATTGTAATGATCCAGTTCTTCAATATCACGTACTTCCAGCAAAACATCAATGATCGGCTTGGCCTGAAGATTGGGAACTGAGGTGCTGCCTATGTGGTGTATGGCGACGATCTGCTCGCCCAATATTGACCGCAAGAGATCTGCTTCCCGGCGAAAGCGGGCTATCCATTGCGGATCGTAAGGAAGAATTTCTACCGGGTACTCGCTGTTAGTCATTTTGCGGCTAAACGATGTAGGGCGTGCTGGCGCTGGTTTTCGCCATGCCGCCGGGATCGAGATCGACATTGACGCAGGCTGGTTTCCCACTTTCGAAAGCACGGGTAAGTGCTGGAACGATCTCGTCAGGATTTGTTACATGTTCGCCATGACCTCCTAGAGCTTCGACCACCAGGTCATAACGTGTGGGGGCCAGCGCCGTTGCGATAGCACGATCTTCGCCGACCATGGCGATCTGCGGGCCGCGTATCTGGCCCCAGCCGGCGTCATTGCCGACGATGCTGACAATGGGCAGGTTAAAGCGCACGGCCGTGTCAAATTCGAAGCCATTCAGGCCAAAGGAACCGTCGCCATTGATGATCAAGACTTTCTTGTCGGGATAGAGGTGGCGAGCGGCAACAGCAAAAGGCGCCCCTACGCCCAGGCAGCCCAACGGGCCGGGGTCAAGCCACTGGCCCGGCCTGATAATATCAATCACCTTCGCACATGCGCTGACGATGTCTCCGCCATCGCCGATGACGATCGTATCTTCATCAATGAAGCGGTTTACCTCGGAGCCAAAACGGAAATGGTTGGTGGGCGTATCTTGCAATGCTTCCCACTCCGCCTGCTGATCCCGCTTCTCTTTTTCCATCCCGGACACGCGTGCTAACCAGGTATCAAAACGGACCCCTTGCAGGCCCTCTGCTAAACCTTCCAGTACCAGGCGCGCATCGGCGACAGTGGCGACGTCGGCCTGGCGGTTATGGTTCAATTCCTGGACGTCATTTTCAATCTGGATCAGCTTCCCACCGGGCAGCCATCCCTGGCCATATTTCAGACGAAAATCGAGAGGGGTGCCGATCAGCAGCACAACGTCGGCCTCGCGCACTGCTTTTGACCGCGTGGCTTTGAAGCAGTTGCTATGGGTCATCGGCAGGGTGCCGCGGCCCGCGCCGTTGGTAAAAACGGGGATTCCGGTCTGATCGGTCAGTTCACGCAGCGCGTCAGAAGCGCCGTCCCAATAAACTTGTGTCCCGGCTATGATCAGAGGTGACTGCGCCGAGCGCAGCAGTGTAAACATCTGCTGCAAGGCATTGAGCTCCGGCTCCAAGGGTTCAACGGTCACTTTATCGGCAGTGGGTGGGGCATCTATGGCGTTGAATAAAACATCGAACGGCAGTTCGACGAATACGGGACCTGGCCTGCCGCTGAGCGCGGCCATAAAAGCGCGTTCCATCCCTGCCGGTATATCCTCCGTGTGCTCGATGGTGAAGCTGTCCTTTGTGAAGGTCCGGAACATGTCGGTCTGTGGCATCTCTTGCAGAGCGCCCATGCCCTTGGTTTTCAGCGGAGCCGCGCCCCCAAGGAGGATCATGGGGCTTCTGGCCTGGTACGCGTTAGCCACGGCCGTCACCGCATCTGTCACGCCCGGACCGGCCGTCACCAGTGCCGCGCCAACATTACGAGTCAGCCGGGCATGGGCATCGGCCGCGTGCCCGGCGGCCTGTTCGTGCCGGAAGTCAATCACGGCGATGTTGTTATTGAGACATCCTTCGTAGACGGGGGCCACATGCCCGCCGCACAACGTGTATAGAGTGGAGACGCCCTGGGCGGCCAGGGACCTGGCCACCAATTCTCCACCATGTGTGAAGTTCATCACGCCTCCTAAAAGGAATGCTGCACGAACAGCTTGTTTCGCTGCGGCCGGAACATTCTTACAACCCCAGGCCCCAGGCGTATTCTAGATTACCGTAGTTTTGGCCCATGGTTTCGTAGTTAATTTCCTTTCCTGAAACACGACCATTGAGGTCGGCCATGCGGAACATAAATTCATTGTAGTTCCAATGAATCTCTGCGCGGTTATTCAAGATCGGCCGGTCGATGTAGTTCGACGTGTGCCCGTAAGTTTCAGCGCGGAACGATAGATAGTCGCCCTGATTGTTGCTCACCTTAACCTCAAACTGCGGGTAAGGCCCGAGGTCAAAGAGCGGCTTGATGCTGGCTTTGTTGAAACGGATTTCTTCTGAAGGCCCGGGCCAGTCCCAGAAAGCGTTGGCAGAGATGGGCAGAGTCATTTGTTCCAGGCGCTCGCTTTTGAACAGTTTATAGCCTTTGCGCAGCAAGTTAAAGCCCACGTAAGGGATATAGGACGAGAAGATCGATCCGTCCGGGAAAAGAGACCAGATCCATTTCCACGGAAAGAGGGGGACGTTCACGCATGGCCGTTGGAAATAGCAAATACCGGACAGATGCTCTTTGCCCGTTGGCAGTTCAAACTCACCCTCAAAGTTCATACGCCGCCAGGCGATAAAGTGGCTGCCTCCGGCGGGGGTGTCGATATTAATCGATTCATGCGGTGAAGAATTCTGGGAATCGAGGTCGCCCCATGCCTCAAAGTGCGCCGATCCATTCGTGCCACGCACGATCGTTTCCAGTGCCAGCGGTCTGTTCGACGAGGTGCGAATCTCGATACCGTGGCCGTCGCCGCCGGAGTCCGACCAACTGCGGATGACCCGTTCATCTTCCGAGAGCACAACCGGTGCCGCTTCCTTGATAATATAGGGATGCACGCCCTGCTGGTCTCCGTACCAGCCCACATTCATGGCGTGGAATTTATCCGCCCCATTGACGATCGGGCGTTTCAAATCGATTCCTGGAAGCCAGATGTCATTGACGCGTATGCGATCGCCGACCCGGGCGGCGATCGCATACATCAACTGCCGCGGGCCGTATCCCTCCTCCCCTTTGGGAAAAAGCAAATAGAACCACCATGAGGAAGAGTTGCGGTTCTGCATTTCCGGCATTTGCGACCAGATTAGATTGTAAACACGCTGGTTCTCAATGTTTGTTCGATAAGTCCTCGTACTTTCCATCTCTCTCCACTGATATATAGCTCACCATTTAGCTCGCGAAGGCGTTCACCGGATATACCGCGCAGCCTCCAGGTTGTGACCGCACCTACCGTGCGCGCCGCGGGTTAATGCATGTGCTACAAATTTCCATTCACGGTAATGCGTCTCGTTCGGTCTCCTCTATTGTCAGGCTAAATACTCGGGCCTAAAAAATCACGAACTAAACGGCCGATCCGCTCAGGCTGCTCGTACTGCAGGAAATGTCTTGGTCCGACAATGAGTTTGTATTGTGCGTTGGCCATACGCTCTGCAAATCGCTGTCCCTGTTCGGCCGTAAAGACGGAGTCATGGTCCGAAAACAGCACCAGCGCAGGTATATCCCACGACTCCAACTTTGCAAGTATCATCTTTAAGATGGGGTAGTTGGCATGACTTTCATTGTGTGGGATAAGGCGTGGAAAGGCGGCGATACCCGCGCGCGTCGCCCAATCATGGTTCGCCCGCGCATAGACCGCCTGATCCTGCGGGTCCATGATCGCCACACCAAGGCGCTGGAAAAGGCCGCGATCTCTGACCAGATAAGAAAAGAGACCTCGCATGCGCAGAAAGATGTGGAAAGGCAGCCAGTAATGCGGCAGGATTTTCATCGGCGCTTCTGTCATGGTATTGAGCACGATCAGGTGTGAATAGCGTTCCGGTTCTTCCACAGCCGCGCCAAAGCCTATCGGGCCACCCCAATCATGCCCGATGATGGCCAGATCGCGCAGGTCGAGTCGTCTCACGAATTCGGCCATCATGGCGATATGTCCGGGCAGCGAATACGTTTTCTCTTCGACGGGCTTGTCGGACATACCGAAGCCCATCAAGTCGGGCACGACGCAGCGGTAATCAGGCAGCAGGTGGCGCATCAATGGCGTATAGACATACCCGGACACCGGATTCCCATGGACCATCAAAATGGTCAAGGGCCCAATCCCCTCGTCGAAATAGGCAATGCGATGGCCGGCAATGTTTATAAACTTCGGCCGGAATGGAAAATCAGGTTCGTAGATCGAACCCGTTTCGACAACTCCTGGCACTTGTTTTGCTTTCTCGTCCGGCGCAGATGCCATCAGCGCCAAGCCCAAATGGCCTCCGTCTGTTTTTCCAGAGGCGCTTCATACACGATACAGCTGCTTCCCCCGACGCCATCGCGGCTGACAGCTTTGATCAACCCGCGGCCGAACATCGCATTGGCCTTGTTGCCTTCAATCGTTGCCAATCTCGAGACACGCTTCACATTTTCAGACACAATGCGATCGGCTTCTAACTTCATCAGCTCCGGCGTCATTTCACTATGGTGCTTCTTGATCATGCGGTCAAATATATAGTGAGATTCCTGCAAACCGACGATATAGTCCTGGTAAAACTTGCCGACTTCATCCGGCGAATCGATGATCCTTGCTGCGATTCTGCCCGCAACGAGCGCTGCGCCGACGCCGGAGGCGGAGGGGAACCACACCTGGCCGTAGGAAGGCCCGGCGAGCAGCCAATTCTTGCCATAGGCGCGATCATAAAAGAAATACTGCTGGTAAGGGATTGACATCAATCTTGTAGGATTTGGGAAAAACTCCGGGTATTTCAATCCGCGCCTCACGTAGGCCTGCCCCAGAAGGGCCATCACTTCCTCATCGGGACAATCATTATCATCTTTGGGCATACTGATGCCTGCAGAAACATAGGAACCGAGCGGGATTAGCCAGGAAAGGCCATTGACGCCGTCGATGTCTTCATAGAGACGCAGAATATTGGTCGAATGCAGCCACTGCATGTCCATCGTATCGCAGATCGGCGCATCCCCTTCCGAGTGATAATGATCGAATACAACCCGCTGCGGATCGCTTATTGTCTTAATCGGGATATCCAACGCTTTACCCAGTAGGCGAATGTGGTTGGTGCAGTCATAAACATAGCGAGGCCTTAAAACTTCGCCATTGTCCAGATAAATTGCCTCAACCTTATCTGTCTCTTTGTTGTGATCCAGGTGGTCCACCAGGGCAACGATGCGCTGGATATGGGGGCTGGCCATAATGCGCTCGTAGAAAGCTGTGTCGAATCCGACGCGATCGACGTGAATGAATTCCTCCGGAGAGTCGAAACCCAGCAGCTTCAGTCCGACAACGCGGTTGAAATTCTGACTGAAGTCACATGTCGTGGCGAATCTACCCAAAAAAACTGAGATCCAGGCCTTGCGATAATAATATTCCTCATATTCTGGATAATACTTGAGCAATTCCAGCGTGCCCGCAGGATCGATTGACTCGCCCAGACGTGGAAGATTTGTGGGCTCTGCCCCGATCATGATGTGATCGATCCTCTCTCGGGTAAGCCAGTCGCTGATGGCCATACCCGACAAACCTGCGCCAATGATTACTGGGAGATTGTCCTTACTCTGCACCTTGTCTTCCTCCTTATGTATTAAGGACCAGTTGTTGCCGACAAACGCCTGATTATTTATGGATAAACGGAATCTGCAGCCTGTATTGTATCATCTGTTTTGGCTGTGCAGTAGATCACCAATAATATAAGAAGTTGGCAATATTATGACCCTGGAGGCCATATGTAGAGGTGAAAGTAACAGTAACTATCGAAGCGGAGCCGCCGGTACATGGGTACTGCCATTGCTGAGGCGTGCAGCACAGCCAGCTTGCAGCCTTGCCTGGCCGCCTCGCGCAGCGGCGCAAGAGTTATCTTCGTCCCAAATCCCTGGCGTCGCGCTTCCGGCACTGTCGCCACGTTGTAAATGCCCGCTGTGTCTCCATCCACAAAAAGCGAGGAGGTAGCAACGGCACGGCCTTCGGAATAACCCACATAATTGATCAGCGGGCCTTCCGCTCCATATCCCATCGCCAGCGATAATTCGACCATGGGCCCTTTGATCTCTTCTTTCATTTCAAAGCCGGCGCACATGGTATGTGCAAAAACCGCCAGAGAATCCTCATCTGTCGTCGGCCGTACCTCGAGCTCCGCAGAGCCTCGTTTCTCGTCAACTTGCTCTGGTTCGATGTTTTGCGTTAAGTCAATAGCCATGCCGGTCATTTCGCCGGCGGGTAGAAAGCCGGCGGCCGTCAGGTGTTTGCTGAGCGTCAGCGGCGTGGATGACGGATCCACCCACCAGACAAAGGACAGATCGCGCCGGGCATAATGTTCTTTTACCGTCTTGATAGCTTCTTCGACATTTTCCCGCGAAAGCCGTGCGCGGTGGGCGACGTTGAACATAGGGGAAGGCATATCACACTCAAACCACAAGAGGTGCGGTTCGTCATAAACGTCAATGCGCGACCATTTGCCGAACTGTGTAATACCAAATGAATATAAATTGGCTTCGATGGCCTGCACGACTGCAGCGCTGGAACCTTCCGGAAGAGGCGTCATCTCATTCGCCTATTAATCATCTGCGCCGGCGATGGCCACCACATATTCGCCGCGAATGTCTTCGTTTTCAAGCTGCGCAATGACTTCCGAGAGATGACCGCGCGTTATTGATTCGTAGAGCTTGGTCAATTCGTTGGCCACGGCGACCTGACGATCGCCGTAAACGACCAGGGCATCCTCCAATAACGCCTTCAACCGGTATGGGCTCTCGTAGAAGACGAGAGTATGGGGAGAATTCCGGTCCACTTCCAGGAAGCGGCGGCGCTTGCCGGATTTTCGCGGTGGGAAGCCGCGGTAGGTAAACGAGTGCGCCGGTAGCCCTGATAGCACGACGGCCATGATAACAGCCGAAGGGCCGGGAATCATCGTGAAGGGCAGGTCGTTGTCGATCGCCATGCGCACCAGCGTATAACCGGGATCGGCGATACCCGGCGTGCCCGCGTCGCTGACCAGGGCAACGTCATGTCCCTCTTCCAGCAGGGACAGGATACGCCTGGCTGCCTGATCTTCGTTATGCTCGTGAAAAGCGATCTGCGGCTTCTTAATCTCAAAATGCTGTAAGAGCCGGCCTGTGTGGCGTGTGTCTTCGCTGGCGATATAGTCGACAGTGCGCAGTGTTTCCAGGGCACGTAGGGTGATATCGTCGAGGTTACCGATGGGTGTCGCGATCAGGTACAGCATCCGCGGACCTCACGCTTCCCACTGCATCTCCGCGCCCAATGCCTGCATCGCCGTCACAAAGCCAGGAAAGCTGTCATGCGCACTTTGCGCATTCTCGATTTGGGTGAGGCTATCTGCTACCAGCCCGGCAACAGCCAGGGACATCGCCAGGCGGTGATCGTCGTGGCTGTCCACGACTGCGCCTTGCAAACGCAGCGGGCCATGAATGGAAAAGCCGTCTGCGCTCTCTTCAATGGGGACCGACATCTTGCGCAGTTCGCCGGCCAATACGCTGATGCGATCGACCTCTTTTACACGCAGTTCGCCGGCGTCGCTGACCGTGCTCGTCCCCGCAGCTTGCGTTGCAGCCACGGCCATGATCGGGAACTCGTCAATGCCGCGTACGACGGCGCTGCCGCCGAAATCGGCGGCATGCAGTTCATCAAACTGGACTGTCAGGTCGAAGGCTGGTTCCCCTCCCGTTTCTCTTTCATTGTTTATCGTGAAGTGCGCGCCCATAGCTCGCAGCATGTCCAGCAGCCCCGTGCGGGTTTCGTTAGCGCCGATATTGACCAGGGTGACTTCAGAGTGCGGAACGATGGCCGCGGCGACAAGTGGAAAGGCGGCCGAAGATATATCGCCGGGCACGGTGAGATCGAGCGGCATCAAGGAAGACGGCCGTTCCGCTGGCAGTTTGACCCAGGACCCCTCGCATTTGACGGGTACGCCCATCGCCGCCAGCATGCGTTCCGTGTGATCGCGCGCAGGTCCCGGCTGGTAGACGCATGTCTCGCCTTCTGCGTAAAGTCCGGCCAGGAGGACAGCGCTCTTGACCTGGGCGCTGGCTACTGGCATGGCGTAGCTGATGCCTCGCAGGTTAGCCGGGGAGATATTTAATGGAGCACGGCCGTCATACCCTTCTATCTGCGCGCCCATTTGCTTCAGGGGATCGATGATGCGCCGCATCGGCCGTCTACGTAACTGCTCGCTGCCGTCGATAATGACCGGGAATGATTGCCCGGCCATCATGCCGGCCAGCAGGCGCATGGCCGTTCCCGCGTTCCTGCAGTTCAACGCGCCGTCTGGCGCGATCAGCCCGTGCAGGCCCAGCCCTGCGATGCGTAGATCCCAGGCCCATGATTCCTTCTTGTCGATTTCGACGGACACGCCCAGGGAACGTGCGACTTCCAGCGTGGCCAGAGTGTCGCCCGCCGGCAGCCAGTTGCGAACAGTCGAGACGCCATCAGCGATAGCGCCCATGAGAATGGCGCGGTGGCTGATTGATTTGTCTCCAGGTACGGAGATGCGCCCGGTGAGGGGTTTCCTCTGAGGCGCCACACGCAGCGTGCTCATGGCTAAACAGCTTTGCGCCGCGTCTGCGCCATATGTGGACTGGTACTGCCGTAGTTGCGCTGGCGGTGCACGCGTTCTTTATCGGCATCATAATCATGCCCGCCCTGGATGGGCGGATCGGTACGATGCTTATCGAGGCGAGCGACCGGAGGCCGGCCTGCTTCTTCGGCTTTTTGCAGCGCGTAATGGATGAGCAGATAGTTGTTCGCTTTAACGAATTCGGCCGTATTTTGATCTATTCCGGCGCTTTCCATGGCCGCCGTTATGTAGTCAGCCAGACCCTCGCTCTCATTATCTGGTAAATATGCGGCGACAGTGCTGAACTCCGTTTTGTCAAAGACCGGCACCAGTCGGCACAGAATCACTTCACCAATATCTACATTGCCTCGGCCGCCGGCTTCGAAAACCGTGAACGTCTCGTCGCTGAAAACATCGCGAAGTTCAAGAACCTGGCCATCGTAACCGGTCAATTCAAAAGCGCCTGCGGGAGGCGCTTCCTGCCAGCTATGTAAGAGCGAAAGCTGTACCGGCGTCAGTGAGTCGCCAAACTCATCGGCATATTGGTCGATAATGCGCGAGCCATCTTCCAGTGTATAGTCGAAGACGAACCAATCGAGAAAGCGCAGCGCCTCAAATTCGCTCATCTGGCCGGCATTTGTTTCATCGTAATAGCTGTTCCAGTAGTGGGCCAGCGCTTTATCGAAATCTGAGGCAAAGCGCTCCTCACGAGCATAGCGGGGGAGCTCCAGGCGCAGATAGCGGGCGGCGTCGGTCTGCTCGCGCTGCTCACGTTCTTTCTCTTCGTCAATTCTCAGGTGGCACTGTTTATACTTTTTGCCGCTGCCGCAGTAGCAGGGATCGTTTCGGCCGGGTTTCGACATCACTATATCTCCAGATAACAGGATTCCCACTGCCTATGAAGCTCCATAAGCTCTGAGAAGGTAATTATATAGTTACCGGCGCGGCTGTTCAATTAACTTACGTCGAAATGGCAAAGTGAAGAATAAAGCCGGCCTGAATGCTAAAAAGTGGTAGATAGCCTGAAATGATCGGTTATGGGGCAATCGTCTCGCTTTCTACTTTTTCACTTGTATTCTTGTTGCGGTGCTTTAACCACTCGTAGATCATCGGTACCACTGAAATAGCGATAATACCCACGATAGCCAGTTCGAAGTTCGCTTTAACGAAGGGGATGTTGCCAAAGAAATAGCCCATAAAGACAAATAGGGAGGTCCACAAAAAAGCGCCAATGACATTGAACATCAGGAAGCGTGTATAGTGCATGGTCCCTACGCCGGCGACAAAAGGCGCGAAAGTGCGCACAATAGGCACAAAGCGGGCCAGGATGATGGTTTTGCCGCCGTGCTTTTCGTAAAACTGCTGCGTCTGTTCCAGGTACTCGCGCTTCAGAAAGCGATAATCCTGTTCGAAAACGCGCGGGCCAATCTTGTTGCCCACCCAGTAATTGACTGTATCGCCCAATACGGCCGCCGCGAACATCACCAGCCACAGCACGAAAACATTGAGAGAGCCCAGGGCCGCGAATGTCCCGGCAGCAAAGAGCAGGGAATCGCCCGGAAGGAACGGGGTGACAACCAGACCGGTTTCAGCGAATATGACCACAAATAAGATCAGGTACGTCCAGATGCCGAAATTCTGGATGATCTGGTCCAGATAGACGTCCAGATGTAAGAAAAAGTCGATAATTTGCTCAATAAATCCCATCAGGTTTCCCACCTGTATCCCGCGCCTTTTTCGCCTAGATAACGGACTTTACGGCGCTATTCATGAAAGAGACTGTCACCCAGCGATGACAGCCTCTACGAACTCACTGAATGTACCCGCCCTCCCCGAAATGGTCAAGATAGGCTAATGAAGGGAATCGTGCGTGCAGGGATCGTTAATAAACTGGTATGCCGCATTGCTGCGAGCATAGTTATGGTAGACTTTAGCGTACAGTATATTTATCCAGGAAAAGTAAATGACGATAAAGGAAAAACGGCCGTTTCCGGTCTCTTCAGAAGTTGTGATGCGCAGCGCGCTTTTCGCGCTGGCCAATCTCAATGCCAAACTACAGATCTATAACGAAGAAACCGGTGTCATCGTCGCCACCGTATCCAAATGGCTGGGTATGTCCAAACAAGAGGTCATTGTCAAAGTACGACGCTTTGACGAGACGTCGATCCTGGAGGTGGAGGCTCCGGACGCGCAGAAAGCGCAGGAGCTCCTGTCGCAGATTTCGGCCTATGTCACCGACGGCGCGGGCCGCGTTCAGGCTGACGCGACGATCCAGTGGGTTGATATCACACGCCAGCGCGAAGGAGAGGCCCGCCGCCGCGAGCTGGTCAACAAGGCGCGCTCCATTCTACCAGGCCAGAGCGTCAGCGAAGAGACGCTGCCGGCCGTGGTCGATGCCCAGGGCAATGAGCTTATTCCTGCCGGCGAGGAAACCGCCACGTCTTCTATACCTATTCCCGAGAACCCGGGTGTGCTCGTTAAAAACTTCCAGGACAAGGTGATCGAGCTAAAAGTTGACCCCGTTGTTTTCGCCGATCGTACCGCTTACCTGGAAGTATGCCAGGCCTGTTCAGCGACCGTGATGCGCGGCAGCAAATACTGCAGTTCCTGCGGACGGCCGATTACGTTGGAGGCGATCCAGCCGGATCTGCAAAATTCAGCGCGTAGCGCCTCAGATACCAGTTTGCGTGACGGAATTATCGCTTTCCTGGCCATCCTGATACCTTTCCTGATACTGATTCTGCCGCTGATTCTGAATGGAGCAGATGCTTCTCTCTCGTTCCTGGAGAAATTAGACCAAACTCTCACCCCGCTGCGCCTGGCGCTCAGCGCCCTCCTGGGTGTTTTGCCAGCCCTGTTTTTTGGCTACCGGGCCATCACCCAGTCTCAACAGGCGTCCTGGTATCAAAACCTGGATGCGTTATTCGACCGGCCGGGCCGCACACAAGCAAGCATAGGCCGTGTGCTGGGCTGGATAGCCATCTACGCCAGCATCGGCTGGATACTCTTCATTTTTATCGCTTTATTCGTGGGTTAATTAATTGCAAGCAACCTGCTTGCTTAGCAGCCGCCTGCTCAGGTGAATGGGCTGCGGATTGGCTGCGTGCTTGCCGTGCGTGTTGTTGGGCGATTGGTCCCACCAATGGCCACAGAGCCAATGGATTTTCGCGTCTCCATACTGCCACAAGCGGGACACTCCTGCGTTTCGCCTGATTGTGACATACGTAGTTTCCGTTCAAAGGGCTGCTCACAGTCATTACAGACGAAGGTGTACATGGGCATAAGGCGTGTTTACTCCTTTTCAAATAGACATACAAATAGAAGGCAGCGTTATTTCCTGCCAGATTATTAGATGCAGCTTTATTGAATTGGTGACATTAAGTGAGCAACTAGGATTCCGGCAAGATCAGAATCGTCCCGAAACGGCCGGTTTTGCCCTTCTCCGCGCGGTGTGAAAAAAAGAGGTCGGTGCGGCAGGCGGTACAGAGACCAGACAGTTCAATCGACTTGACCCCAGCCCGAGCGAGATTGCGCCGGTTCGCTTCCGGCAGATCAAAATGGGGGCCTCCACCGTTATGCTGGGCCAGCAGCAGTGAATCCCCATCTTCAAATGCGTCCAGCACCTTGCTGATAACCGGCTCGCCAACTTCATAACAGCAAGGCCCGATGCAAGGGCCCACGCCGGCCACTAACTGCGCCGGATCGCTGCCGAATGCCTCAACCATCCCGCGCACCAGAGCGCCTGGGAGATCGTGCACTGTGCCCAACCAGCCCGCATGGCCCAGGCCGATCGCCCGGTGCTGCGGATCAAAAAGGAAAATGGGTGTGCAGTCCGCGTAGTTCATCGTCAGCGCACAGCCGGGCTCGTCGGTGAAAATGCCGTCGGTGTGCGGAATCCAGGTGCCGTAATCCATATGTGAAACCCGCGCCACGTCTGCGCCATGTACCAGGTGGGCGTGAACAACGCTGTCCGTGTCACGGCCGTATAGACCATAAGCTCGCCTGCGGTTAGTGTATACGCGCGCCTTATCGTCGGGTACTGATACGCTCAGGTTGAGCGAATCAAAAGGCACCGGGCTGACGCCGCCCTGGCGCGTGAAAACGGCGTGTTGTAAATCGCTGCCGTTGGGCAGGCTTTCAAATTCCAGAAAAGGGAGATCACTCTTTCGTCTTGTTAGCATTACACTACTGTTGTAGGGAACCTCATTTCCTGTTGGCCGCAATCATATGAGGCCAAATGACGTGTACATAAAAGAATAGAAACAATAAAAGCATTTTTTCTTTCCAGGTTGGCTGTTTCTCGCTCGGCCTTATCTTCTCAGACAAGAAACCATCTTATCAGAAAGGCCGGATTGGCGATAGGTCACACAGGAATGACCAATCTGATTCGTGTTATCTTATCACGACGCCTGACAGCTTTCCATAATCATGTTATAATGCGCTCGTCAGGAACATTTGAGCTATGGCACGCAAGAGCACCGGTAGTAATACAAAGCGCACAACAAGCAGCTCGCGAAAGCGGAGCAGCGCTTCCAGCAAAAAACGCTCGACGGGACGCAAAACGGCCGATTCCGGCATGGCGACCTCGCAGAAGGCGTTAATTGCCGGCGTCGCCATCATCTTCGCGGCGGCTATTCTGGCCCTCAGTCTTTTCGCGCCCAGCCAGGGACAGCTCACCACCTGGTTGTCAGATATGATGGGCCAGGCCTTCGGTTGGGCCGCCTACCTGGTTCCGCTGATCGCCGCCTCCGTTGGCCTTTACCTCGTTCTATGGGGCATGGAGCAGCCACCAAACATGCCTGTATACCGCCTCATAGGCGCAGGCATCCTGCTCGTAGTCTTTGTCACATTCGCCTCGATGGTCGCCTTCATGCGCAATCAGGCTTTTGCCGACTATTGGGAAGTGGCCCGGGCGCAGGAAGGGGGTGGGTACTTTGGCGGCCTCGCGGCGACCGCGTTGACGACTTCGGTAGGCAGTATCGGCACGATATTTGTACTGGTTGTCTTGGGTGCTGTCGGTGCTGTTCTTGTTTCCGGCATTAATCGCCACGACATGGGCCGTTATTTGAAGGCTTTGCTCGCGACCGACGCGGAGCAGACCGAAGCGCCGCGACCTGATATTCGCATGAACCCCGGACGTGAGCCGGCGCCGCAGGCGGTGCAGTTGAAGCTGGTGCCGGACGAAAAAGAAACGAAGCCGGTTTCGAAACAACAGGAACAGAAGACAACGACAACGAAGAAGAGCGCACGCATCCGGCTGCGCGGCAGCAAGAAAGAAAAAAATGCCAAGCCGACGGGCGCGCCCGTGCGTGAAACTTCGCCGGCTGTGGCTGCAGGAGATGCGTCCTCATCGGCAGGCGCGGCCATGACCTGGACGCTGCCTGTTGTGTCGGATATCTTGGAATCTGGCACTGATACGGACGTGAACAGCGCCGTTATCCGCGAGCAGGTGGAGATCATCGAACATACGCTGGAAAGTTTCGGCGCGCCCGCAACGGTTGTGGAGATCAACCAGGGGCCCACAGTGACTCAATTTGGCGTGGAACCAAACTACATCCAGATGCGCAACGGCCGTCAGACCAAGGTCAAGGTGGGCAAGATCGCCAGCCTGGCCGATGATCTGGCGTTGGCCCTGGCTGCCAAATCAATCCGTATCCAGGCACCGGTTCCGGGCAAGAGCTACGTGGGCATTGAAGTGCCCAATCCATCCAAGACGCTCGTCTCGTTGCGCGATGTCATCGAATCGCCCTCCTTCGGCCGTATTAAGGGTACGCTTGGACTGGGCCTGGGCCAGAATGTCTCCGGCGAATCCATCGTCGCTGACCTGGCCTCGATGCCCCATCTCCTCATCGCCGGTACGACCGGCTCCGGTAAATCGGTTTGTGTCAACAGTATCATCGCCTGTCTGCTGCTGAAGAATACGCCTGACGATTTAAAATTGGTTATGATCGATCCCAAGCGCGTGGAGCTGACGGGCTACAACGGCATCCCCCATCTGGCCGCGCCGGTTGTGGTGGAAATGGATCGCGTGATCAGCACCCTGCAGTGGGCGCTGCGTGAGATGGATCGTCGCTATGAGGCCTTCGCGGCCGTTGGCGCACGCCACATTGACGAGTACAACAAAAAGATCAGCCGCCGCCGCGACAGCCAGAAGATGCCTTACATTGTCATTATTATCGACGAGCTGGCCGACCTGATGATGTTAGCCCCGGAGGATACGGAACGGTCCGTGACGCGCCTGGCGCAGATGGCGCGTGCTACCGGGATCCACATGGTGATCGCTACCCAGCGGCCATCTGTTGACGTTGTCACAGGTCTGATCAAAGCCAATTTCCCGGCACGCATCGCTTTTGCCGTTGCTTCCGGCACCGACAGCCGCGTCATCCTCGATGCTACCGGTGCGGAACGTCTCCTGGGCCAGGGCGATATGCTTTTCCAGAAGCCGGACGCACCCGCCCCGCTGCGTTTGCAGGGTTGTTTCACCAGTGATAATGAATTGGGTCGTTTGATCACTTACTGGCAGACGGCGCGGCGCCAAAATTTGATTACCACGGAAGCGGCGCAGCCCAGGGCGCAGCAGCCGGCATCGCCCTCGAAAGACACGACGCCTGCAATGGCGCAGCCCAAGGCGGCGCCGGCGCGGACACAGATGCCGCCTCCTACGCCTCCGCAAACGGCCGAGACCGCGAACAGAACAGCGAACGGCGCGGGAGCGAGCGCGGCGAAGAGCAAGCAAACGGCCGAACCAAAACCGGCGTCCGGCAAAACGACGACAGAGTCCAGGAGCGCAAACAGCGCGTCGAGCAAAACAAAAAGCGAGAAACCGGCCGAGCTGCCGCCGCAGCAGCCCCTGTGGGAAGCGCTGCAAGAGGAAGCGCAGAAACCGGAATATGTTGATGAGTTGATGCCGGAAGCAATTGCCCTGGTACGCAAGTTGAACAAGGCTTCCACATCGCTCCTGCAGCGTCGTTTCCGCATCGGCTACACACGTGCGGCGCGCATAATCGAAGCGATGGAGGAGCAGGGCATCATCGGCCCGCCGACCGGCACCAGCAAAGCACGCATTGTTTATCCCGCTCAAGGCGAAGAAGAAACCACCGTCAGTGAAGGCGAGCAGTCGTCCGCCTAGTTACAGCGAGACCGGCGTGCGCAATCCCTTCCGAACACAAAACACTGAGTTATTTTCAATGGCCCATTTAGAAGGACAGGAACGCGCTCTGTACGTGCAAGACATGTTTGCGCGTATTGCCGGCAACTACGATTTGATGAACCGCCTGATGACCGCCGGGCAGGATGTGACCTGGCGGCGCTATGTCATTCATCAGGCGCAGCTTCCGCTGGATGGCCGCCTGCTGGATATCGCCACCGGTACGGGGGAAATTGCTTTAGAGGGGCTGGCCCTGGTGCCCGGTCTACAGGCGGTAGGCGGCGATTTTACGGTGGAGATGATGCAGGTGGGCAGGCAAATCCCCGTGCGCCGCGCCATTCGCTGGGTCGGCGCGGACACATTGGCGCTGCCTTTTCCTGACGATTATTTCGACGCCGTTACATCCGGGTTTTTGATGCGCAATGTGATCGATGTACATAAAGCATTTTCCGAACAGATGCGCGTGCTAAAACCGGGTGGGCGGGTCGTTGTACTGGAGTCCAGTCCGCCGAAACGCAATTTGTTACGGCCATTTATTCTCATCCATCTCAATTTCGTCATCCCTACGCTGGGCCGTCTGGTGGCCGGAGATGCAGACGCTTATCGCTACCTGCCGGACAGCACGCAGCAGTTCCGCGATCCTCATTCCCTGGCTGCCGTCATGCGCCAGGTCGGGTTTGAAGCCGTCGATTACAAGCTGTTCATGTTCGGCACAATTGCCGTCCATGTCGGGCAGAAGCCGGCCGCATAGCCCTCTCACAATCGCAAGCATAATCGAATCAACTTGAGTACTTTGTAAACCGCCATACGCAGATGCCCACCCGGAAGACTATAATCCTTAATGTGAAACGCCTGATCTATCTTGTCCTCTTGTTACTGGTTCCACTTCTTGCTTCCTGTACTGTCCAGGAGCCTGTCGAGCCCGCTGAAGACGTTATTATGCCGCCAGTAGAGGCCACGGACTCGCCGCCATCGGAAACGGCCGTGCCCCTGCCAACAGACACCGCTGTTCCGCCAATACAATTTCCAACGGCAACGCCAACTTTCGAAACGATTGGAGAAACGGCACAGCAGCCTCCGACGGCCGAACCCGTCAACGAGCCTGTTCCGACCACGGTAATAGAATCCGCGGTTGAAGACCCCGGCCTTTCTCAGGTGATCAGCGGGCAAACGGCCGAAGGGGCTTTTTTCTACGGCAACCCCGATGCGCCTGTTACCCTGTTCGATTATTCAGACTTCTTATGACCCACCTGCCGTGCCTACGTGTTAGGCACCGAACCGCAGGTGATCGAGACTTACGTTGAGGACGGCCGGGTCAAAGTCGTATTCTGGCCGGTGCTGAATCACGGCAATCCCAGCGTCTACAGTACCGTGGCCGCGCATTGTGCCGGCGCACAAGATCCTGATCAATTCTGGCAGATGCACAATATGCTGTTTGAGAAGCAGAATGAATTATGGTCGGCCACGCGCGATTACTTTGTCAATATGGCCGTCAGCCTGGACCTTGATCAGGCGACGTTTGAAGCCTGCTATGACAGCCCTGAGACATTGGCCGGGGTGATGGCCCTGGACAACATCCGCCGCGACCGCGGCGTCTTCGGCCAGCCTACCTTTGACGCCAACGGCCTCATTTTTGCCGGCGCCCTGCCGTTCGATCAGTTCGCCGCGGCCCTGGACAACCAGCTTGCGGAAGCCGCTCCCTGATTTTTTCGTTATACTCCGGACCTTATGAATAGGACGCTGGAGAACAAAGTAGCCATTGTCACCGGGGCCGGGGGAGAGATCGGGTCCATTATCGCGCGTATCCTGGCCGGTGCCGGAGCGCGCGTGATTGTGAATGATATTAATCCCGATCGTGCCGAACGGATCGCCGTGCAGATTCGCGAAGAAGGATATGAAGCCCTGGCGATCACGGCCGATATCGCCAATCGTTTTCAATGTGTCAACCTGATTGAAAGCACGCGCGAGCAGTGGGGGCGCATCGATATCCTGGTCAACAACGCGCAGGTGCGGCCCAGGGCGCCCATCTTAAAGATGGACGAATGGGCCTGGCAGCGCTGCCTGGACGTCAACCTCAAGGGGGCTTTCTTCATGTGCCAGCTTGTTGGGCGGGTGATGGCCGACGAAAATCAGGAGCGAGGCGGTATTATCATCAACGTCGGAGCCGCAAGCGACGATGATGCACCCCAGACTGGCCTTGCTGCCTTTGCCGCCAGTAGAGCAGGGTTGTTGGCGTTCACAGACCAGTGCGCGCGAGAGTTCACTCGACTTGGTATTCGCGTTTGTGCCGTTGACCCTGGAACGGCCGATGAAGTTCTTCGCCTCTGCTGCGATAGCTAGGGTGGTAAGGGAATCGCTGTCCTGGTCGGTCCTCGCGCGGGCGTTTCCAGCGATACTGTCAGCGTGATGTTCATGCCGATGTCTTGAATCTTTTCGCGGCGTTGTTGATGAGTCAGGGGAGTAGTTGTCAGCAGCTAACGGCTGTCCTTCAGCGCCGCAATTCCCAGTTCCAACGCTTCCACATCAACCTCGTCCTTGTCGCTCACTTCAAGAGCCGCCAGCTCTGTCACTGCTGTATCATACTTGCGTTTGCGCAAAGCCTCCGCCAGCGCCTCGTATTTGCCAGCCGGTAGGTCGCCGAGGTCCATGTCAAACAGAAGTGAAGCTACGGGCAGCAGCCTCTGCGCTTCTGCTTGCTCCGCTCCCTCGGGAAAGTTATCCAGCAGGACATAAGCTTCAAAGCCCCGTCCCTTGGCCAGGTGGCGGCGCGCCTGCACCAACCGCTGTCCGGGGTCGGAGCTGCCGCTGATTTTAGGCGCCGGGAGCGATTTTTCCAGGCTTTTATTGACGAAACGCTTTACCAGCCCGCCCGGCCGCGCACCCGTAAAGTCATCCACAACCTGGCCATTGCGAAACATCTTTACCGCCGGAATACTCTGTATTTGCTGCTGCCGCGCCGTCTGCTGGTTGTATTCCGTATTCAGCTTGGCCAGCGTAAATTTGCTTTGTGGCTCCAGCGCCAGGTCCTCGAGGATGGGTCCCAGGACCTGGCAGGGACGGCACCATGTGGCCCAGAAATCAACCAGCACCGGCATTTTGTGCGAACGCTGGATCACCTGGCGTTTGAAGGTCGAGTCAGTCACATCAATCACGACCCCGCTGCGTGGTTCGCCCTTGTCTTTCTTTAAGAAACCAAATAATCCCATGATTTTTACTATCTACCTGTCAAATTGTTGTAAGATCATCCCCGGACACTGCGTCAAAGAGGGTGCAAGTTTATCATGATTGCCGCCTCTACCGCTTGAAGGTTCATTTTTTCTGAAGGCGCGCTGTCCCTTTTTGAGGGTGATGGCAAAGCAAATGCAGTATTTGAGCGTTTTCGACATGATGAAGATAGGCGTCGGGCCGTCCAGTTCGCACACGATGGGCCCCTGGCGCGCCGCGCAGCGTTTTCTCGAGGAGCGATGTGCAGACGGCACTTTCAGCGCCATTGAAGGCATAAGAGTGGAACTGTTCGGCTCACTGGCCAAGACCGGCCTGGGACACGGGTCCGATGTAGCGATTATGATGGGTTTGCGCGGCGAAGACCCGGTAACCTGCGATACGGCGCTGATTGCTGATAAGGCGCAGCGCATCCGCACGCAGGGTGAGATCTGGCTGCTGCAGGAAAAGCGTATTCCCTTCCATGTTCCCAACGATCTGATTTTCCATTATGACAGGACTCTGCCCTACCATCCAAATGGCATGCGCTTTACGGCCGACTGCGGCAGCGCAGGTATTTTTACAGCCACTTATTACTCCGTTGGCGGTGGTTTTGTCGTGGAAGAGGGTGAGGAGTTGGAGCAATCATTCGTCGAGCCGCCTTTTCCGGTGGAGTGCGGCGACGATGTGCTTGGCCACTGCACGGAAGAAGATTTCGCCATCGCCCAGATGGTGCTCGAGAATGAGAAGCAGTGGCGCACTGAAAGTGAGATTCGAGCGGACTTGCTGCGTCTCTGGGACACGATGGCCCAGTCTGTCTACAGGGGGTGCCACACCGAAGGTTTTCTGCCCGGTGGTCTCAACGTGCAGCGGCGCGCCGCTAAAATGTACCGCTCGCTGTTCGATGAAAGTGATTGCTACGAGAACCACTTTCAATGGATTAGGTGCATCCAGAAAGATCGCTACAGCTTCCAGCGCATTGTACGCTGGGTCAGCAGTTTCGCCCTGGCCGTCAATGAAGAAAATGCCTCCTACGGCCGTGTTGTCACCGCGCCGACCAATGGCGCGGCCGGCGTTATTCCCGCCGTGCTGATGTACTATGTCTGTTTCTACGCCGCCGGCGATGAGGACATCATCCGCTTTCTGCTGGTTGCCGGGGAAATTGGTGCCTTGTTTAAGAAGGGAGCCACTATATCAGCGGCGATGGGCGGCTGCCAGGCGGAAATCGGCGTCTCCTCGGCGATGGCCGCCGCAGCTCTGTGCGAATGTTTCGGCGGCACGGTGGCCCAATCTTTGATGGCGGCCGAGATCGCAATGGAACATCACCTGGGCCTGACCTGCGATCCGGTTGGCGGCCTGGTGCAGGTACCCTGCATCGAGCGCAATGCCATGGGCGCGATGAAGGCGATAACGGCCGTCAGCCTGGCTCTGCAAAGTTCGCCGCAGGACGCCAAGGTTTCTCTGGACGCGGTGATAAAAACGATGTGGCAAACGGCTCAGGACATGAATGACAAATACAAGGAAACATCCGAAGGCGGGCTGGCTTTGTCGATACCCGTCAATGTAAGCGAGTGTTAGACTGAGTACAGAAGGAGATTTGATAAAATGACCAGGGCAGTATGGAATGGTGTGGTTTTAGCGGAAAGTGACGAGACAGTGATCGTGGAGGGCAATCATTATTTCCCTCCCGAAGCGGTGAACTGGGATTATTTCACAGACAGCCGGACACAAACGACCTGCCCCTGGAAGGGGGTTGCCAGCTACTATACGATTGAAGTAAATGGCGAACAAAATCGTGACGCGGCCTGGTATTATCCCCGGCCCTCGGAAGCGGCGGGCCATATCAAAGACCGTGTCGCCTTCTGGCGAGGTGTGCAGGTAGCCTGATTCATTCCATAAATAATCGGGCACAGGCGAACTCCCGGGGATATAGCAGCAGCCGAAAAGTCCATAAAAAGACAACTTAATCCAGGTCAGCCAGACTCTGGCTATTCAAAAGTGCCTCATAATACGCTATACTGTAATCAGGTGGGACTATCCGGTTTCACCCACTTCGAGCAGCTGAGCCGGCGCGGATAGCTTCACCAAGTAAGTGTTAGCGTGTTTGTTATTCGTAAGAAAAAATGCCTCTATTTTTTCTCTTCTTTCT
>JBJYWZ010000383.1:0-3787 GCA_046259725.1 Promineifilaceae bacterium (SeqCode) | reverse complement strand
TGCCTCTTTCTCGTTAACCATTGCTTCTCCCTGAATGTGAACGGCCGTTATTAAAACCCAATAGAAAATTGCCTGTATACCATACAAAATCCGGCATCGGCCGTCATGAGGCATCTGCCTCATTTCAATCGGGAAATCCTCCCGCCGCCAGGGAACAGTGCCCGGGACATGAGGCGGAACAGTTACCCGGCGGACCGGGTCGCGGCCTTTTGTACACCAATCTGTACCCCTCGTAGGTACCTGGGCGCATCTTCTTTCTGATTTAATAAGCGGTAGATTCCGTTACAGGGTAAACAATTCATAGAAGGAGTAAGTCATGAAACGGTTGGTGCCTATCATCTTTTTTCTCAGTTTTGTTTTGAGCGTCGGGGTTGCTGCAGCCGATCCCGGACCAAACAATCCCCATCGCGACATGATCGTCGATGTCGACTGCGCGGGGGAAGACCATGATTACGACCTGCTTTACACCGTTGGCCTATCCCCCTGGTTCAACCCCGGGGGCACGACCGTTGCCCCAGGACCCATCAAGGTGGAAAAGGAAGTCGACGGTGAGTGGATCCTTCTCTTTGAGCTGCCGGACCAGAAAATCCCCTCGCTGTACTGTGAGTGGACGCGCGGCGAGGACAACTACAGGGGTGACGTTCAGTTTGCACCCCTGAAATGAGCCAGGGGATGATCCAAAACCCGGCGAGCGTTTGGCGGTTGTAGCTCAAGCCCTCATGCGCTCGCCTTTCCTTTTACTTGGTGGTTTGAACCAGCTGCTCAATGGCCGCCCATCTTTCTTCCGGGGGCAAAATGCCAGGCAGGCGCACATCAGAGAAAGCATGCCCGAACATATCCGCAAACCACTGGCTAGCTGCCGCCAGAGGCTCCGCCACTGCCAGGCGGTAAATCGCCTCGGCGTCGTCTTTTTCTCCTTCTCCAGTCAGTATTAAAGCCCAAACCGCCAGAGGATAGCTCGGCGAAGAAGCCAGACCGCGCCTGCCAACCACCATCTCCAGCGCAGAAAAAACAAGCTCTTTGGCAAGATCTGGTTGACCCTGGCGATAGGCGGCCAGGCCCTGGACGCCCAGGGCTTGCGCCAGCTCTTCGGCTTGCTTAATCTCTCTCAGATATTTGGTCGCTCTCTCCAAGTGCGCGTCCGCTGCCGCGTCGTTGCCCAGGGCCAGGTCAGACATCCCAAGAGCGAGCAGGGCCACCCCCTCGCTGCGTATATGGCCTAATTCGCGGCTGAGATTGGCGGCCGATTTTCCTTCCGCGTCCGCACGCTCATAGGCGCCGGCATGCACGCTTGTGTAGGCCAGTAACGCTTTGAGAATGGTATAGCCGAGGTGGCGTATCCCCAGCTCATCATAAAGCGCCGCAACCTCGAGATACTGCCTGTGCGCGTTCGTGAACCGGCCCATTTCCAACCACAGTGATCCCAAATTCTCCGAAGCGTCCGCGTAGCCGGCGCGATCGCCGAGCTTCTCAAACGATTCAACCGCCTGGGTCAGATAGTGGCTGCTTAAATCTAGTTCACCTTGAGTTATCAGTACCAATCCCAGCCGGTCGAGAGAAACCGCCAGGCCCCAGCCGTCGCCAAGCCGGCGGTGCAAAGCGAGGCTATCTTCAAAATAGGTGCGGGCTTCTGCGTAAGCGCCCACGTTCCAGCAAACAGTCCCCAGCCGGTTCAGGGCATTCGCCTCTCCCCAGTTGTCATCCAGACTTTCGTAAAGTGCCAGGGCCTGTTCGGCATGCCGGCGAGCATTCTCTCTATCCCCCGTATCCAGGAATATTTCTGCGGCCACGAGGTGATAGAGGGCCAGGGCCGGGCGCACGCCGGGCGAAGGCGGGAGCTCGTCCGCCAGCTTGCGCGCATCCCTGAGAAGCGCTTCTGGCTGCCTGCCCAACCAGAGGGCAAACTGGCTGCGCCATACAGACAGGCAAAGCAGCGCGGGCAAAACCTGCGGCTGGTCGCGAAACGGGGCCAGGGTTTCGATGGACCGCGGAATGAGATCAAAGCCATCTTCAATCCAGTTGCCCAGCTGACAGGCATTACCCAGCGCCAACACGGTTTCCAGCAGCTCTATCTTCTGCGGGTGATGAGCAGCCCACTGCCACGCTTTCCAGATGTTGGCCCGTTCCATCTGCATTTCCGCCAGGGTTTCCTTTTGCTTTGCGCTTTTGAGATCTGCGTCTTTGCGAACCAGGAATTGGCAAAAATAGCGGCCATGGCGGCGGCGCACGGCTTTCTCCACGTCCGGTTCGGCGGCCAACTTCTCCTGGCCATACTGCCGCAGCAGCTCATGAAGGTCGTAACGGCCGTTCTTGCGCTCAAGCTGCACCAGGTGCCGGCCTAGCAGATTCGCAAGCTGCGCAAACGGCGTCTCGGCGACTGCCAGCGCCGCCTCCCGCGTAAATCCTCCGCTAAAAACGGTCAGCCGGGCGAAGGCTGCCTGCTCAGTTGGGCGCAGTAACTCCCAGGTGGCGTCAAACACGGCGCGCACGCTGTGTTGACGGTCTCTCTTTACCGGTTCCTTCCGCGCCAGAAGATCAAGACTTTCTTCCAGCTCGTGCACCAGTTCGGCGAGTGTCAGGCTGTCTATCCAGGCCGCAGCCATTTCCAGGGCCAGCGGCAGCCCATCGCAGATCCGGCACAATTTCAGCAGAACTTCATCATCGCTGGCCGCGTAATCAGGTATCACGCGCCGTGCCCGGGTCAGAAAGAGTTCTGCGGCGGGATAGCTGGTTGTCCGGCCTGCGCCGCTCAGGCGCAGAAATTCTCCCTGGTCGCGTGGGTAGGACAGACCGCGCAGGGGCAGCAGCTGCTCGCCCGGCAGATTCAGGGGCAGGCGCGAGGTCGCCAGGATGGACACATCCGGCGCAGTCTGATGGATCTGTACCAGCAGGCCGCCGCCGTCCAGCAAATGCTCAAAGTTATCCAGTACAAGCAGCAGCCGTTTTTGTCGCAAATAGGAGAGTAGCTGGGTCGCCGGGTCTGTACCGCTTGCCGGACGTAAACCCAGGGCTTCGATAACGACTGCGGCTAAATTGTCTTCCCGGCTTACGCTGGCCAGCGAAACAAAAACCGCCGCCTGGCCGGACTGCTGCTGCGCCGCGGCCGTCGCGGCTGCCAGGTGCGTCTTGCCCGATCCCCCCAGACCAACGATAGTGACCAGCCACGCCTCGGCCAGGAGGCGCTGCAGCAGTTCCAATTCATGTTCCCGGCCGATGAGAGGCGCCGCGAAAACAGGCAGGGATGCGCTTTGGGCCGCTGAAGTGGAATTGGGGGCTTCCCCGCTCTTACCGTTTGGTTTTTGACGCCACAAATAATCGACCGGCCGCTGGCCGCGGGCGCATTCAACAAAGATTTCTAACTGCTCACCCGGCCAGCCGAGTGCGGCGGCCAAAGATTCGGCCAGCGCCCGCGACGGACGCCGCTGGTCCGCCTCGATTTTCTTGATGGTTTCCGGCGAGCAGAAAGCACGTGACGCCAGCTCTTTTTGGGTAATCCCGCGGCTCTTTCGCCGGTGCTTCAACCAATCGCCAAATGAGTAACTACGCTCATTCACTTACTCGCACACCTCCAAAGCGGCTGTACCGGCAATTGTACACGAAAAATGTACCCCTAAGGTGCACCCCAACAGGCCTCAATTCTGCTTTGATAGGAGCAGAACAATCAGCAAAGGAGTTTGGTGAGATGAACGGCAACTATGAGTGGAACAAACAATTTACTCGCCAGAAGACGCAGCAGCGCTACCGGGAAGCAGAACTTTACCGCCAGGCCAGGCAGCAGCCTCGCGCC
>JBJYWZ010000382.1:0-2421 GCA_046259725.1 Promineifilaceae bacterium (SeqCode) | reverse complement strand
ATATCGTAAACTGGCTGACGGCTGTGTCGAGCACTGCGCGCAAGGGCATGAAAACCTGTGCCCCTCATCTTGCGGCGCATGCTTCAATTTGCGCCCGGTGCGGGAAAGAATGTCCGCGGTCCGGCAGCAGCCAATTTCCCGGGCGGATCGGGACACCCGGCCCATGACAGCGGGACACAGGGCGCGCTAAAGTAAGCATATCAAATCAACCTATAATTGGAGGTCTCAGATGAACGAAAAACAGTATGATTGGTCATTTGGAATTCAGTACTTAATCACCTGCGCTATTGGTTTGACCATCTTTGGCATGGCCGCCTTCTTCTCGATGTGGACGGTCGGCGAAGCGATTGAAGGTATTGCCGGAGAAACGGCCGCCTGGATAGCCGCCGGTTCTTTATTCGGAGCGCTCTTCGCCCTTGGCGCCAGCGTCGGCACAGCATTGCTTATGCAAAGCCGCGGCGTAGACGCCAGGAAATGGATCGGCTACAGCGCGGCTGCCGGGACCATTGGCGCGGCTCTCGGCTTCGGCATCTTCCTGATTCTGTTTGAACCGGAAACGGTGCCGGATAGTCTCGCCGGCCTCATCATGGGCCTCACCGTCGGCCTGTCCGTGGGCCTCGGGCAGTGGCTGGCTTTGCGGCAGGCCGGACCGGCAGCGAACGCCTGGCCGCTGGTCACGACAATTGCGTTCATTCTGGCCTTTTCCGCCGGCTTCGCACTGGGCGGCGAAGGGCGAGAGTGGCTCTCGCTGGGCACGCTGGGCCTGATCAGCGGGGCGATCACTGCCCTCGGGGCCGTCTGGCTGCTGGGTAAAAAGCAGACGGCCGTGGCCGCGTGACATCTCGTTACATTTTTCCCGGAAACTGCAAACAAGTTAACAAGCTAACCTACTTCCTTTAAGTTATAATATGATGATGGACGCCACCATACAATACCCCTCCTCTGCGCGATCTAAAAGACTACACGGTCCCGCCCTGTGGCTCGTCCGCGCTGGCTGGTTTGTTGTGCTGCTGCTGGTCGGCAGCATGTTTATCTCCAGCCTACCCCATGCAGTCGGAGATGTGTATTACTACGAATGGTCCGTCCTGCAGGCGCGTGAAGCGGCAGCCACCTTTTTCCCCGAGTATGGCGCTTTCGTAAATCACATCCTGCTGCTGCGCCTGTTGGTTGTGGCCATCTTCTGGATCACGGCCGTATTCATTGCCTGGCGCAAGTCAGACGATTGGATGGTCTTGTATGTATCGGCCACACTGCTCATGATGTCCTATCTGTTCGCCTTTCGCACCGATCTAGACTTCTGGCGCGTCCCCGCTGCGGTAGAATCACTTTTCCCGGCGATCGATTGGGTTTTGCCTTTCTTGTTCGGGTTCAGTTTTTTCCTCCTTTTTTATCTCTTTCCTGACGGCCGTTTCATGCCAACATGGCTGGCTTGGGGACTGGTCGGGGCCATACTTCTCTTATTCGCCATGCTGTTCGCCGCGGACAGGTTACAGGGAGACTGGATTTGGTACGCTTTCGTTGTCCTCACCTTCACCGTCTTTTTAGCCGGCATCGGCAGCCAGGCTTATCGCTGGCGCCAGGCCAATCATCTGCAGAAACAGCAATCACGCCTGGTGATTACTGCCTTAATCGCCTTTATCCTCATTCCCGTTTTCCAATGGCTTCTCACCGATCTATTCGCATCCGATACCTGGATTTACTTCATTTCCCTGCACATTTCGCTGATCGCGGTTGCCCTCATACCTATCACTATTGGTATTTCAGCTTTACGCTACCGGTTATGGGGAATGGACGCACTGTTGAACCGCACTCTGGTCGCCGGTCTCCTGACGACCGTTATCCTGACCGTTTACATCCTGACGGTTGGAACCCTTAGCTTATTGCTGCAGACTAATGTCAATCTACCGATCGCAGCTGTGGCAACGGGCGTCGTAGCTCTACTTATCCATCCCCTGCGTCTGCACTTGCAAAAGTTTGTGAACCGCGCAATGTACGGCCAGCGCGACGATCCGCTGGCCGTCCTAACTGAACTGAGCCGGCAACTGGAGAACACGGCCGTGCCCGGCGAAACGCTGCCTGCACTGGTGGAGGCAATCGCCGAGACACTGAAGCTGCCCTATGTGGCTATCGAGACTGGGACGGAAGAGGAAGGGCGGCAGCAGTTGGCTGTGGCTGCGGCCAACCCCCGCCGGCCGCTGGGGGTGCAATCCTACCGCCTGGCTTATCATGGGGCGACTATCGGTGATCTGCTGGTGGCGCCGCGGGCGGAAGGGGAGACATTTACGGCCGAGGAAGAACGCTTGCTGAACAACATCGCCCGCCAGGCAGGCGCGGCCGTCTACGCCTTTCAACTTACCGGCCAGCTGCAGCGCTCGCGCGAACGGCTGGTGGCGGCTAGCGAAGAAGAACGCCGCCGCTTGC
>JBJYWZ010000381.1:0-2488 GCA_046259725.1 Promineifilaceae bacterium (SeqCode) | reverse complement strand
GGCGGCTGCCTTCGCTGGCCAGGCGGCGTACGGCGGGATCGGCGTCGGCGGCCCACTCGTACAGAGTAGGCATGGCCCGCCGGTGATCGTGACGTAAAAACGGCCGAATGGCGAATTCGGCGCTCACATAGCGCGTCAGCTCGCGCAAAGCCGGCAGCGAGCGATCCCAATCATGCAGGCCGTAACGGCCGACATAATCTGAAAAGACCATGCCGTCAAAAGTGGGGTAATTCGGGGCGACTGCCAGCAAAAGCCGCAGCGTCTCGGCGTACTCTTCTGGAAGTACATCATGGAGGCACACCGTCACATGGTGCATCTTTTCCTTCAGCGCCATGTCAGAAAGACCTTCCGACAGCGCGCAGTCCAGAAAGGCGTCGCGCTCAAAGTCGGGGTAGACGGCCGCCAGATCGCCGGCCAGGTGCAGTACAAAGTCTTCGGAGAAAAAAATGTCTTTGAGAGCTGTATTTTCAGGACTCATGCCGGATTCCGATAAGTTGCGCCTACGGGTCCGTATATTACGCGAGCGAAACAGCGCGGCAAGCGATGATTGCTTTGCGTTAATGATTGCCGCTCAGGCGAGAAGTGACGGAAGAACAGCTTGCAGTATAGGAAAAGGGCGGGACAGCCAGTCGAAAAGCCCTGGCTGTCCCGCCGATGTGGCTTAAGAGCCTCCGGTACTCGGAAGAAGAGCGGCGGAGGTTATGGTTCGCTTACGGCGAGGCCACTGCCGGAATAAAGGCGTAGTCGATACGCGTGATGCGTCCTTCGCCGCCTTCCGGATAAGCCGAGGACCTGATCAGGCCGGCCAATCCAAGTTCGATGTATTGCGCCAGCGCCTGCTGGTAGGTTGCTCCGATGCTGGTGTAGGGCGCGCCGCGGAACGGGTATTGGTCACCGCCGTTGGCCAGGAAGTCAATGGTGGCCACGGTGATGTTTGCACCGGGCTGGACTTCGCCGTCAGAAACGATGATGGTGCCGTCGTCGAGGACGATCTCCAGCACCCGCGTACCCGGCCGGACGAGGTTGCCGTCTACATCCTGGATCATGCCCTCTCCACGCGTTGAATAGACAAATTCAAAGCCGGAAATCTGGGCGAAACGGCCGGTTCCGCAGTTAGGATTGTCGACGAGATCCGCCGGAAGCACGCAGGCCACCGCGTTCTCCATAATCTCCTTAAACTGTTCGCGCGGGATATCGGGCACGATGGAGACGAAGTTGGCGAAGGGCACCATGTCGAAGGTGTCCAGCTCGCTGATCGGGCCGGCGGGGATAATCGTGTTGTTGCGAATACCGCCGCCGTTCTGCAGGGCAACGTCCGGGAAGGGCATCCCGTAAGAGGGCGCCTGAACCGTGGCCATCCACTTCTGCGCATCGGCGATCAGATTGCCTTCGTTGCTCTCGACCTCGCGCACGCTGCTGCGCAGGCCGTCCAGATCTACCAGGGACTGGCCGATGACATTGTTATCCATATCCCCCAGGGCAGCGACGACCGGGTCGACGACCTGCATCTGCATCGTCGGATCGGGCGTCACGGCGTCATCACAGGGCTCCGTATCGTTGCACGTCCCCGTGGCCACACGCACGGGCATGCTGTTGGCGTCGTCGATCATTTCCACGACACCGTTGGCATCGAAGCCGACGACCAGCTTGCCCACATAGCGATATTCGCCCGACGTGGTGACGACGGGCACGGTGACGCCGTCTTTGTCAGTCGCCAACTGCGGATACTCTCCATATACCAGTTCCTCATCGCCGGGAATGAGGATGTCACCGGCGTCGGCCAGCAGCTCGTCGCCGCCGCCGGCAATGGCCACGTCGACGCCGCTCAGTTCGCTGATCAACTGGATATCATTCTCGATGCTCTGCAAGTGGCCGGCGAGAATGATTATATCCACGCCCATACCTTCCAGGGCGTCGACCTCGGTCTGCACGATGTTCACCAGGTCGTCGGAGACGACCACGTTGCGCGGTGAGGAGACAAAGGGCAGATTCGGCGTTTCCAGGCCGATGACGCCGATTTGCACGCCGGCCTGGGTGATAACGGCTGAGGGGGCGATGTCGCCGGAATCGACGTAGGCCTGCAGACGCGGCTCACCGCTGAAGTCAAGGTTGGCGGCGACGTACTGCGGCACCGTGGTATAGCCGTCAATGAAGTCGGCCAGGACATCGGGGCCGAAGTCAAAGTCGTGATTACCGAAAGAGATGGCGTCATAGCCGATCAGCTCCATGGCGATTGTGTCATAGAACGGCACCCCGTTCTGCACGCCGGCATTGAACTCCGGTCCGGCAAGGAAATTGTCGCCGGAGGAAATCATCAGGACGCCTTCGGTGGCGCTGGGCGTGACCGCGCCGCGCAGATTGTCGACGACTGTTTTGAAGCGCGCCGCACCGCCGAAATCGGTGATCTCGCCGCCGGCATTGACCACCTGCGACTCACCGTCATTGTTGTGCAAAATGGTCAGGGTGTATACAACGGCATCATCCTCAG
>JBJYWZ010000380.1:0-2051 GCA_046259725.1 Promineifilaceae bacterium (SeqCode) | reverse complement strand
AAGGTTTTCCCGTTTTCCTGCCGGCCGCAGGCGCAGGAGATTATCCGCACCTGGGCTTTCTACACCATCGTCAAGTCGGAGTACCATTTTCAACTCGCTCCCTGGTCAGACGCCTTGATATCAGGCTGGGGGCTCGCACCCGAAGGAACAGTGAAGTTAAGTAAGAGCCGCGGCGGCGGGCCGGCGGCGCCGTTGGAGATGATGGAACGTTATTCGGCCGATGCGCTGCGCTACTGGGCGGCCAGCACCGCCCTCGGCAAAGATGCTATCATTGACGAGCAGCGCATCCAGGCTGGCGCCAAACTGGCCACCAAGCTGTGGAACGTGGCCCGTTTCTGCGGGCGCTTCCTGCGCGATTATGAGCCGCCAAAGCGCGCCTCCGCTGAGGTGTCCTTTACGCCTGCTGACCGCTGGATCCTGGCACGTACGGCCCAAGTTATCGATCGCTGCACCGCGCTCTGGGAGCAGTATGACTACGCCTCGGCGCGCAGCGAGGTAGAGATCTTTTTCTGGCGCGACCTGGCCGACAATTACCTGGAAATGGTCAAGAAACGGCTTTATGACGGTGAGAACAGCGAGGGAGCGCGCTGTACCATCTATTACGCACTGCTGAGTACACTGAAGCTGTTTGCGCCGATCATGCCTTTTGTGACGGAACGCATTTACGGGGCGCTTTTCAGCATGACCGACGGCGCGGAGTCGATCCACCGCGCCGCGTGGCCAAAGAGCAAGGAGAACTGGCGCAGCGAAGCGGCGCTGGCATTCGGCGACGTGCTGCTGGCCATGGCAACGGCCGTCCGCCGTTTCAAGAGTGAAAACCAGCTCTCCCTGGGCGCCGAAATTCAGACGCTGCACCTGGCGACGGCCGATCCGCAGTTAGCCGCCGGTCTGCAAGCAGCGATACCTGACCTGGCTGGCCTGACGCGGGCGAAAGAGATTCGCATCGCGTCCGTTCTTGACGGGCGGGGGGTTGAACTGCCGGTAGAAGGCGAGCAGAAGATCAGAGCGGCCGTTAATTTATAAGTGGATCAGCGAATGCGATCCAGCATCAGAAAGACAAACGAGGAATCGTGGCGATCGTCGCGCGGGTGTTCTTCTCGCGCGACCTCGCTCCATTGGGTCATATTGAGCTCCGGAAAATAAACATCCCCCTCGTATTGGCCGTCGATTTCAGTCAGGTAAAGGCGATCAACCACGGGCAGCAGCGCATTAAAAAGCTGCGAGCCGCCAATAACCATCAGTTCTTCTTCGGGGGAAACAGCCGATAATGCTTCCTCCATGCTGTGCACGACGATGCAGCCGGGCGCCTCATACCCCTTTTGCCGAGTGAGGATGATATTGGTGCGCCCCGGTAACGGCCGGAACTTCTGCGGGATCGTTTCATATGTTTTGCGCCCCATCAGGACCGGATGGCCCATTGTGATCGCTTTGAAGCGGCGAATCTCATCCGGCAGCCGCCAGGGCAGACCGCTGCCTTTACCGATCAATCTGTTGCGGTCCATGGCGACGACAAAGGAAACCAATGGTCTCTCTGGCATAGTGTCCCTTTAAACGGCGATCGGCGCTTTGATAGGCGGGTGGCTCTGGTAGTCTTGCAGGTCAAAATCCTCGTAACGAAAAGCGAAAATATCATTCACGTCGGGATTGATGACCATTTGCGGCAGCGGGTAGGGATCACGCGAGAGCTGCAAACGCGCCTGTTCCAGGTGATTGAGATAGAGATGAGCGTCGCCAAATGTATGCACGAAGTCGCCCGGCTCATAGCCTGTCACCTGGGCCACCATCATCGTCAGCAGCGCGTAAGAGGCGATGTTGAACGGCACGCCCAGGAAAACGTCGGCACTGCGCTGGTAGAGCTGGCAGGAGAGCTTGCCGTCGGCGACATAGAACTGGAACAGCGTGTGGCAGGGCGGCAGAGCCATTTCGTCGACGAAGGCGACGTTCCAGCCGCTGACGATATGGCGGCGCGAGTCGGGATTGTTCTTGATACGCTCGATGAGCATGCTGATCTGGTCGTAGGAACGGCCGTCCGGCCCCGGCCACGATCGCCA
>JBJYWZ010000379.1:0-28467 GCA_046259725.1 Promineifilaceae bacterium (SeqCode) | reverse complement strand
CTTCCATTGTCAGAAGCCCATAACCACGACGAATCGCTTCCTGCAGGCGCACGGCTGTCAGTGCGCGATAGATTCCGCGCCCGCGGTATTCAGGCAGGACAGTCCCGCCCCACAACGACGCGAACTGGCTGCGTACGGGAAACTGGATCCAACCTACCCCGGCCAGCTCCCCTTCCATAGTGGCCATATAAATCGAGCTGAAATACGGCCGTTCGCTTAGATCCTCGCCCAACAGGCGCTCCAGGTAAGTGAAGTCGACGCCGTAAACACGATAAAGCAGCGAGGTCAGCGACTTGAGCTGCTCCGCGCCAGTGAGCTGGTCGATTTTGATATGCGGCCTTCGCAGCAGCCGCGGCTGGGCTTCCCGCACATTCATCACCATGACGACGTCCCGCTCGCGCGGCTTGAATCCCTGCACAACGAGGCGCGTGCGCAGGTCCGGCGGCGAATCATGTTCATACACTTTCCACTCAAACGGTGTTTGACGTGCGCGATAGTAGGAGATCTGTTCGCCGATCACGGCGTCGGCATGGTCATCACCAAACCGGCTGAACAGCACGAAGTTGCCCCCTTCGTGTTCCGGGGGCCCCGTGAAGCGCACGACCCCGCCCGCGACTTCTTTCTTCAAACCGGGATATTCAATATCGATTCGCTGCTCGCGATCATAGAGCGCCAGGAGTACATTCCTTTCCATCCCACTATTCCTTTCGCTGAACTGCATTACTGGGCGTTACTGGCTATGATTATGTCAAATAATTATGTAATCTGCAAATTAATGGGACTGTTACTGCGGATCAATCTGGATCGTATCCAGCAGGAGGGCGTTGTCCTGCGCCGCGGCGCCGCTGACTGGCAGACGCTCGTTCGTTTCCCGCAGGTAGATTCCCAGCCGCAGCGTATACTCGCCTGCGTCCAGGTCTTCAGGCAGAGTCACAGTGACCGGGTCGCGAATCAGGTCGCCGGGCCGCCAGACGGATGTCGCCGCCAGACCGGACAAGGGCTGGCGATCATTCTGCGCCACCAGTTTCCCGGACGCGTCCATCAGGTGCACAAAGACATCATAATCCTCTGCAACGGGGGCCAGGCTTTCCCAATAGAGAACCAGGCTCACGGCGTCGCCGGCCGCCAGATCGTAGCCGGCCAGTTTGATGCCGCCGCCGAAAACGGCCGTTTGTGTGTGCTGCGGCCGCGCCTCTTCGAGATAGGGCCACGTCATCTCGTAAACATAGGCGTCCTGCTGGAAGATAATGGTGTGTGTATCCGTCCGCACGTGATGAACCGCTGTGGCCACGTCGGGATTGGAGGCGATGTTCCAGCGCCACAGCGGGAAAGCCACCATGTAGCGCGGTTTCTGTTGCGACAGGATGCGCGTGAGCTGCTGGTCGCGCGGCAGACCCTCCCCCGCGCGGACGGCCGGCCAGACCTCAGGAGACACGAGACCGTTCATATCCACGATTTCCCGTCCGGAAATGAATGTAATGGCTCCTATATCGTCCAGGGCAATCAACGCTTCCTGCGGCGTATTTTCAGCCAGCCAGCGGCCGAGGGCGACATCGATCTCCTCTACCTCCCTGGTATTCGTGCCTAACATCACCGCCCAATCATTGAGCCGCCAAAGGCCGCCGGCGGCCAGCAGGATCAGGATCGCGCCCTGGGCGAGGCCGCGCCAGGGAACGGCCGTTGGCGGGCGCGTCGGCACTTTATTCACCAGCCACCACGCCCCCACCGCCGCAGCGGACATCTGCAAGGGGATCAGGGGCATGGTGTAACGGCCATGGTGCCAGGTGAAGTCGATGATCACGGCCGTCAGCAGCGGCAGCGCCAGCAGCCACAGCGCGGCCAGCCGGCCGCGGCGCCACAGGGGCCACAGCCCGAACAGGGCCAGGATGATGCTCAGGGGATTGTCCTGCCAGTGCCAGGCCAGCGTCTCGCGCAGGGTTCGCCAGCTAAAGAGATGCTCCGAGCCCACCTTGGCATAGAAGGTGTTGGGCAGCGGTTTGCCCGTCGTGGAAAGCGCGAAGAGCGTGTAGGGCAGCGCGGTCAGGGCGTAGAGCGCGATTGGCGGCAAAAAATCGCGCGCCGCGCCGCGCCAATTATCTCTTCCGGATTGCCGTTCTATGCGAAGCCACTGCCAGGCGGAATCGAGCAACGCCAGGCCAAATAAGGCATGCCCTTCCGGCCTGAGCTGCGAGGCCAGGCCAAAGAGCAGCGCCGGGAAGAGACGCAAACCCCAACGGCTGTAGGCCCAGATCGCGGCCAGGCTCAAGGCGGCGAAAGCAGTCGTCTCCATGCCCGCGAGTCCCGCCCACAGCAGCCGGCCGCTGAGCGCGACGCCCAGTCCGGCCAGAAAAGCCGGCCACAAATTCCCGGTCACCCAGCCGCTAAAGCCATACGCCAGGAGCACGGAAGCCAGCAGGAACAGCGCGCTGAGCGACAATGCGGGAACTATGAAGTCATCTCCAACGAGACCGGGTATGGCCAGGATTATCGTCCACAGCGGCGCCGTCGATCCGGGCGTGGGCGTGCCGGGGTTGTAGCTGAAGCCCTGGCCCTGGGCGAGATTGCGCGCGAACTGAAAATGGATCCAGGCGTCATCCAGCGGCGCGCCGATCACGCCACCCGTGATTTCCCGTTCAGTACGCAAGAAATAGCCCAGCAGGAGGAGGGTTACGGCTACCAGCAGCAGACCCCCCAACAACCAGGAAAAACGGCCGTTTTTGTTCATAGTTCAGAACTTGAGATTCTAACAGCGGCGCTGTTGAGGTACAACCGCTAATGGCGGCTTACGGATTCTCTTGCGATGTTCGAAAACGATTGTCCGCCCAGACAATCATTCTCTTGCCCTACCCCGCAACTCGTGGCACATTAGGGACCACAACGATCATGATTCGTTCGACCGTCGATCACCTGGCCCAATTTCTGCGGCGGCATTGGCTGCCGATCCTGCTGGCCCTGCTGTGGGCGCTTGTCCTCAGCGGCTATGCCTGGCTGCGTCACATGCGCCTCAATTCCTCCACCTTCGACCTGGGCATCAAAGCGCAGGTGATCTGGAATACCTGGCGGGGGGATTGGTTCGCCAGTACGGTGGAAGTCAGCCATTACCTGGGCGATCATGTGCAGTTGATCTTTCTACTGATTGCGCCGTTATTTGGACTCTGGGAAGATGTGCGCGTGCTGTTGATCCTGCAGGCGCTGCTGCTCGGCCTGGGCGCGATACCGCTCTATCGCATCGCCCTGCGCAAGCTGGACGATCAGGTCCTGGCCGCCTTATTTTCGGCCGTTTATCTCCTTTACCCGCTGCTTGGTTTCGTCAATCGTTTCGATTTCCATCCCGTGGTATTCACCATGCCCTTCTTCCTGGCCGCCTTTGACCTGTTGGAGGAAGACCATCCCTGGTGGGCAACGCTGTTTATCTTGCTCTCGCTGAGCCTGCGCGAGGAAGTCGGCCTGACTGTCTTCGCTTTCGGGATATACGTGGCGGTATTCATGGGGCGGCGGCGCCTGGGCCTGCTGTGGGCTGCCGGCGGCCTGGCCTGGTCGCTTGCCGCCATGTTCCTGGTCATTCCCCGTTTTCGCGGCGGCAGTTCGGACACCATCGGCCGTTATGCCTGGCTCGGCGGCTCGCCGGCTGAGATCCTGGCGTCGCTGATCACCAGGCCGCGCATGGTAGTGGCGCACCTGCTGGTCCCCTATCGCGCCGCCCTGCCGGTCAAGCTGCTGCTCCCTGCAGGGTTCCTGGCCCTGCTTTCCCCCGCGCCTTTGCTGGTTACGCTGCCTTCGTTGGCTTACAACCTGCTATCGGAAACGCCCAGCCAGAGCACCATCTACTTCCAATACCTGGCCCCGGCCGTGCCCTTTATTTTCATCGCTTCCGTGCAGGGCGCGCAGCGCGTACAAAAATGGCTTGGCGATAAACGGGCGCGTCTTGTCCTGGCGATCTGGCTTTTGCTGGGAACGCTGCTGGCCTGGATCTGGGATAACCCGTTCAGCCAGACAATAGACGATCCCTTCTATCCCGTCTACGGCCTTGAGCGGTATACGGATGCCGGTGCATTCTTCCGGGCGCTGGAGCTGCTTCCCGCAAACGCCGATGTGGCGACAATGATGGCCTACGGGCCGCACGTCGCGCTGCGGCCGTCTTTCTCTCTCTTCTACGATCGCCTGCAGCTGCTGGAACGGCCGTATGGTTTCCCGCAGGCGGATTATCTGCTGCTCAACCTGAGCGATCTGCGTTGGGGCGTCAACGCGCGCTTTTTCTACAATGCGATCCTCACGGCCGTCGGCCGTTTTGGGTACGAAGCTGTCTATGCTGAGAACGACGTGGTGCTGCTGCAAAAAGGGCTCGTTCCCCGGCCGCAAACCGGTCCGGTCGTCAGCCGCGTTCAGGAACTGCTGGATGCGGGCGGGAAATATGCGCCGGCGGCACAGGAAACAATTCTCCATCTGGGCAGGCAGTGGGTCGTGAGCGAGCTGCCGCAAACGGCCGTCCGTTTCCCAGCCCAATTCGATCAGGGCATCTCGCTGCTGGGCTATGAGGCAGAGGCGGAAAGTGCAGCAGGACGGCCGTTCTGTGCCACGTTCTATTGGCAAACCGCAAACGCATTAACGGCCGATTACACTGTCTTCCTGCACCTTGTGGCCGCGGACGGTGTGCTGCAGGCGCAGAACGACTCGCCGCCCGTATTCGGCTACTATCCGACAGGCGCCTGGCAGCCCGGCGAGGTCGTGGCCGACCTGCACTGCCTGGTCCTCCCGCCCGGCCTGGCCTCAGGCTCCTATACCCTGCGAACAGGTCTCTACGACTCCGAAAGCGGCGAACGTCTGGCTCTACTCGACCCGCAAGGCAGCGGCGACGCCCTTGACCTGGCCGATGTCGCCGTAAACGGCCAATAAAATTCCAGTGATCCTACGGTTTGTTAACTCCTGTCGGGCATCAGACGCAGGATTTGATGCGAGCAGCAAGATCATTTCCGTTCTTATCCCTTCTCGTCTACGTCCTCTGTCCCTGTTGATATCCGGGTTATAGATATTGCCCGGCGCGCCCGCAGTGGTTATGATACGCGCTGCTGCGCCGGACCACCGGCCAGGTGAAGAGTAATACGAATGAGTGAAAAACAGATGCCCGGCATATCGGTGTTTTTTCCGGCCTACAATGACGCCGGCACAATCACCAGCATGGTCATCACCTCCCTGCTCACGCTGCGTGAACTCACCGATGACTACGAAGTAATCGTCATCGATGACGGCAGCCAGGACCACACACCGCAGGTGTTGGATGAGCTGGCGCGCGTCTATCCGGATGAGGTTCGCATCATCCACCACCCGCAGAATCGCGGCTACGGCGGCGCCCTGCGTTCAGGTTTCGCCTCGGCCACCAAGGAATGGATCTTCTACACCGACGGCGACGCCCAATATGATCCGCGGGAGTTAAAGAACCTGGCCGATCTGGCAGCCGATGATGTCGACTTCATCAACGGCTGGAAGATCGAGCGTAATGACCCGCTGCACCGCATCATTATCGGCCGCATTTACCAGTACATCATCAAGTTCGGCTTCGGCCTCCACCTGCGTGACGTCGACTGCGATTTTCGCCTGATGCGCCGGAAAGTATTTGACGAAGTTGAGTTAACCGCCGACAGCGGCGTCATCTGCGTGGAGCTGATGAAAAAGGTGCAGGATGCGGGTTTCAGATTGACGGAAACGCCGGTGCATCATTTTCACCGCGCCTACGGCAAATCGCAGTTCTTTAATTATCCGCGCCTGTTCAAGGTGGGCCTTGATCTGAGCAAACTCTGGCTGCAGCTCGTGCTGCGCAAAGAACATCTGCAGGCGCCGGCACCGGACAGCCCCGTGAGCAAAGCAGGCAATGCTGCCAATTCCTCCAGCGGTTAGCAATTATTTCCGCGACAAACAGGTCTTAATCACGGGCGGCGTGGGCTTCATCGGCTCCAATCTGGCCGCATACCTCGTCTCCCTCGGCGCGGACGTGCTCCTGGTTGACTCCCTGATCCCCAAGTATGGCGGCAATCTTTATAATATCGCCCCCATCCGCGAGCAGGTGCGCCTGAATATCGCCGACGTGCGCGACGAGCATGGCATGCGCTTCCTGGTTCAGAACCAGGATGTGATCTTCAACCTTGCCGGACAGGTCAGCCATACAGACAGCATGGTCGATCCCTATGCCGATCTGGAGATCAACGCCCGCAGCCAGCTCTCTCTACTGGAAGCATGCCGCCACGGCAACCCCGATGCCACCATCGTCTTTGCCAGCACGAGGCAGATTTACGGCCGACCGCAGTACCTGCCCGTTGACGAGCTGCACCCGCTGCAGCCGGTCGACGTCAACGGCATCAACAAAACCGCCGGCGAGTGGTACCATCTGGTCTACCACGACGTGTACGACCTGAAGACCGTCTCGCTGCGCCTGACCAATACCTACGGCCCGCGCATGCGCGTCAAGGATGCGCGCCAGACGTTCCTGGGCTGGTGGCTGCGCCAGGTGGTTGAAGGCCTGCCGCTCAAAATTTTCGGCGATGGGCGGCAGTTCCGCGACTTTAACTACGTGGACGATGTCGTCCTGGCGCTGCTGATGGCCGCCGCTGACGAGGGTGCCAATGGCCAGGTATATAATCTGGGCGCGAGAGAGGCCTACAATTTGCTGGAACTGGCCGAACTGCTGGTCGATATCCAGGGCAGCGGCAGCTTCGAAGTGATCCCTTTCCCCGAAGACCGGCGGCGCATCGATATCGGCAGCTACCATGGCGATTTCGGAAAGATCAGCCGGGAGCTGGGCTGGGAGCCGCAGACGAGCCTGCGGGACGGCCTGTCGGAATCGCTGGCCTATTACCGCCGCCACCTGAAACATTACGTATAGAGCATGATGCAGGTTCCTTTCGTCGATCTCGCCGCCGCCTACGAGGCGCAGAAATCTGCCATTGATGAAGCCATCCAGCGTGTTCTGGCTGGCGGCCGGTACATCCTGGGTAAAGAGGTGGAACAGTTCGAGCAGGCGTTCGCCGCCTATTGTGACAGCGCTCACGCCGTCGGCGTCGCTTCTGGGACCGATGCCCTGTTGCTGGCGCTGAAGGCCTTAAATATCGGTCCGGGCCACGAAGTGATCACGGTCGCGCACACGGCCGTAGCCACAGCCGCGGCCATCGTGCTCAGCGGCGCGAAACCGGTGTTTGTCGATATCGATCCCCGGACCTTCACGCTCGACCCATCGCTGCTGCCGGGCGCGCTTTCCTCTCGTACCAGGGCGGTTATTCCCGTCCATCTATACGGCCAGACGGCCGATATGGACCCCATACGATCGTTCGCCAAGACACACAACCTGGCGGTCATTGAAGACTGCGCCCAGGCACACGGTGCAACCTACGGTTCCCACATCGCGGGCAGCATGGGCGATGCCGCGGCATTCAGCTTTTACCCGACCAAGAATCTGGGCGCGATAGGCGACGGCGGCGCAGTCGTCTGCCGGGATGAAGCGGCTGCCGGTCGTCTGCGGGAACTGCGTCAGTACGGCTGGCGAGAACGCTATATCAGCGAGGAAGTTGGCATGAACAGCCGTCTGGACGAGCTGCAGGCGGCGGTTTTACGCGTCAGGCTGGCCAGTGTGGACGCGGACAATGATGCGCGGCGGCGCGTGTCTTCGCTGTACGACGAGCTGCTCGCGGATACGCCGCTGGAGCTGCCGCGCGAGGCGGATGGGCGGCGGCATGTTTACCATCTTTACGTGGTTCAGGCTCCGAATCGACAGGCATTACGCGCCTACCTGGCCAAGAAGGGCATCGCCACGGCCGTCCACTACCCGCTTCCTGTTCACCTGCAGCCGGCCTATATCCACCTGGGCCGCGGGCCGGGTTCGCTGCCCGTGAGCGAGCGGACGGCCGAATCTGTCCTGTCGCTGCCCATCTTCCCGCAGATGGAAGAAGCGCAGGTCGCGGCGGTTGCGAAGGCGATTGGAGACTTTTACCGCTCCGCAAGTTAGCACTGCTGTATGGGCTATCCGACTCTCTGCGCGCGTACTATACGAATACTGCCGCCAGGCGCTTTATTCTCGCATCATCCATCCAGCATCTAGAAGTCACATTTTGACACCAGTTATGCGCTTCAAGTATCATCCAGGCGCGGCAGCAATGAACGACGATGTGCTACACGTTTTTGAAGCAGTAACCCTGACCGATCTGGGCGCCATCAGGCGCTGTGTGCGCGAAACGGCCGTGGGCTTCGGCTGCGGCCCCGAAACGGCCGGCGAACTGGTCATTGCCGTGAATGAAGCGGTGGCTAATATTGTGCGGCACGGCTATGGAAACGTGCCCGGCCGCATTGCCGTCAGGATTTCCGCCGGGGCGCAAACGATCAAGATCACGCTGCTGGACAGCGCGCCGGGATTCGATCCGACGCAGGTTCCCAACCCGGATACGACGCTGCCCCTGGCGGAACGGCCCTTTGGCGGCATGGGCGTGCACATGATGCGTGCCTTCTGCGACGAAATACGCTACTGCCGCACGCCGGACGGAGAAAACGAGTTGAAGCTGCTGAAACATTTTGCCGGGCCGGACGACTGATAGGATCAAAAGAGGAGAATAACCATGCTTGATGTCACCATTGATAAGATTGAAGACCCCGTTCCCATCACCATGATGCGGCTTACCGGGGAACTCGATGCTTCAAACTACGAATCGCTGATTCAGGAGACGCAGGGACTTTACAACGAAGGCACGCGTAACCTGCTGCTTGATCTTGACGGGGTAGAGTTTATCTCCAGCTCCGGATTGGTCGCCCTGCATACAATGGCCCTGATCATGCGCGGCGAAACGCTCGACGATCCGGAGGAAGGCTGGGCCGCCTTTCGCGCCATATCGCGCGATATGCTTAAGTCAGGCGACTGGGAAACGCATTTCAAACTGCTGAAGCCGCAGCCGCTGGTTCAAAAAGTGTTGAACACCTCAGGGTTCAGCGTTATTTTGCCCGTCTTCGAAGATGAAGCCAGCGCCCTCGCCTCTTTTGAATAGGGAACTTCACCTGTTCGACGCGTTTTTGTCGGGCTTGTCCTGCCGCCCACAGCGCCGCATTAGTTGCCGGCGAGTCGACTTTTTATCAGGCTGATGAAAAAGATTTCCCTGCATGGCTTTGGCCTGTTCAGCGACAGCGAGCATCGCGAAGAGTATGCCGCCGGAGAGGTCGTGTTCGAGACCGGCGACTACTCGGATAAGGCTTATGTCGTCCTCGAAGGCACACTTCGCCTCACCCAGGGCGAAGACGAGATCGATGTGCTTTCGGCCGGCGACCTCTTCGGCGAGATGGGCATGGTCGAGAACCGCGTCCGCAACAGCACCGTCACGGCCGTTACCGACAGCACGCTGGTCGCCATCGACCGTCTGCGGTTCGCCTCCCTGGTGCGCCAGCATCCCGGCTTCGCCACGCGGGTCATGGCCATTATCTCCTCGCGCCTGGCGCGGCGCACGGAACAGGAGGTAAAGCGCCGCTCATTTCAACGGGAGCTGGAGATCGGGCGCAAAATGCAGCGCTCGCTGCTGCCGCAGAGCACGCCAGTTGTTCCCGGCTGGCAGTTTGCCGCTTACTACGAAACGGCGTGGCGCGTCGGCGGCGATTTCTACGATTTCATCTCGCTGGAAGACGATCCCTCGAAGGTCAGACTGGTCATCGCCGATGTGACCGGCAAGGGAGTTCCCGCGGCGCTGTACATGGCCGTGGCGCGCACGATGATCCGGGCCGAGACATTCAAAGGGGGTTCCCCGGCCGCTGTTTTGGGGCGCGTGAACGAGCACATCATCAGCGACACCCGCTCGCCGCTCTTCTTGAGCGCGATCCATGCCATTCTGAATTACGATACGGGCGTGCTGCGCTATGCCAATGCCGGGCACAACCATCCCCTTTGCTTTCGCCAGGCGAGCGGCGAGGTTGAAGAACTCCCCGGACAGGGCTACCTGATGGGCGCGTTCGCGGACGTATCTTACGAAAATCAGGAAGTAGATCTCAATGAAGGCGACGCGCTGGTCATGTATACGGATGGGGTGACCGATGCCCGGGATGCGCAGCGGCGTTTTTTCGGCGACGAACGTCTGAAACACGCCGTAGCCCAGGCCGGCGACTGCAGCGCCGACGAAATGGCCGGCGCGCTGGTAACGGCCGTTGCCGTCTTCAGCGGCCCAGTGCCGCAGACGGACGATCAGACTATTCTGGTCGTCAAACGGGTTGCTTAATATTCTCCGCCCCGGCAGCTTTGAAAAGACGCCACGCCGCCAGCAAAACAAGCAGCAGCGCCGCCGATGTGACCAACCCACCAACTTGATATACCACTGGCTTGTAGCGCCATACCACAGCATGCTCGCCCGCCGGCACGCAGACCGCCTTTAAGGTCGTGTAGGCCGTCAGCGTCCCAACAGGCTTGTTATCAATGGTGACCTGCCAGCCCGGATACGCTGTTTCGGCCAGCACCAGGATCGCGGGCGTATCGCTTTGCGTCGCGATTCGCCAGAAGCCGGGTGTTGATTGGCTGATTTCGGCCGTTCCCTGCGCCGCTGGAACCGGTCCCACCTCACAGGTGGGATCGGCGTCAAGAATCACCGTTGCCGCCGGATCGAACTCCGGATCATGGACGCGCTGCACAGCCTGCCCGCCATCGGTTATGATCTCGACATCGTAGACCAGCCGCGTGACAGGCAGAGGACGGGCGCGCTCATACACCCAGGCTGCGCCCTGATGAGCCAGCAGCGACAGGGGCCGGTCCCCATTAACAAAGTCCTCCAGCTCGGTCGGGGCGATCACATAGCGCGCCGCCAGCACATCATAGGCCGTGGATCGCGGATCGGGCACGGAAGAAGCGAGTGCAATATGGGCCGCAGGTTCCAGCGAATCGTAACCAAAGACGCTGTGCAGGCCGACCTGCATCGCCCCATTCTGGTCGAAGAGAGAGACGCCCCAGGGCAGGACGCGCTCGGCCGTCTCCCCTATCACCGACCGCGCATCCACCCAAAACGGGTCGGGCGTCGGCGGTTCTAGGCGCACGAACTTGTAGGCGAACAGCCACATATCGGTGATGGTAAGCAGGATCAGGGCCGCTGCCAGCCAGGTGCGCCTTCGGGTATCTTTTCGCGCCGTGCCCAGATAAGCCCAGATTAAGCCGCCGCCAAGCAGCAGGATGGTTGTTGCCAGGGCATAGCCGCCGATCTGATTCCACAAACGGCCGCTGGTTTCTGTTGGATGCACGGATATGAAAACGGCGCCGGTCGCCGCCAGGGCAGCGGTGCCCAGGACAGCAATGATGACCATCGTCCAGCGCCAGGTAGGGCCCAGCTTTTCCAGCCGCTCCGGCCTTGGAATGCGCTGCCAGGCGGAAAGCGAGAGACCCAGGAGCAGCGTCGCCGCAAACAGGAAGAGGATGGCCGCCCTTCCCGGCGCGCGCACGATGCGGAAAAATGGCAGGTATTCATAAGCCAGGGGATAAAGCACGCCATACCTGCCGAGAGCCAGGGCGATGCCCACGACCATCATAATGATCAAGAACCACGTCAGGCGCGACGGCCGTTTGAGCGCCAGCACGATGCCCAGAACGGCCAGCAGTCCCGCGTAATATGTCAGTTCTTCAAACGTTGGTACGCTCCAATAACCGACGCGCGTCGGTTCCCCAAAAAACTCCGGCACCAGGAGCGTGATCAGGTGCGCCGGCGGCAAAGAATAGTCGGTCGCGAAATTGTAGTCCGCCTCGGCCAACCGTTCCGAGGCCAGGCTGAACTGCAGGAAGGGGGCGAGCTGCACGGCGGCCAGCGCCAGTCCAATAAAAAGCGCAGTCGCCGCCTGGCGCAGGACGAGCAGTCGACGGCCGCTTTCGACCACCAGCAGGTAAAGCACAAACAGACCCCAGATCATGCCTACATAGAGGAAGGAGGGGATATGCCCGGCCAGCAGCGCCATGCTTAGAGGCAGGCCGGCGACAATAGCCGCCCAGACAGATTCTTTCCTCACGCTCCACATGAGCCCCAGGACAATCCAGGGCGTCCAGGCGACCAGGGCGTAAACAGTGCTGTGCCCCGCCCACAGGCGGCCGGCCAGCAGGCCGCTGAAGGCAAAGGCGACGGCCGACAACAGCGCCGGAAGCCAACGGCCGTTCAGGAAGCGTACCAGCAAAAACATGCCCATTCCCGCCAGCCAGATATGGAAAAGCATATAGAGGCTGATGCCTACGTTCATCGGCAGGATGAAGCCGGGCCAGAGCGGGAAATAGAACGTGTTTTGCTGCGGCTGGGCCATGAAGGGATATCCGTTGAACAGAGTCGGCTCCCAGAAGGGAAGCCGTCCCGAGCGCACGGTCTCACGGACCAGCTCGTAGTAAGGATAATAGTAACCACGCATATCGTGCCCGCCGAGGATCTGGCCGCCGGACGGCCACAGAGTGACGCCCATGAACAATATCGTCAAAAAGAGCAGCAGCAGGGCAGCGGAGAGGACCGGCCTCTTCTGCACATAATCTGCCGGCAGTGAACGCGTTTGTTGGCTGCCCTGCCCTTCCCTCATGGGACTAATTCTCCCGGTCCGGCCAGCAGCGCCGTTTCACCCAGCGGCTGCAGCGCCGGCAGAAGATAGAACCCGCCGGACAGCGCCGCGTCTTCCAGCGAAACATCGCTGGGCAAAGGGAGTGCAAAGCGGGCAACAATGATCTCGCCGGGAACCCAATCGCTGGTCGGGTAGCCGGCGGGAGGCTGGTCCACCTGCGACAGCAGTTCCCCGTCCCCACCGGTCAGGTGCAGATACGCCGTGTAATCTTCATCGAGTTCACTCTCCACCTGCCAGTAGAGCGTCACGTTCAGCATCTCCTCTCCCGTTTCAGATGACCAGCCGAGCAGGCTGATCTTATCGTCAAAGCGGATATTTGTTTCATGCTGCGGGTCCAGCTGCACGGCGCCGGCGGGCACGCGATAAGGCACAAAATCCGCGATCGCTGTTTCCGCGCTCGCCTGCGGATAATAATTCAACAGCGCCTCCACGCCCTCCCGGTCATCTGATCGCAGCAGGTACAGCGATTCCACTCCCGGCGTACCGGCGGGCAGCAGGTCGGCCGTACCGTTGTAATTGCGCAGGCGATCGGGATCGCCGAGCGCGAAGTATATCGTAGCCAGTTCTTCCTGTGTCGGCGAGAGAAAGAGACGGGTATTCGGCGCAGTCGACGTGACCGCGTAGCGGCCCAACCGCCATTCGTCCTCGTAGAAGTCGGCCGCCAGGTCGGGATGCGCCGCGTAACGTTGGAAATAGTCACGGTAGGTCAGGTAGGCGCTGCCGGCCAGCAGGATCAGCAGCAAAACGCTGGCGGCGACGGCCGACGTCCGCGGCGGGTAAAGCCGGGCCAACAGATCACGCGCGCTGCGCCACAACCAGTCCGCTCCCAGGGCGGCGATGATCGCCGCCGGCGCGTAGCTGCCGGACAATCGGCCGAAATGGGGCGCGTCGCCGCTGAGGACGGAGGGCAGGAGCATGATCAGGAACCAGAGCAGAAGAAACAGGTAGCGCGTCTGCCTGATCTGCAGCGCAGATCGCACGGCGCCCAGCAGGAAAAGGATCGCCTGAATGGGGTCAAAATACGGCCGCCCGGGCAGATTGTGACGCAAATGGGTTTCGCCCTGCCAGAACAGGCCGCGCGCGACACGGCCCGTATTCAGCAGCCAGGTCATCAACGGCCGTCCTTCTACGGCGCCCTTGCCCTTGTTGGCCACGTAGGCGATGCGGAATACAAAGTAGTACGGGTAGCGGGCAAAAAAGGTGAGCAGCGGCAGGGCCGTGAGAAAGGCCGCAGCGGCCATGCCCAGGACGTGGCGCCAGTGCGCAGCCAGCGCTTCGCGGTCGAGCCAGAACCAGAGCGGCACAAACAGCAGCCAGACCAGCGGAAAAAGTCGCGACGCGGCAAAGGTATAGATGCCCAGGCCGACAAAAAAGCCGGATGCCAGAAACAACAGCCAGCCAACAAGGTCGCCGCGCGTATCCACACTGCGCGCGCGATTGACGCCCCACCAGAAGGTGGCCACAGCCATCGTTTCCACGGGCACAAAAAGCATGACGCGAAGGCCGAAGCGGCTGAAATGAACCGCCGGATAAAGTACAGCCAGAAAAAAGGCGGCCAGCAGCGCCACGCGTGTGGCGGCATTCCCCACTCCGACGGCACTAAAGAGCGCCCTGGCGGCAAGGAACGTCGTTACGACGCCCAGCACGCCCGCAGCCGCCGGTACGGCGCGCAGTGCAAACGGCGTCTCGCCAAACAACGATATCGCCAGGGCCATGAGATAAACGTGAAGCGGCTCACGTCCGTAGTTGCCTTCAAAAAATAGCGGGTAACGGGATTCCTGGGCGGGTCTCTGCGCGTGGGCGTCTGCCGCATAGAGCTCCCAGCCTTCATAGAAGCGGGGAAAGAGGGCGCCGTCCAGCAAGGACAGCGCATCCAGACCGTTGTAGGCTTCGTCATGATAGAGGCCAGGCGGGAGCGTTTCCAACTGCCAGAAACGTAAAAACGCCGCCAGCAGCAAAATGGCGGCCAATAGCAGCCAGGTAGAGAAGCGGTTGAGGGCCGGCATAAACGCGCAATTCTACCACATTGAAAAAAGAGCACGCGCCTTGCGGCGCGTGCTCTCAGGGATAGTTTGTATATCGGTTCTAAATCGTAGGCCGGGCGATGACTCAGACTACTTCGCTTTTCTTGCGTTCCTGCACCAATAAGTACAGGCCAAAGACGATCAATCCCAGCGCCATGAGCGGGTTGAAATGCTCCAAGACGATGATTTCGAAGAAAAAGGCCAGCCCGACAACCAGCATTCCCATCATGCGAATGAATTTGTGTGCGCGAGTCTCCAGGCGCGAATTGTCATCAAATCGCGTCATGTAGAGGACGCCGCCGGCCACTGCCGCGGGAATCAGAGGCCAGGTATAAGCCCAGGCTTCGAAATAATCGAACAGGTTCATGACGAACGTCATGGCCGCCACTGTCAGGAAAATCGCTCCTGGCACAGCCAGGAAGGACCAGTTGCTTTGTTCCGCAGCCGTTGACTTGTAGGCGGGATAGACCAGCAGCAGCCCCGGAACAGCGATGAACAGGGGCCAGAGAACGTCCATCAAATGGATGTCCAACATACTGGCCAGCAGCAGTACAATGCCCCCACCAATCAGTAACCAGGGAAGGAACGGGGTGCTTGCGTTAAGCCTGGCCTTTTCTTGTGCTTTATAAATGGTTTCTTCAGACATGATAAGTGCTCTCCTTTTGCATGTTGATATTCCACTCTACGCAGGCGCAGCGGCAAAGTTGCAGCCGTTAGGAAACAAAAAAAGCGGCCTCCTTTCGGGGGCCGCTCACTATCAGGTTATGCCGGCTCCGGCGCTATGCCGGCCCGGCTGCCGCAGATTCCGTCTGTGCGGCCGATACAGTTGCCGCTTCTTCCGTTTCCAGCGGTAGAAAATCAATCTCTAGTATGCCGTCTCGCAGCGCGCCGCCGGCTGCGCGCCGTTTGGCCAGCACGACCGGCAAAATCATTTCACGCTTGAAGTTGCCGATGGTAATGAACATTTCGTCGCCTCGTTTGCGAAGCTTGACTTCACTGCCGGTGACAAAGGGCAGCGGAATACGCAGGCGGTAGCCACCGTCATCCAGCTCCACGATTTCTTGCAGCGACCCCGTGTAATATATCTGGCCTGGATCTTCGTCGCCGAAGCAATCCGTCGCCAGACGCGACAGCGCCTCTATGCCGACGACCTCATCGGCATAATAGGGTGAATATAATATTGGCAGGGGCCGGAAATTATTCTCTATCATCTCGATGTATCGTGCCTGAATCTCGCGGCGCTTGCTGTAGAACTCCCCTTCTCCCGCTGCTTCAGGCAGGACGCGGTTGACAATGACCGAATCCACCGGATAGTTGAACAAGCCCAGGTAGCCGATCGCACGCTCAGCCTCGCGGATAACCATTTTCTCCGGCTGCAAGACGACACGGTAGCTGCTGATTTGTGGGTCACTCAATGTCTCGCGCAGCTCGGCCGTTGCATCATCCAGTTTGCTCAGAGCATCCAGCAGCGCCGCCGGTCCCTGCAAAAAACGGCCAGCGAACGGTTTTAGCGCACGAACGACGCCGGTCTCGTAGCGCGACAGGTGGCCGGCATACCAGCGAAATGTGTCCGGAATCGTCAAAAGGCGAATTGTTTCACCCGTTGGCGCGGCGTCAATGATGACACGGTCAAAATTCTGTTCTTTGGCCTGCATATTGATGTGCAGCAAGCTGACAATCTCATCCATGCCGGGAATGGCGGATAGCTCGTCGGCGACGACATTGCTGATTCCGGGCCCGCTGATCATGCTGGACATGTATTCCTGGATGGTGCCCCAATAGTTGTGTATGTCAGCGACGACGCTGATTTCCTGTGCCCACAGGTTAGGGGCGATCTCTTTTGGTTTGTCGGACAGGGGAACATCAAATGAATCGGCCAGACTGTGAGCAATATCCGTACTGGCTACGAGGGTACGGTAGCCCAGTTCGGCACTGCGTACGGCCGTTGCCGCGGCGACCGTCGTTTTTCCGACTCCGCCCTTTCCGAGGTAAAGAATAATTCGCATGCGTATCTCCGGAACTCCGCTGCTTCCTTTTCTTTTCGCTTGAAAGTAACGAAGTCTCTAGGTCAAATTGAATGCCGGCGAAAATCCGGCGCTACCATCCAATACGAGATGAAGCCCGGGCAGTCGTACTATTTTACATCCTCTAACGTAATTCTTGCACTTTCGCGCGATCGCTTAACGATTCCAGGGTTCATAATCTTCCAGGATCGAGCCGCCGATGAATTCACGGATGATCGAATCGCCGGCGATCATTTCCTGGTCGGCAGGCGGGATGGGTTCAAACCACTGCAAAAAAGCAAGCAGGCGGTTGGCTTCAACCCGCTGTGGCGTGCCGGGTTCAACTTGCAGCAAGAGGGGCTGGGCCATTCGCTTCAAGACGGACATCTCGTAAACCAGCGCCGAATTAAAAAAGCGGTCGGCGTTGTTCTGGTTCGGAAAGATGTACTGCTTTTCCCCCCGGCGCACGCTGGGCCAGCGCCTGAGCGTATCGGTTGCGGTGTAGCCACGATAAGCCGCATCACGCACAATGCGACGCAGCAGGCGGGTGTCCGTGGTCGGGACGCGATTGTGCTTGTCGATATTCAGTTGGGTAAACGCCGAGACAAAAATCCCGTAAACCGCTTCCTCGGGAACCCCTTCAACCAGGGCCGGATTCAACCCGTGGATGCCTTCGACAATGATAACCTGCTTGGGACCTATGGCCAGCTCATCCCCCCATTCTCGCTGGCCGGTGTGAAAGTTAAACTTGGGACAGATGATCGTGTCCCCATTTGAAAGCCTGCGCAAGTGTTTACGAAAAAGCGCTAGGTCAATGGCTTCCAGCGCTTCAAAATCGAACTCACCATGTTCATCCCGCGGCGTCTCCTCTCGATTGACAAAATAATCGTCCATGCCGATCGTGACCGGGAAAATGCCGTTGGCCAGGAGCTGTATGGCCAGACGCTTACTGAATGTGGTCTTGCCCGCGGAGGTAGGCCCGGAAATCATCACAAAACGGACGTGAGGCTGGCGCGATGCAATTTCTGCGGCAATAGACGCAAGCTGGCGTTGGTGCAGCGCTTCGGCAACAAGAATAACATCCCCGGTACGGCCGCTGTTAATCTCCCTGTTCAGGCCGGTCACGCTGGCCACACCCATGATTGACAACCAATCCTGGTAATCACGAAAAACAGTAGCCAGGCGTGGTTCATCTTCAAATGGCTGCAGCGCATGCGGCCACTGGCGGCGCGGAAACTGAAAGATAAAACCATCGCCGTAATGGTGCAGAGCGAAAAGGTCCAGGAAGCCGGTTCTGGGAACCATGAAACCATGGAAGTAATCTCGCACGCCGTTGATTTCGTACATCGTCAGGTAATCTTTACGACGGCGTGAGAAAAGCTCTACCTTTTCCAGATCGTCCTGCGCACGGAACTGTTCCAAAGCTTCATCAAGGGGCACACGCACCTGTTTGATCGGCAGATCCTGACGGACGAGTTCGCGCATACGCCGTTCGAGCGCGGCCAGTTCTTCATCGGTCAACTGCTGCTCGTCATCTCGCTCGCAGTAGTAACCGCCGAAGGGCATGGAGTGCTGCACGGTGATCGTACGGCCAGGGAAAACTTCGGCGGCGGCGGCGATGACCAGGAACGTCAGCGATCGCCGGTAGATGCGCGAGCCATCAGAATCGGCCGTTGTGATGGGCACGATATCGGCATCAATCATCAGCTCGTGAGAAAGTTCGCGAAGACGGCCGTTAATGAGAGCCGCCACAATCTGCCCGTCGACGGGAGGATTGGCAGCCATAATAAATTGTTCTACCGGGGTTCCAATCGGACCCTCGAAGGTGGAACCCGATTCAAAACGCGCCTGCACTGTCTGGCGGCGCTCTGCTTTTACTATCTTGTTCATCTAAATTTTTATTGAACAAATGGAACTATGTCCGCCTCGCCTGGCCAAAAACGGGGCCGGCTAGTCGAGACGACCACAATAATATGCTTCAACAAGATCAAGACAGACATCGATTGATTCCCGTAATTGGCGCTCAATATCAGCCGCCGGTATGCGCGAAAACAGTTCCCTGCCCATCCAATCTGGATCATTTAGTTTAGCACTAAATTCATCTGGTGTCATTCGCAGCCGCCGGGCGAAAATCTCGATGGTCTGCAAGGCGCCGCCGGCCGTCAGCTGCCCCAGCAAGAGCTGCTGCCAGTTGTTAATCTCGTCATTGGAAGCGAACGGCAGCCAGTGATCATAATCAGCGGCGGATAGATCGGCCTCGGCCGTATTGGCAAGCGCATGAAAGGCCAGATTGTCCAGGTAGGTCAGAAAGGCCAGATGCAGCAGATAACCATGATTCATGTCGCCAACGATCGACATATCCGCGAAGTAAGGCATCACAACATCAAGGTGCCATTTCAAATCAAGATAGAGGTGGACCAGGTACGCGGCGATAAAGGCCGCCTGGTCCGAATCAAGGCGATTGCCCGGATAAAGCTCAGGGTATTGGCCAAGAAAGTTTCGCCAGCCCTGCGACGCGGACAGAGGGGGCATTTTGTAAAAATGCGTTACGTAGCGGGGAACGCCGCAAATGGTCTGGTAGTCCGGGGCGACGCTGCCCAAATAGAACGCGGGCCAGGATGTTATGAACGTTTCCGGCAGGCGGCCGCTCGGGATCCGTTCGTCCAGCGCCCGCGTGCGCATGGACTCACTGAAATGAAGGTGCATAAATGGCGTTGGCACGGTGTTAAGGCCCGGGATCAGGTTCGGCGCCCAGACGATCGAGATCGATGTCTTCCAGCCCGAGCGGTAAACGCCACCAAGTCACGCGGGCCGAGCGCAGCGGCAGTTTCAGATCGTCCGGCCGCTTGATCCGTTCCGGCGCGTCTGCGGATGCGTCCGTCACGAAGATGGCGAAGAGCAAATGCCCCTCTTCCACCGGCTGATCAGGCGCGGTGTATGCATAACAGGGATAGCGGGCATGAAGCTCCATGGCGCGTAAGAAGGCCTGCGTTTCACGGCCGTCCCGTTCAAAGCCAAATATCTCGGCGCGGGGAAACCGGTCGCCGTTTTCATCGATCCACTCATACAGGCCCAGCGTTGCCCGTTCCCGTCCCCAATCATCAAGCACCAGGGCCGGAAAGATATGATCCGCCGGGCCGCGCGTAACCAGCGCATAGCGTAAATAGACCAGATTCTCCGCCTCTGCGGGTGGCTTTAACTGCTGCAGTATCAGGCCGTTTTTCTTGCCTTGCAGCAGCAGTTCGCCGCTCACCCGCTGACTGACAGCTTGCATAATAATAAAACTCCCAATTCGATCAATTGCAGTTGGGCACTAATCGCGCACAGGGAGAGTTTACTCCTCCATCCAGGTGAATACAAACTGCGCCGCAGCACATTCATTTGCAGGTATCCAGGAACCGCTCAGGATGCTCTCATGCCCCAATCAGGACAACTAAACAATCTTGCCGCATGCCTCGCTCCGAAATATCATTCGCGAGCATTTACAACATCATGCGCACATTCAGGAAACCAAGAGGTTCTATGAACACGCGATTATCAGCTCTTCTCACTACTATTATGGCCCTGACCTTGTTCCTTGCCGGCTGCGCGGCCGAAAGCGCGCCCGCTGCGGTCGAAGAAACCACAATCGCAGTTGCAGCAGCAACGGCCGAACCATCGCCAACGGCCGTGCTCTCCGTGGAAACCACTGCGCTGGAACCAGCGCAAAGCGAAACGCCTGAAGCGACAACCATGCCGGAACCGACCGCCAGCGCCACGCCCCAGCCGGCGGCCACCGAGCCGCCAGCACAGACGGCCGAACCGCAAACGGAGCCCGGGGCCTCTACCACACCATTCATGCTGCCGGACGGCTGGTATGGGCCTGATAATTTCCCTGACGGCATGAATCCGCTGACGGGCGAGATCATGGGCGATCCCTCGGTCCTGGATCGCAGGCCAATCGCTATTAAAGTGTCAAATTATCCCCCGCTCGTACGGCCGCAGGCCGGGCTGAACAAGGCTGACCTCGTCTTTGAGCATTATGCGGAAGGGGGTGCGACGAGATTTACGGCCATTTTTTACGGCCAGGATGCGCACACCGTCGGTTCAGTGCGCAGCGCACGTATCATTGATTTCGAGATACCGGTGATGTACGACGCGGCCTTTGGCTTCTCCGGCGCGGCAGGCGCCAACAAGGAACGCTTCGGACAGGTCGACTGGTTCGACCGCATCATCTCTCCCGATTTCGGGCAAGGCGGTTTTTATCGCGCGCAACCCAAGGACCCGGATACGGACTTCTGGCATACCATGTTCACCGACACTTACCGGCTGCGCGATATCCTGATTGAACGAGGGATTAACGTCGCCCCCAAATTTCAAAACGGCATGATATTCAGCGAAGAACCCCCACCCGGCGGCACGCCCGCCAAGCAGGTTGAAATCGGCTACAGCGGCAGTTACGTCACCTGGTGGTATGACTCAGGAACCGGGCGCTACTATCGCTGGAATGATGGCGAGCGACATGAAGATGCCAACACCAACGAGCAGATCAACACCAAGAACGTCATTGTCGTAGCCGCCCAGCATGTTGATACCTGGATACCGGAAACCGAGGTTGGCCAGGGAGCCAAATCAATCGAAATACAGCTTTGGGGAGAAGGACCGGCAACTGTTTTCCGCGACAGCCAGCGTTTTGAAGGACGGTGGCATCGCGATGATCCGCACGATATGTTGACTTTCACCGACCTGGATGGCAAGCCCCTTCCCCTGGGCCAGGGCAATAGTTGGATAGAAGTCGTGCCCCTCGGCTTTGACAAACTTTATGTAACGTCGTAATATATCGACATAATAGCACGACATAATCTTTTACCGTAGTACCTACAATTCGAATCTTACAGCAGCAAACCCGGTGTGCAAACCGAGGTTTGCTGCCGTTTCGAGGGTGCGCAGCAGGTACATGATATGAGCAGTTTCAAATTTGAAGCGTGGCCATCCGAATATCAGGTTGTGACACAGTGGTTCGGCGCCAATCCCGATATATACGCGCAGTTTGGCCTTCCCGGCCATGATGGGATCGATATCAGGGCTCCGCAGGGGAGCAAAATATTTTCAGTTGCACCGGGACGGGTCAGCGACGTGCAGCCGGTTCCGGACGGCGGAGGTTGGGGCATTCATGTCCGCGTTGCCCATCTCGACGGCTATGAGACGATTTACGCGCACCTGGAAAGCGCGCTGGTCCGCGTGGGTAACCGCGTACAGGCCGGAACACAGATTGGCATCGCCGGCAGCACAGGCTTCAGCTCCGGCGCGCACCTGCATCTCGCTTTAAAACGCCATGGGGAGACCTATAGAAACTGGCCATATAACCTGACCGATCCGACACCTTTCATAATGCCCCTCCTATCATGGCGGAAACCGGCCGGACCCTATACGGACGGCTGGGTCTTCACAGCCTCGATCATGATTATTGATGATCTTGGCCAGGTCAATTCCGGCGGCGCTCATCTGCGGGAAGCGCCCGGCGTCGACGCGGAAGTGATCGACCTCATCCCGGCGGGGACTATTGTGATTGCTACAGGGCAAAGTACCAGTGACAGCACTCAGATTCGCGTGCCCACCGGAGCGCTTGATGGAGAAGACCCCATCTTCGCCCCCAACTTGCCGGCGAGCGAAAAGCCGCTGCCGCCGGAAGGCGTCCTGCTGGGCTGGGGATGGGAAGACTTTATTGATGTCACCGGCAAGTATGGCATGGTCGGCCGTCATGGCATCAACTTGCGCAGCGGACCGGTCCGCGATTCGACCCTGATCGGCAAGGTGCAGTGGGGCAAAATGGTCACTCTCGTTGGACCATCGATCAATGGCTACGCACCCCTCTTTATTTACGTGCAGGATGTAATCGATGCCAGGGAAGATGTAAACGTCCAGATACCCAGGACATGGAATGACAATGACCATGACAATGAAGAGGTTCAGAGCGCCGCAGCTGACGACATCCGCGGCTGGGTTCTCACCTCGCAGATAACGATCCAATATCTCAAAGCAGTTGCCGGGCGTGAAGGCGTGAATATCCGATTGGCTCCACGGCGAAACGGCCGTTTGTTGGGCTACGTTCCCCAGGGTATGACCATGCGTATTCTGGGCCCACCGGCCGGTGAATATACGCCGGTTTTCGTAAGCAAGGATGATGTCCAGCTTCCTGGAAGTGAAACCCCGAAACCACTTCCCGATCCCGATCCGAAGCCGGTTGGCCAGGCTGCAATCGGGCTCCATGCTTCGGCCGATCCGGATATCACTGAAGAAGAAATCATTGAGTTCGGCCTTTTCCGTCCCAGCGTGATCAAAGTCCTTTCCTTCCACAACCCGCAGGCGCTTCGCCAGCTTGTGGCTAATCATCCCCATACGAAGTGGATTGTCCGCGCCTTTTTGGATTTCGGCGGACGCAGCATCAATCCGCAGCGGTTTTTCAACGACACCATCAACGATATGCAGCGCACGATGAAAATCCTTGAGGGGCAGGATGTCGTCATCGAACTGCACAACGAGCCCAATATCACACCCGAAGGTCTCAGCAGTTCGTGGGGCAACGGCGCTGAATTTTCGACCTGGTGGCTGCGGCTGCTGCGGCTGTACCGCTACGCATTTCCACACCACAAATTCATCTATCCCGGATTGTCTCCGGGGTCTGGCGTAGACGGGTTGCGCCAAAATCATGTCAATTTTCTCGAGGCCAGCAGGCCGGCCATCGAAGCGGCTGACGGGCTTGGCGTTCATATCTACTGGTCCGCCTATTATCCGATGCAGAGCGCATTGGCAGTCCTCGATGACACGGTGAATCGCTTCCATGACAAATCAATCTGGATTACGGAAGCCAGCAACAATAAGAACGGCACGACGCCGGAAAACAAAGCGTACGAATACCTGACCTTCTGGAAGGAACTGCAGCGGCGCCCCGCAGTCAGGGGCGTCACCTATTTCGTCGCTTCCGCGCGAAATCCCGATTTTCAGTATGAAGTTTTTCTGGGGAAAGGAATGTCACGCATCATCGGCGCGCGGTAGAAAAAGAAAATGCCCACACCGCGTCACGGCGTGGGCATCTAAAGCAATCTAATCGCCTCTAGAACGCTCAGACGGCTTCTTGCTGTTCTTTGCGTACTTTGTCAACCTTGCGGCCCAAAGAATTAACTTGTTTGCTCAGCCCCTCAATATCCTCAGAGGTGGGGATGTTGACCCGTGTCAGGACAGCTTCGCTGTATTTATCAAAGGACTCATTCGCTTTCTCGCTCAAATCCTTGATCTGCCCCTGCCGCTTGTCAACTTCGTCGTGGAGCTGTTCACGGCGCGTCTTCGATGCTTTTTCACCGCGCTCTTCCAAATCGCCCACGAACTTGACGCCATTGTGAAAATACCCGGCAACTTTTTCCTGAGTCAAATCAGCCGCGCCGATGCCGATCATGACGGCCGAACGCACTTTCTCGGTTGCCTTATGAAACAGGTTCCTGGTTTTCTCTTCATACTCTTCAATTTCTACGTCCAACGTTACATCTTCTCTTGTCATTGTTTTTAACCTCATATCCTCAAACGGCGAACAGCCGCTAAAATTGTCTTTATTGACGCATCGCGTCATATATTTCCTGTAATATAACGCGTTGCGTCATCAATGTCAAGCAAATGAAAATTCGCTTATCTAATTCATACACTGAAAATTGTCGCACGCCGCAGATCGTTGTACTCTATCAAGACCTAATCAGGAGAAGTCAAACGTGAAATTGATCACCTATCACACCAACGCACAGACAACGATTGGCGCTGTATCTGAAAACAACACTATCACCCCACTTTCGGCCGTTGCCGGCGACATGCTCAGTTTTATCGAGCTGGGCGCTGACGCCATTTCTCAGGCAAAGGCAATTACTGCGCAGTCCGCGGGAGAGCTACCCCTGGACCAGGTTACGCTTCTCGCTCCGATCCCCCGGCCCCTGCGCAACATCATGTGTCTCGGCAAGAATTATGTGGCCCACGCGGAAGAATCATTTCGCGCCTGGGGTGATAAGGTTGAACTGCCGGAGTTTCCGATCATTTTTACGAAGGCAACCACAGCCGCTAACGGTCCCTTTGCTGACATCCCTTATGATGCGGCAGTGTCGGACATGATCGATTTTGAAGCGGAACTGGCCGTGATCATCGGCCGCAACGGCCGTAACATCAGCCGCGATGAAGCGCTGTCCTATGTCTATGGCTATACGGTCATGAACGACGTTTCGGCCCGTGATTTGCAGCGCAAGCACAAGCAGTTCTTCAAGGGCAAGAGTCTTGACGGGTCCGCCCCCATGGGGCCGTGGATCGTAACGGCCGATGAGATAGACGATGCCCAAAACCTGAAGATCAGCTGTTCGGTAAATGGCGTGTTGAAGCAGGACAGCAGCACGCGCCTGATGATCTTTGACATCGCCGAGACAATTGTGCAGCTGTCAAAAGGCATGACCCTGCTGGCGGGCGATATCATCGCCACGGGCACGCCGAGCGGTGTCGGATTCGCGCGAACGCCGCCCGAGTTCTTACATCCGGGTGATGAAGTCGCCTGCACCGTTGAAGGCATCGGCACGATACGCAACCGCATCGCACAATAAAAAAGACCCTGGCACATTCGCGGCCAGGGTCTATTCATTTCAGCTCAACGCAGAACCGGGCATGCACGCGAATAAAACTCGCGCCGTCCGGCTCGCAGAAAAAGCGCTTTTAGCCCTCCGTATCGATATTCACTTCGGCAGTCATTCCCCAGCGCAGCGGCAAATCCGATTCATCGAGCAGGACAGTAACCGGATACGTAACATCGCCGATTTCCACCCTGGATACGAAGGCGATGTCGCTGACAACGCCGTCGATCACTTCGCCGGGCAGGGCATCAATGGTCACTTCAACCGGCAGTCCAACTTTGACAGCGCCAATATCCAGTTCCGTCAGGTCGGTGGTTTCTACCTGCCAGCCGCTGAAATCGCCAAACGCGATGACCGGGACGCCCGGACCAACCAGTTCGCCAACCTCGATGTTGATATCGCCAACGAGTCCGTCGAAAGGCGCAGTCAGCGTCATTCGGTCGAGCGCTTTGGTCGATGCCTCTACGTCTGCTTCAGCCTGCACCAGCGCCGCCTTGGCCTGTGTGACCGCGGCTTCGGCGATAGAAACCTGTACGAGCGCCTGCTGGATGCCCACATCCGCCTGGTCCACGCCGACCTGCGCCTGCTGGATCAGTTCCTCACGCGGGCCTTCCTTTATCAGGTCAAGCTGTGCCTGTGCCTGGTCGCGGCGAGCCTGGGCGAGCGTGATGCCAGTTCCGGCCAGATAGGCCTCGGCCGGCGTCGCGCCGGCACGCGCTTCCGCTTCGGCTGTCTGTGCAGCCTCGAGATTGGCCCTTGCTGCGGCCAGCTGGGCGCGGGTATTTTCTTCAACCGGGCCATAAAGCGGGCAAACTTCGCTGCCATCGGGCAGTTTAAAGCAGGCATCAATAATGTCATCATACGCCTGTTGCAGCTGGTCGACCTGGGCCTGGGCCTCAGCAACCCGGGCCTGAGCCGCCTGGACCGAGGCATCGCTGACACGCACGGCCGAATCGCGATTGCCGGCCGCCGTGACGATGCCTGCTTCCGCAGCCGCCAGGTTCTCTTCCGCAGCGGCAATCTCTTCCTGCGTAGCGCCTGCTCTCACGAGCTCCAGTTGGGCGACGGCCTCTTTGCGAGCCGCCTCAGCGCGCGCGACTTCGGATTGGGCAACAGCCAGACGTGACTCGGCGGCGGATACAGCCGCGCGGGCCGCCTCCTGTCCCGCCTGCGCCTGCTTCAAGGCATTTTCCAAAGCAACGGCGTCCAGGCGTATAAGTGGATCGCCTGCGCTCACTTCGGCCCCTTTTTCCGTTAAAATCTCAGCAACAGTGCCCCCAAGCTGGAAAGAGAGATCAGCGCTGCGCAGCGGCTCCACTGAGCCTTCAGCTCGCACATTGCCAAACCCCGTGTTGACGGCCAGCGTATTAGTCTCTGCGAGGACCGAGCTCTGGTCAGCCGGTTGCGGAGCAGGAGTCGGTTCCGGCTCCTCGGTCTGGCATGCGGCCAGGCTGAGCGACAATACCAGAGCCAGGAGAATTGCAGCAATCAGGTTTCTTTTATCGTTCATAGTTCACTCTAGGTTGGCGAAAACGGTCATCGCCGTTCGCCTGAGCACCCTTACTCATTAATCAACATTTACGTTGACAAACACAGTCATTCCCCAACGGAGCGGCAGCTTATCGGGATTGTCGAGATCAATCGTCACCTTGTAGGTGACATCGTTGCGGTCATAAGTGGCGACTTGCGAAATCTCGCGTACGGTTCCATTTAGAACTTCACCGGGAATGGCATCGATGGTCAGCTCGACGGGATCACCTGGTTTTAGGTCGACTACATCCAGCTCTCTGAGATCGGTGGTCTCTACCATCCAGCCGCTGAAATCACCGATCGTGGCCACCGGCACAACGCTCGAAACCACTTCGCCCTTCTCGGCAGCGATATCGGCCACCACGCCGTCAAAGGGCGCAGTCAGTGTCATGCGAGCAATCGCTTCTTCCGCAGAGGCGACGGCCGCTTCCGCCTGGCTGATTCCGGCATCGGCCTGAGTCACGGCCGTTTCGGCATCCGTGACGGACAGCTTCGCCTCTTCCAACGCGGCCTGAGCCTGTTCCACGCCTGCCTCAGCAGCCGTGACCTGCTCCTGGCGCGCGCCGGACAACAGGAGATCAAGCTGCGCCTGTGCGGCATCTCGCTGCGCTGTTGCTGCCGTGACGCTGCCATAGGCGGCCGTACGCTGGCCGCTGTTCGCGCCGGCACGCGCTTCATCTAATGCAGCCTGGGCAGCGGCCACATTCGCCGCCGCGGCATTGTAATTTTGTTGGGCACGATCAAATTCATCCTCATCAGGGTTGTCTTCACGCCTCAGCACGTCCAGCGCCTCACGCACCGGAAGAAGCTGTGCTTCGGCCGCCGCCAGACTTGCTTCCGCGGCCTGAATTTGCGACGTAGTTGGGCCTTGCAGCACGACGCCCTGGCTGGCCGAGGCCTGAGTAATGCCCGCCTCAGCGACGGCCACAGACGATTCCTGCAAAGCGATTTCCGCATCAGTGGGCTCGGCCTTTACGAGAGAAAGGGCAACATCGGCAGCGCTGACGCCAACTTCCGCCGCCTGCACGCCTACTTGAGCAGCCTCCACGCCAGCCTCGGCTGCCTGCCGGGCCGCTTTCGCAGTTTCCAGGGCCGCCTGGGCCTGAACCAGGGCGATTTCCTGATCGGTGGCATCTAAACGCAGAATGGGATCGCCGGTAGAAACGGCCGAACCCGCGTCAACGAGGATTTCCTCGACAATGCCCCCGGTCTCGAAAGAAAGTTTCGCACTGCGCAGGGGCACAACCTCGCCATTGGCGGACACCAACCCCACGTCAATTGGCTCGGCGGTGGTGCTCGCCTGCGCGCTGGTTTCAGACTCAGCATCATCGGCGGCAAAAAACTGGTTGTATACAAAGTAGCCACCTGCAGCCAGCAGCGCAATTACAACCACGACCACTAAAATACGTTTCCAATTCATCAATCATTCTCTCCTTCATCCGCAGCTGCTTCTTCACGGCACCGGATCATCTTGTTAGACCTAGCGGCCACAGCGCTGCCAACACCTCCCCGCAAAAAGGGCTTAGTGACGCTCTTCGCCAATGATCGCGCCATCGGCCAGGGTAATCGTCCGGCTAACCCTACTTGCGAGCTCCCGGTCGTGGGTAACCATGACGATCGTCTTGCCACGATCGACCAGTTCTTCAAAAACAGCAAAGACATCATCGGCCGTTTTTGAATCCAGGTTTCCTGTCGGTT
>JBJYWZ010000378.1:0-4443 GCA_046259725.1 Promineifilaceae bacterium (SeqCode) | reverse complement strand
CGATGCTGCGCGGCCAGGGATCGCTCAATGTGCAGGATCCCTACACCCTGCGCTGCGTTCCCCAGGTTCACGGCGCCGTGCGCGACGCCATCGCTTACGCCCAATGGGTGATCAACATCGAATTGAATTCGGTCAACGATAACCCGATCATCTTCGTTGGCGATGATGGCGAGATCGACGTCATTTCCGCCGGCAACTTCCACGGTGAACCGATCGCTATCGCCATGGATTACGCCGCGCTGGCCATGACCGAGATGGGTAATATGAGCGAAAGGCGCATTGCGCGCCTGGTCAACGCCGACAGCAATGGCGGGGTTTTGCCCATGTTCTTAACTGAACACGGGGGGCTGGAGAGCGGCTTTATGCTTGCTCAATATACGGCCGCCGCCCTGGCCTCCGAGAATAAGGTCCTGGCCCACCCGGCAAGCGCCGATTCGATTCCCAGCAGTGCCGACATTGAGGACCATGTGAGCATGGGTCCGGCGGCTGTACGCCAGTTTGGACAGATCTTGCGCCACTCGGAGACGATTGTGGCAATTGAACTGCTGTGTGCGGCACAGGGGCTGGACTTTCGCCTGCGAGAGACGTGCAAATCGCCGCAGTGCCTGGGTCGTGGAACGGCCGTTGCTTATGACATGATTCGCCAACATGTGCCGTTTTTGCAGCAGGACACCCCCCTGGCGCCGCGAATAGAAAAGGTACGCGAACTGGCTGCATCAGGTGCTATCAAGCGTGCGGTAGAAAAAGAACTGGGGCTGCGATAGCGTTAACAAAAAAGCTGCCAACGTTCTGCACCCGGTCAGGCCAATCACCGGGCTTTTCAGGAATCGCTGGCAGCCTCTTCTTTTCGTGGTTTGTGCTAGATCCTGCCGGTTGTCAGCACTCCCTTTACTTCGGCAATAGCCTTCGTCACCTCAATTTCGCGCGGGCAGGCCATGGTGCAGTTGAACACCGTGCGGCAGCGCCACACGCCGAAAGCGTCGCCGACAACTTCCAGACGTTCTTCCGCGCCCTGGTCGCGGCTGTCAAAGATGAAGCGATGGGCCTGGACGATGGCCGCCGGCCCCAAATATTCCTCATTAGCCCAATAGCTGGGGCAGGAGCTGGTACAGGCGGCGCAGAGAATGCACTTGGTGGTGTCGTCAAAACGCATGCGGTCGGCCTGTGACTGGCGCCGCTCACGGCCGTCCGCGGGAGGCGGGGAATCGTTCACAAAATAGGGCAGCACGGCGCGGTAGTGCTCGAAGAAGGTATCCATATCGACGACAAGATCCTTAAGAACCTTCATCCCCAGGATAGGTTCAACCTGAATCTTGACCGGCCTATCCCCGTCTCCATCCACCAACCGCTTCACCAGCGTCTTACAGGCCAGAGCGTTGGCGCCGTTTATGCGCATGGCATCCGACCCGCACACGCCGTGCGCGCAGGAACGCCGCAAGGTCAGCGACCCATCGATTTCCCACTTTACACGGTGCAGCAGATCGAGTACGGAATCGGTTTTGTTGACATTGTCAAGCGTGTAGTCGCCCCACCAGGCTTTATCCTTTTTTTCTGGATTGAAACGGCGAATGCGTATTTGAGCTTGCATCACTTACTCCTCGGTAGCTGGTCAATCAGCGCTCCGCGTCCGGGCAGGGCATCCGAATCCCCGGCGGCTGGTCGCCGAGCGCTAAGTCGCTCTAGTAAACCCTCGGCTTGGGAATATATTCGATACCCAGTTCTTCATCTTTGAGCACGACCGGTTTGTACTGCAGTTTATAGGAGCCGTCCTCGTGCTGGCAGAGGGTGTGCTTCAGCCAGTTTTCATCATCACGCTCTGGAAAATCATCGCGCGCGTGCGCGCCGCGGCTTTCCTTGCGCGCCAGCGCAGAAACGGCCGTGACCTCAGCCAGTTCCAGCAGGCAGCCCAGTTCCCACGCCTCAAGCAGGTCGGTATTAAACTGCATGCCCTGATCCTGAACTTCAATGTTGGCGTAATCAGCCGCCAGCCTACGCAAATCCTCAAGAGCATCGGACATTGTCTCTTCGGTACGGAAAACACTGACATTTTTGGTCATCGTACGCTGCATCTTGCGGCGAATTTCATAGGGCTTGATCCCGCCCTTGCCTCCACGCAGCCGCTCAAACTCGGCGATAGTGGCGCTTGCGGCGTCCTTGGGCAGGGGCAGCAGTTCGCTTTCTTTGCAGAAAGCGGCCATGTGAGCACCCGCGAATTTGCCGAAGACAACCAGGTCCGTCAGCGAGTTTGTGCCCAGGCGATTGGCGCCATGCACGCTGACGCACGCTGCTTCGCCGGCGGCGTAGAGACCGGGCAGGACGTTCTTGCTTGCGTCGAGGTGCACACGTCCGTCCAGGTCAGTGGGGATGCCGCCCATGGCGTAATGGGCTGTCGGTTGGACCGGCATGGGATCGGTGACCGGATCCACGCCCAGATAGGTCCTTGTAAAGTCGGCAATATCGGGCAGTTTTGCCTCGATATATTCGCGGTCGATGCGCCGCTCTTCGCCGGCCTGTTCCAGGTAATAGTTCACCACGTCAGGTGTGATATCCAGGTGCACGTAATTTTGCCCGTTAATGCCCCGTCCGGCCTCGATCTCCAGGAATATGGCTCTGCTGACCACATCGCGGCTGGCCAGATCCTTAATCGAAGGCGCGTAACGTTCCATAAAGCGCTCGCCTTCATTGTTAATCAGGACCCCGCCTTCACCACGCACACCTTCGGTAATCAAAATGCCCAGCTTAAAAATTCCGGTCGGATGGAACTGGAAGAACTCCATATCCTGTAGGGGAATCCCGCGGCGCAGGCAGATAGCCGCGCCGTCACCGGTCAGCGAATGAGCGTTTGACGTTACTTCCCAGCAGCGTCCCCAGCCGCCGGTGGCGAAGAGAACGGCCTTGCTGTGGAAAATATGGAATTCTCCGGTAGCGATTTCCAGGGCGACCACGCCGCGGATCGTGTCGTCTACGCGGATCAAGTCGACGACGTGATATTCATCAAAGAAATTTACGTCATTCTTGATGCACTGCTGGTAGAGCGTTTGCAGGATCATGTGCCCGGTACGGTCGGCCGCGTGACAGGCACGCATGACGGGCTTACCGGTCTCATTGTTCGTATGCCCCCCGAAGCGGCGCTGGGAAATGGTGCCGTCAGGGAAACGATCGAAAGGCAGGCCCATGTATTCCAATTCGATGACCGTGGGCACGGCTTCGCGGCACAGCCGGTGAATGGCATCGGCATCGGCCAGGTAATCGGAGCCTTTCATTGTATCAAAGGCATGCCAACGCCAGTGGTCCTCTTCCATGTTCCCCAGTGCGGCGCCGATGCCGCCCTGCGCGGCTCCGGTGTGGGAGCGCGTGGGATAGAGTTTTGAAATAACGGCGACATTGGCGCTGCGGCTGGCATACAGCGCGGCCATGAGGCCGGCTCCACCAGCGCCGATTATCACCGCGTCGAATGTGTGTATCTTTACTTCCGCCATTTAGCTTTTCCTACTGCTGTTGAGAACTACCCATAAACCGAGAAAAATTGAAGTTTTCTTCCCTTAAATTGAGCTCGAAAACGGCGTTGAATCAAACTGCCAGATCGCGTATCCGGCCCACAAAATCGTGGCAATGACGAATACAAGCAGGATGATGCTGATCCATTTAACGGCCGTTTTGTTATGAACATAATCTTCGAGGATGTTGCGAAACCCGTTTATGCCGTGGCTGATTGCAAAGACGAGCAGCAAAAAGTCAAAGGCTTTCCAGCCCCATGAATTCCATTGCTCAGCCACGAACTGAATAGTCAGGTTGGTCGAACTGTTTATGACGTGCTGGATCATCATGTGTCCCACGGCAAAGAGCAGCAGGGCGATACCGGACACGCGCATGAACATGAAGGCGGACCGTTCAAAATTGCCTTGAATCTTGACCGACCGCCGGGTAATTTCTTGATTTTTACTGATTGCAGCCATCTTGTCCTCCTTTCCTGCTAGTTGCTGAACATGCTCGCGGGGAAATCACTCAAGGACGGAATGGTCCAGCAGCTCAGACCTTCCGCTGCCATCTCGCTGCAGTGGCCAAGCAAGCCGCTGAACATGAGAATCGCGATGGGAATAAAGATTGCGAAAAAGAGGATCCAGACGATAGCCGCACTCTGTTTCTGGTACAACCACCAGTTCGGCTTGAAGTCCAGCAGCGTGATCCGTAAACCGTTCATCGCATGATAAAGTACGGCGGCCATGATGCCTATCTCTCCCAGTGCAAACAGCGGATTCTTAAACAGGGCCAGTGACCAGGCGTAAATGTGAGGTGCGAAGAAGGCATTGGCGGTATCCCAGACATGAATGACCACGAAGCCTAAAATTGCTAACCCCGACAGGCGATGGGCCAACCAGCTGTAATGTCCGCTGCGCCCGCGGTAGCGGACGGCTTCACGGATAGTCAACGCTAAAGATGCCA
>JBJYWZ010000377.1:0-6087 GCA_046259725.1 Promineifilaceae bacterium (SeqCode) | reverse complement strand
TGTTGATGATCGCCAGTTCGGCCGTGCGCTGCTCCGTCTCCTGCCGCTGGGCGGCGAGGTCACTGTAGGCGTGGTCCAATTCGGCCGTTCTATCTGCGGCCTGTTCCAGCAGCGCCTCCGCCCGCCCGGCGTTTTCCAGCGCCAGATCTGCGGCCTGGGCGGCCAGTTCCTGTACAAGCTCCCAGCTTTGGTCGCTAGCCGCCGCTTCAATAGCAGCGTGTAAATCAATCAGTTGTTGAGCCTGTGGTTCGGCCATTATGATCCGTTCTCATTAAGTGCGTTCTGTATCTCTGCTATCAACTCTTCTGCGGACAGCCCCTGCTTCTGGATGACCTGCTGCGTGCTGCTGCTCAGCAGGGCTGTCTCGTCATTTGTCAGGGTCTTTGATGTGAGCACGACCACGGGGATGACGGCCGTTTCAATCCGTTCCCGCAGTCTGGCCAGCACGCCGAAGCCGTCCAGCCGTGGCATCAATAGATCAAGCAGGATGGCGTCTGGCCTGTCGCGCTCGATCTGCTGCACAGCGTCCAGACCATCGACGGCCGTGCGCACCTCGTAAGGTTGGTTCTCCAGAAGCTGCATGATCATGTCGCGTACACTCTCATCGTCGTCCACAACCAGCAGCGAGCGCTTATGCTCGCTCTCCGGCAGGAGCCGCGTCAATGTGGCCAGCAGCGTCTCCTGATTGATTGGTTTGACCAGGTATTCGGCCGCGCCCAGCTTCATGCCCAGTGTCTTTTTGTCGACGACGGTGAGCAAAATAACCGGGATATCGCGCGTCGCTGCTTCTGTTTTCAGGCTGTGCAGCACCTGCCAGCCGTCCATATCGGGCAGGATGACGTCGAGTGTGATCGCAGACGGCCGTAGGCTCTGCGCCATCCGCAGTCCTTCCGCGCCGGTCCGGGCACCGACCACTTCGTATCCCGCATCGGCAAGCTGTTCTCTCAACATATAGATGGCATCGGCCGAGTCGTCGATAGCCAGGATCAATGGGCGATCGGCCGTTTGCGGGCCGCGAACGACGGATGGCGTCAGCGTTTCCTGCGCCGGGCCTCCCTGCATCTCCGCTTCGCTGCCGGCGGCCTCCTGCGCTTCTTCCGATATCTGTTCAATATCCACGGGGATCATCACGGTAAACGTCGATCCCACTCCTTCTTCACTTTCGACCAGAAGGTCGCCGCCCAGAAGCTGCGCCAGGTGCTTGCTGATCGACAGGCCCAGCCCGGTTCCGCCGTACTGCCGCGTGGTGGACGAGTCTGCCTGTTGAAACTCTTCAAAAATGCGCTGCAAGGCTTCCTCTGAGATGCCAATACCCGTATCGATGACGTCGACCGCCAGCAGGTCCCCTTCAAGGCGAGCGCGAATTGTGATCGACCCCGCATGTGTGAACTTGGCGGCATTGCTCAGCAAGTTAAGCAAAATCTGTTTCAATTTGTCCTGATCGGAGTAGACAACCGGTAGATTGGGCGCGATGCGCTTCCGCAGCACCACGCCGGGAAGCAGCAGCGGATGGGTCGTGTTGGCCGTCGCTTCGATCAGCGGGCCCACGGGGAACCTGCCGGGCGTCACTTCCATACGACCGGCCTCGATTTTGGCGATATCGAGGATAGTATTAATCAGGTTGAGCAGGTGCTCGCCGCTGCTCAACACTTTGCCCAGGTTATCAACCTGCTTCTCCGGCAGGTTGCCCTGCGCTTTTCGCTGCACGATGCGCGTAAAGCCGATGATGGCGTTGAGCGGCGTGCGCAGCTCGTGACTCATATTGGCCAGGAACGTGCTTTTGGCCTGGTTCGCTCTTTCCGCCTCAATTCGGGCCGCGGCCGCGTCGCTGTACAGGCGCGCATTCTGGATAGCGATGGCCGCCTGGCGCGCCAGACCATTCAGGAAGCGCAGGTCGTCATCGTCGAATGGATTTCCCCTGCGCCATACGGCCATCATGCCCACGACATTGTCGTCGGAGAGCAGGGGGGTGGCCATCATACGTTCATCCTCATGGGTGATGGTCCCGACGATAGTCTGTGCGCGCGGGTCGCTCAGGGCGTCGTTCACGACTTCCGCCTCGTGGCTTTGCCACATATGTCCCAGAATGCCGATGCCCGGGCGGACTGTTGTGGCCAGCACTTGCTCGGCAATCGTGCCCAACGCCACAAAGCCTTTCATTGTCGGGCCGCCGGCTACGTAACGATTGGTTTCTTCGGGCAGAAAGAGCGCGCTGTCGCTGACGTCCAGAAGCTCCAGGGCGTGCGCGGCGATCCGTTCCAGGACGTCCGACAGGTTCAGGGTGGAGGAGATGTCGCTGCCCACTTCGGTCAGAGCCGACATTTCGCGCGCGCGGCGCTGCGTTTCGTCAAACAAACGCGCGTTCTCCAGGGCCACGCTCATGCTGTTGGCCAGGGTCGTCAGCAGGCGCTGGTCCGACTGTTTGAACAGGTTCGGCCGTGAATCCTGCAGATCGATCGCGCCAAATACTTTGTCGCCGATGATCAGCGGTACCAACAGCATCGTGCGCGTAATGTCGTCGCCCTTCATCGGTTCATCCTGCCAGTCAGGGAAGACGGACAGCAGTTCCTCTCTCGTGCGCAGGTGCATTGGTTTTTTCTGGTCGATGAAGCGGATACTTCCCGGGCCAAAGGGGAAGGTGGGTTTCACATACCGGTGCCCTTTTTCAATGCTGTAGACACCGGTAATCAATTGTCGGTCGTAATCGATCGTCGTGATTGCCACCGACTGCGCTTCGAAGATTTCGTAAATCTTATCCCCCACGAGGTCATAGATCGCCTGCATGTCTATCTGCGCGGCCAGGCCGGCCTGCACGTTGTTGATCAGCGCCAGTTCGGCATTGCGCTGTTCGGTCTGCGCCAGCAAATTCTGCGTCTCGTCGAACAAACGGGCGCTCTCCATGGCCACGCTCATGCTGCCGGCGAGCGTGCTCAGCAGGCGCAGATCGGCTTCGCTGAAGGCATTTTCGCGTTCGACATCCTGAATAGAAATATAGCCAATGACGAGGCTGCCTCGTTTGAGCGGCGCCGCCAGCATCGACTGGGTCGGCCGTCCCTGGACCGTCTTAATTGCCCCGCGCCGGCGCAGGTCCTCCAGCCCCGTGTTGATCAGCATCGGCTCGCCGTCGCGCACGAGCTCTTCCACCAGCGGCAGGAAGGGAACCGGGTCGATCAGCTGGCGTTCGCCATCCTCATAGAGATAGCTGTATTCGTTGAGACGCCGCCTGTGGTCCAGGCGGTTGATTGTCACGACCTGGGCGTTGAAGATATGCACAATCTCATCGCCCACCAGGTCGATGATCGCCTGGGGATCGAGCTGCGCCGCCAGTCCGCGCTGCACGCGGTTGATCACGGCCAGCTCCGTCGCCCGCTGCTCTGTTTCCGCCAGCAGGCGCTGGGTTTCCTCGAACAGCCGCGCGTTCTCCAGGGCCACGCTCAGGCTGCCGGCCAGCGTGCTGAGCAGCCGCAGGTCCCCCTCATCGAATGCATTTTCACGTTCGACGTTTTGTATGCTGACGTAGCCCGTGATGCGATCGCCGCGTTTCAGCGGGGCATTGATGAAGGAAAGCGTCGGCTTTCCGGCGACCGTTTCCGTCTCCCCTCTGGCGCGCAGGTCTTCAAGACCGCTGTTGAGGATAAGCGGCACGCCTTCATCAATAAAGTGCTGGTAGAATGGCGTGATAGGGCGGCTTTCGACCGTGAGCCGTTCCCCTTCTTCAATGACAAAGACATACTCGTTGATTCCTTCCTCGTGATGGAAACGGTTGATGGTCACTGTCTGGGCATCGAAGAGATCGACGATCTTGTCTCCGACCAGGTCGAGAATGGCCTGCATTTCAAGTTCTGCAGCCAGGGCAGTCTGCACCGTATTGACCACGGCCAGTTCCGCGGCCCGCTGTTCTGTTTCCGCCAGCAGGCGCTGTGTTTCATCGAAGAGGCGCGCGTTTTCCAGCGAGACGCTCATGCTCGCCGCCAGCGTCGACAGCAGACGCACATCTGAATCATCAAATGCGCCTGAGCGCTCATTTTCCAGGTTAATGCCGCCGATAAATTTGCCGCCCACAAGCAGAGGCACCTGAATCCAGGATCGCGTCGCTGTATGTTCTCCGGGCAGCCGTCTTTCTTCCAGGTCGGGATACCAGTCCTCGATTTCGGCTTCGTTGTGCAGGTGCAGCGGCCGTTTTTCCCTGGCGACATAGCGCGCCCCCGGGCCAAACTTCGCGTCTTCCAGCGTTAACGGACGGCCGTTTTCGATGGCATAGACATAGCTCGCGGTTTCATTTTCCTCATCAGCCGTGTAGATGGTTACCGTCTGCGCATCAAAAATATCATGAATCTGGTCCCCAATAAGTTTGTAGATCGCCTGCATATCAAGCTGCGATGCCAGCGTACTCTGCACGCTGTTGATCACAGCCAGTTCCGCGGCGCGCTGCTCTGTTTGCGCCAGTAAATTCTGCGTCTCGTCGAACAGGCGCGCGTTTTCCAGGGCCACGCTCATCGTGCTGGCCAGTGTGGTCAGCAGGCGGATGTCCGACTCTTTATAGGCATTTTCTTTTTCCAGGCTCTCCACGGTGACACGGCCGATATAGCGATCGCCGGCGATCAGCGGTACGTACATACCCGACTTTACCGGAATCGTGCCTTCGATTGGTTGGGCGCCGATGGCATCAAAATCGGCCTGACTGCGAATCAAGATCGGTTTCTTGCCGGCGATCAAGAGCCGGTTCAGCGCGCCCGGCGTATACGGTTCCACGGTCAACCGGCGGCCATCTTCAAGAAGATAACGCGGTATGATCAGATCGTTGGCGGCGTCATACGTGTCCAGGGCGACCCCGTCGCCGGCGTAGATTTCTCGCAGCTTCTCGCCCACAACCTCGATGATAGCCTGCAGATTGAGCTCCGCGGCCAACCCTTCCTGAACGGCGTTGATCAGCGCCAGTTCCGAATTGCGCCGCTTCGTCTCTTCCAGCAGGCTCTGTGTTTCATCAAAGAGGTGCGCATTTTCCAGGGCCACGCTCATGCTGTTGGCCAATGTGGTCAGCAGGCGCAGGTCAGACGCGTCATAGGCGTGTTCGTTCTGCAGGTCATAAACGGCAATATCGCCGGTATAATGATCCCCGGCGAAGAGGGTCACATAAATGCCGGACCTGGGTCGTTTTGTACCTTCGATAGCGACCGCGCCAAGCGCTGCAAATTCTTCCTCCGTGTTTACCATGAGCGGTTTTCGTGTTTTTCTGGTGTAGTTCATCAACGGACCGGGGGCATATGGCTTTGTGACAAGGCGTTCCCCTTCTTCAATGATGTAGTGATCCGTTACCAGATTGCTTTCTTCGTCATAGGTCCTCACGACGATGCCGTCGTTCGGGTATGTTTCACGCAGCTTTTCGCCAACGACCTCATACATCGCTTCCAGATCGAGTTCGGCGACCAATCCCTCCTGGATGGCGTTGATTGCCGCCAGTTCGGCGTTGCGCTGCTGCATTTCGCCGAGCAGGTGCTGCGTCTCGTCAAAGAGGCGCGCATTTTCCAGAATAACGCTCATGCTGTTGGCCAGGGTCGTCAGCAGCCGTAAATCCGATTCGTTATAAGCCTCTTCTCGCTCAATGTGTTCGATATTTAAATGGCCGAAGACGCGATCGCCAATACTCAACGGCACGTACATGCCGGACAGTGACGGCGCGGTCCCTTCGACCGTGATGGTGCCCATTGCCTCGTATTCTTCGCGCCTGCGCATGAGGATAGGCCTGTTTTCCTTATTGACATAACGGGCGATCGGCCCCGGCTGGAACGGCGGCAGGTGGATGCGTTGGCCCGACTCTTTCGTGTAATGGTTGATCATCAGGCCGCTTGCCTCATCATATGTATCGAAAGAGACGGAATGGCCCTTGTAAATATCTGACAATCTTTCGCCCACGATTTCGAATATCGACTGTAAATCCAGTTCCGCGGCCAGGGCTTCCTGGACGCTGTTGATGATTTCCAGTTCCTGGTTCCGGGTAGACAGTTCGTCATTCGCCGCCTGAAGCTCGGCCGTACGTTCCTCTACGCGCTCTTCCAATGTATAAACAAGCTGCGCGTTCTCCAGCGC
>JBJYWZ010000376.1:1562-5885 GCA_046259725.1 Promineifilaceae bacterium (SeqCode) | reverse complement strand
GATGTGACCGATATACGCACGCGCATCGGGCTGCTGGCGCAGAAGCCGTTTCCCCTGCCGCTGTCGATTTACGACAATGTCGCTTACGGCCCGCGCATTCACGGCCGTACCAAAGGCAGCCTGGACCAGATTGTGCAGCGGCGGCTTCGCTGGACCCACTTTCGGCGCGGGGGATTGAGGCACTGCTGCGGGAACTGAAAGAGGCGTATACGGTGATTATGGTTACGCATAATATTGACCAGGCGCGGCGCGTGGCCGATTACGTGGCCTTTATGTGGCTGGGCGAACTGGTGGAACATGGCCCGGCGCACTCCTTCTTTACACAGCCTGAAAAGGAGCTGACGCAGGCTTACCTGGCGCGGGAGGTGGGTTAGAGGAGGATCGTTTGCCTCTGCACGCCTTCTGATTCCGCCGGAACAGCCGCTACTTCGTGGGTAATCAGAAGCAGGCTGCGCCCCTCTTCGACAGGCTCCTCTTCGGTAGGTTCAGGGCCGGCAGGCGCAGGGTTGGCGAGGGCAAACAGTGCGTCCATCACCGCCTGCGCCGTGTCTGGATCGAGATGGGCCGTGGGTTCGTCAAGCAGGAGGATGGGCGCCTGACGCAGGAGGGCACGGGCGATAGCCACGCGCCTCCTCTCCCCACCGCTGATAGCCATGCCCAGGCTGCCGACCTGTGTTTCGTAGCCATCCGGTAAGCCGGCAATGAAATCATGAAGCTGTGCCTGGCGGGCGGCCGTTTCGATTTCCTCGCGTGTGGCCTGCGGGCGGGCAATGCGCAGGTTGTCGTAGATGGTAGCATTGAAGAGATAGGGACGCTGCTCGACGACGCCGAAACAGGCGCGCACCGCGTCCGGGTCCATGTCACGTATAGAACGGCCGTTGTGCAGGATGTCTCCTTCCTGGTATTCCCAGAAGCGCAGCAGCAGGTTGACCAGCGTGGTCTTACCCGCGCCGCTGGGGCCGATCACTATCAGTTGCCCGCCGGGCGGGAGATCAAAATTCAAGCCATCCAGCACCCAGGCTTCACCAGAGTCATAACGAAAGTGTAAATCGCGCACGGAGAGGGCGACCTGCCGGGGAGGTAGGTTGTCCTGTGGCAGGTCGCTGCGCGCTGCTACCTGTACCTTATCTACTGCCGGCGGAACCTGCGGTTTGCTGCTGGCGACGGCAAAAAGCCTGGCAGCGGCAGCCGTGCTTTCAGCCAACACCTGGGAGGCCTGGGGCAGCGGCTGCACCAGCTCAAAGCTGGCCACAGCGGCCAGGGCCAGTCCGGCCAAGTAAAGAGTGGCAAATTGACCGGCGCCGGTCAGGGGGATGGCCAGCCAGATCACGAGCCACATCGCGCCGTAGGTGAAAAGCTCGCCCAAACCGCTGCGCAGGCCGGCGATGCCAGCCGCCCTGCGCTGGATCGCGGCAAGCTGCGCGCCCATTTCGTGCACGGTCGTTTGCCAATCATCTGCCCGTCCATAAGCCAGCAGGTCGGCCATGCCCTGGATGCCTTCCACGACGCGGCTCTGCAGCGCTTCACGCGTGACGGCCAGAATGGCGCTGTAGCGTTTGGCCAGGTTGTGGACCAGCCAGGGCAGCGCGGCTCCATATAACAGGAAGAAGAGAAGCATGACCAGCGCCAACTGCCAGGCGAAGACGCTGAAAAAGAAAAGCACGCCAATTCCGGCCACAAGGGCGACCATAAAGGGATAAACCGCGCGCACGTAAAACGCCTGCAGCGCCTCCACATCGCTGACGATGTGCGTCAGCAGCTCTCCGCTGTCGTGCTGCTGCAAGGCGGCGGGCGCCAGCGGCTCCAACGCCAGATAGAACCAGACGCGAATGCGCGCCAGAACGCGGAAGGTCACATCATGGGACACAAGACGTTCCAGATAGCGAAAGATGCCGCGCGACAGGCCAAAGGCGCGTACACCGACAATGGCCACGTTGAGGTCGGCAATAGAGGGCTGTAAAGCGGCAGCACTGATCAAATAGGCGGAGGTTGCCAGGAGGGCCACGCCGCTGCCGACTGTCAGAGCGCCAAGGAGGACGGAAAGGGCGATGCGTGCTTTGTATGGGGCGAGGAAACGGAGTAGATTGAAGGTGGCAGGTGGCAAGGTGGCAGGCGACAAGGTGGCAGGTGGCAGGGTGGTAGGTGGCACAGTGGCAGGTGGCAGGGTGGCAGGGGCCGGCAGGCGGGTGGTTGTTGTTTGATGGGTATCGGCTGTTATGCGGCCAGTTTCGAGACGCACGAGGCGGCTGGCGGACTGTATCGTCTGCGGGCGGTGAGCGATGATCAAAACAGTGCGCGCGCTGATTAGCTCTTGCAAAACTTCTTGCAGCTCGGCTTCGGTTTGTCTGTCGAGATAGGCCGAGGGCTCGTCCAGTATCAGGTAAGGAGCATCCTTGAGAAATGCGCGGGCCAGGGCCAGGCGCTGCGCCTGGCCGCCGCTGAGACGCGTACCGCGCTCGCCGAGCTGTGTGTCGTAGCCGGCGGGCAAGCTGGCAATAAACTCGTGCAGGCGCGCCAGGCCGGCCGCGGCGGCGACCTCGTCCAGCGAGGCATCGGGCCGCGAGAGGCGGATGTTGTCGGCGATGCTGCCCTGGAACAGGAAGGGGGACTGCGGCACCCAGGCGATTTGCTCGCGCCACAACGAGGGATCAACGGCCGTTAAATCGCAATCGCCCACACGGACCTGTCCCCTGCTGGGCTCGACAAAGCGCAGCAGCAGGGCGGTTAATGTGCTTTTGCCGGCACCGCTGGGTCCGACCAGGGCGACGGTCTCGCCCGGCTCAATGGTCAGAGAGACGTCCTGTAAAGCAGCCTCACTGCGGCCGGGATAGATCACGGAGACGTTGTCGAAGTGGATGGGGGCAGGGTGGCAAGGCTCCAGACTGCAGGTTGCAGGGGACAGGGTGGCAGGCTGGCTGCTCGACTCTGCAACTTCGCTGCTCTGTGATCCTGCTTCCTCCAGCAGGGCGTAGATGCGCACGGCGGCGGCCGTGCCGGACATGCCGGCATGGAAGCGCTGGCCCAACTGGCGCAGGGGGAGGTAGAACTCGGGCGCCAGGATGAGAATGAAAAAGGAAAGGGCGAAATCGATGTTACCAGCCAGCAGGCGTAGGCCAAGCGAGACGGCGATAATGGCCACGCTGAGCGTCGCCAGCAGCTCCAGCACCAGCGCGGAGAGAAAGGTTACTCGCAGCACGCCCATTGTCGTTAGGCGGAAGCGATCGCTGATCGCGGCGACATTGCGCGCCTGCTGTTTGCTCTGCCCCAACTGCTTGAGCGTGGTCAGGCCTTGCATGATGTCCAGGAAGTGGCCGCTCATGCGGCTGAGCTGGTTGAACTGGCGGCGGGTGAGCTGTTCGGCCGACCGGCCGATGAGGACCATGAACAAGGGCATCAGGGGCGCGGTGAGGATGAGCACCAGGCCGGAGAGCGGATCGGCTGGCAGGACAACGAGAAGGATGGTCAGGGGGATGAGCGCGGCGACGAAGAGCTGCGGCAGGTATTCGGCGAAGTAGGCTTCCAGCGCCTCGACGCCTTCGGTGAGGACGGCCGATTGCTCGCCTGTTTGCTCGCGCGCCGCCAGCAGGGGCCCTTGTGCCAGCAGACGGCCGAAAAGCCTGTCACGTAGATCGAGCTTGATCGCCGCGGCCACCAGGTGAGCGGTCGTGTCGCGCCCCCAGGCCAGCGAAGCGCGCAGACAAATCACGCCCAACAGGATAAAAAGGAGTGAGGCTACGTCAGGACGGGAAGCGCCGCCGAGGAAGACCTGGTCGACGGCCTGGCTCAACAGATAAGCCTGGAGCACGATGACCACGCCGCCCAGCGCACTGAGAAATATGGTTGTCCAGAGCCAGGCGCTGTGGCGTCCTTCACGCCACAGGTTGCGATCGAGCATATTCGTCAGTCAGAAAGTCTGATAGTCTTAAATCAGCCAGATCGAATCAAAAGATCTAGCAATATAGACTACCAGACTAACGACTAATACTCCAATGCTGATTCTTCAGTTATGCGCTCGCGGAAGACCCAGAAGCTCCAACCCTGGTATATCAAGACCACGGGCACAAAGAGCAGGGCGATAATAGTCATCACTTTCAGCGTGTATTGGCTGGAGGATGCGTTGTAGATGGTCAGGCTGTAAGCGGGATCGATGCTGGAAACCAGAACATCGGGATAGAGAATCAGGAACGCGGTGGCCACGGTGAAGAGGATGGTCAGCGCGGTCATGACAAAGGCCCAGCTGATCATCTCCTTGCGTATGAAGTAGCCGGCGAGCAGGATGGTAACGATGCCGGCCAGGGGCACGGTGCCCGGGTTGACGCCCAG
>JBJYWZ010000376.1:0-1462 GCA_046259725.1 Promineifilaceae bacterium (SeqCode) | reverse complement strand
TTGCCGTCCCAGTGCGGGCCGATGGTGTTGATCATCATGCGCCGGGTTTTGTCTCGTTCCGCAGGAACGCCTTTGCCTAAGAAGGGCAGGAGGATACCGACGCCGAAGTCAAAACCTTCGAGAACGAAGAAGCCGATGTAGAGGACTGCGATGAGAATAAACCAGAGTGTATTGAGATCCATATGTCACCTCTTTTGACTTTTGGGTGTCAGTTATTTCAATCTCCGACGAGGGCAAAAGCCGGTTCATCATCGATCAATTCGTCGGACGCTTCCGGTCCGTCACCACGGCGCGCGTATTTGGCCAACAGGTATATGGTGGCCACCATTAAGGCGGCGTAGATGAGGGTGTAGCCGATTAAAGTCAGGCCGACGGACCAGGAAGGCACCGTGATAGAGACGCCGTCGGCGATCTTCATCAGGCCGTAAACAATCCAGGGGAAACGGCCGAATTCGGTCAGCAGCCAGCCAGATGTATTGGCGATGTAAGGCAGGGGAATAAGCCAGATGAAAAATCGTAGGAAACGAGGTGATTCTTCAAGCTGCTCGCCCATCACCAGCAGCAGCGCGTAGGCCATGGCAGCCAGCATGAGGAAACCAGCGCCGACCATTGCCCGGAAACTCCAGTAGGTGATGAAGACGGGCGGTACGTAATTGCCCGGACCAAATTCCTGTTCATACTGCGCCTGTAAATTATTGATGCCCTGCACCTCACCGTAAAGTTGATCGAGGGCCAGCAGGCTTAATAGGCCCGGGATGCGAATGGCGAAGACGTCTTCGCGGTTCTTTGTATCGCCGATGGTAAACAGGGAAAGGCCGGCCGGGTCTTCCGAGTCCCACAACGCTTCGGCGGAAGCCACCTTCATCGGCTGTGAGTCAACAAGATGCTGCATCTGGCTGTGCCCGGTCATGATCACGCCCACGGTGCCCAGGATGCCGATGATGGCCGCGATCTGGAATGAGCGGCGGTAGGAATCTTTGTTTTCGTATTGGCGCAGGAGATGGTAGGCGCTGATGCCAAGAACGAAGAAGGAGGCGGTGGCCAGCCCGGCGCTGAGCACATGCGGGAACTGGGTCCAGATGTTGGGATTAAAGACCACGGCGGCGAAACTGACCATTTCGGCACGGCCGTCGGCAATCACATAACCCACCGGCTGCTGCATCCAGGAATTGGCGATCAGGATCCATAGCGCCGAGAGGTTGGAGGAAAAGGCAACCAGCCAGATGGCCAGGAGATGGACGCGCTTGCTGACCTTGTCCCAGCCGAAGATCCAGACGCCGAGGAAAGTCGATTCGAGGAAGAAGGCCAGAAGCGCTTCAATGGCCAGCGGGGCGCCGAAGATGTCGCCGACAAAGCGCGAATACTCCGACCAGTTCATACCGAACTGGAATTCCTGCACGATGCCGGTGACCACGCCCATGGCGAAATTGATCACGAACAGCTTGCCCCAGAACTTGGTCAT
>JBJYWZ010000375.1:0-2776 GCA_046259725.1 Promineifilaceae bacterium (SeqCode) | reverse complement strand
TGAGCTTGATAGCAGTGAGAGCGTCGGTTTTGTGCCGAACGCTCTTTTCGTGTTTGTACCGAAGTTTCCCCATTCGGTGTGCGAGGGGGCACTATTATAACCCGCAGAATCGACTTATTCGAAAACGGGTATCAGAATTAGATAAGCGTTTGTTTGCGCAACTTCGCAGAAGTTATTTGAGTTCGGACGGCGATTGCGCCGTCCATGTCAACAACGCCTGAAATATTTGGAGGTCGAAATAGGTGGAATCGACAGAATTTCGTTCATTACGTGTTAGTCTGGCATCCCCTGAGCAAATCCGCTCCTGGTCCTATGGTGAGGTAACCAAGCCGGAAACCATTAACTACCGTCGTCTACGACCAGAAAAGGACGGACTGTTCTGTGAGGCCATTTTTGGCCCGACGCGCGACTGGCAGTGCTATTGTGGAAAATATAAGAACGTGCGCTACAAGGGTATTGTATGCGACAAGTGCGGCGTTGAAATTACACGTTCGTCCGTACGGCGCGAACGGCTTGGCCATATCGAGCTGGCCGCTCCCGTGGCGCATGTCTGGTATACACGCCGTGTGCCAAGCTATATGGGCCTTTTACTCAACGTGTCGCGGCGCAATCTGGATCGCGTGCTCTACTTCGCCCAATATGTTGTCACCAGCGTCGATGAAGATTCCCGCGAGCGTGCCCTGACCCGACTCGATGAGGAGCTGATTGAGGCGGAAGCCCAGCTTGAATCCAATCTGATGGAACAGGTCGCCGAGATCACAGTGGATGTGAGCGCACGTGTGGCCGCCCTGGAAGCGCAGCTCGAAGAGCTGAATGCGACCTTTGACGATCGTCTGGCTGCCGAAACGGATGCTTTCATGAAAGAAGCCCAGATCGTGCAGACCCGGATGGAAAATTTGCAAGGGGCGGTGACCAAGGAAGACATTACCTTTGGTGATGAGGTTATCGCCAGCAAGGGTGAGACCATCGGCCGTGAGCACATTGTCCTTGTTCAGGACCTGGCCAGCCAGCAGTTGACCGATGTTCAGCAGGCGTTTGAGGAAAATCACCAGAGCCTGTTGGCCAGTCTTCAGCGCGAATTAACTGAGCTTCGCGCGGAAATCGACGCGGCGACTGAGGAACTGCGCGAGCAAATGGATCAGAAGTTGATCCGCTTGCGCCAGCAGGCACAGACGAACCGGGAACAGCTCGAGGCTATCGAGCAAATGTCGTTCCTGAACGAAAACGAATATCGCGAACTGAAGAGCAAGTTCGGCAACGTCTTCCGCGCCGGCATGGGCGCCGAAGCGCTGCATGAGATCCTCAAGAACATGGATCTGGAACAGCTTTCGCGTGATCTGTGGCGCGAGGTACGTACCACGCGTTCGAAACAGGCAGCCAAGCGGGCGACCAAACGGCTGCAAGTTGTCGAATCTCTGCGTAAGAGCGGCAACCGTCCCGAATGGATGATTCTCACCGTTTTGCCGGTGATTCCTCCTGACCTGCGGCCAATGGTTCAATTGGATGGCGGCCGTTTTGCCACGTCCGATCTCAATGACCTCTATCGTCGTGTTATCAACCGCAATAACCGCTTGAAGCGACTGCTCGATCTCGGCGCTCCGGACGTCATCGTGCGCAACGAAAAGCGTATGCTTCAAGAGGCGGTCGACAGTCTGATTGATAACAGCCAGCGTGGTAAGGCCCTGAGCCGCCGCGGACGCCGCGAACTCAAATCGCTCTCGGATATGCTGAAGGGCAAGAAAGGACGTTTCCGCCGCAATTTGTTGGGTAAGCGCGTTGACTACTCCGGTCGTTCAGTAATCGTTGTTGGCCCGAAGCTCAAGATGGGCGAATGCGGCCTGCCCAAGATTATGGCCCTGGAGTTATTCCGGCCCTTTGTGATTAGCAAATTGATTCAGTACGGACACGTCAGCAATGTCAAGGGCGCCAAACGATTTATCGAGCGCCAGCCGCCGGAAGTCTGGGAAGTACTGGAAGAGGTGATTCAAGGGCGGCCGATTCTCCTGAATCGTGCGCCTACGCTGCACCGTCTTGGTATCCAGGCATTTATGCCCAAACTGGTGGAAGGCAAAGCAATCCAGCTCCACCCGCTCGTATGCGCCGCCTTCAATGCCGACTTTGACGGCGACCAGATGGCTGTTCACGTACCCCTTTCTCAGGAAGCGGTGCGTGAGGCCAAAGACATGATGCTGGCCACTCGCAATCTGCTTAAGCCGGCAGACGGCCAGCCAATTGTTGGTCCGTCCAAGGATATGGTCCTCGGCGTCTATTACATCACGCTGATGCGAGATGGTTTGCCGGGTGAAGGGCGTGTCTTCAGCAACATGGAAGAAGTTGAGATGGCTTACGAACTTGGCTTCGTGGACATCCATGCCAAGATCAAGCTCTATACGGACACCTATTACGATGAGACGGGTGAGCGTTATGTTGATGGTGAACCGCGCCGGCGTCTTATTGAGACGTCGCCCGGCCGCGTTCTCTTTAATATGACGCTTCCTGAAGAAGCGCGCTATATCAATCAACTGCTCGACAAGGGCGGCGTCAACCGGCTGATCAATACCATTTACCGTATGGTTGGTGACGAAAAGACGATTGAGATGGTCGATGCGATCAAGGATATTGGTTTCAAGTTTGCGACTGTATCCGGTACCACCGTGGCCGTTGCCGATTTGACCGTGCCTGCCTCTCGTGATGATATTCTCGAGCAGGCGCGCAATCGCGTCGACGAGATCGACCGCCAGTATCGTCGTGGTTTGCTGACGCCCGAAGAGCAGTA
>JBJYWZ010000374.1:0-11843 GCA_046259725.1 Promineifilaceae bacterium (SeqCode) | reverse complement strand
CAGCAGGTGGCCACGCAGGAAACGGAAATAGCATCTGATGGCACTTATAACTTTGAAGTAACAGAAGCAGGCTCTGATTGGGTTTATATGACCAGTGCCGAGTACGGCGACATCAGTTTTAGCAGTAGTCCCGAACGTCTGGAACCGGGCGTCTCTGAGCTGGAGATGCCTATTGTCGTATTTGATGCGACGGAGGATCCCTCGGCGATACAGTTCCAACAGGTCCATATGATCATGGATTATGATGGTGAAAACGTTCAGGTCAGTGAGATCTACGTGGTAAGCAACCTGGAACAGGCCGTTTTCATCGGCGAATCGGGCGACCCCGAGCAGGGCACCTTGCAGCTTGGCGTGCCGACCGGTGCGCAAAATGTTGCCTTCCAGCGTTCCTTCCAATCCTTTGAAAATTTCCTGCCGGCTACGGAAGTGATTCCCAACGATCAGGGTTACGTGGATACAGTCCCTGTCCGGCCTGGATCCGGGGTGATGAATTTGCTGGTCTCCTATTCCCTGCCATATGAAACGAATATGACCCTGGGCCATCCACTGTTCTACGATACCAACAGCGCGACAATCGTTTTGCCCGATATAGGGCTGGATATTGAAGGGACAGGCTGGACATCTGAAGGATCTCAGCAAATGGGAGATATGGGCTCTATCAGCAGCTACTCACACCCGTCCCTGGCTGCGGGGGAAGCCCTCAGCTTCACCTTAACAGGACGGCCGTCGGCATCCACAAGTGCCGTGGCCGGCAGCTCAGTCGACAATAACTTAACAGGCGTTGTAATTGGCGGCATTGCCTTGCTTCTGGCAGCGGTTGGCGCTGTTTTCGCAGTTCAAAACTGGCGCAGTGAAGCGGAAGAGGCTGCCACGGCCCATGCCGATCAGGTCGAAAGTATGCTCTACGCAGTAGCAGCCCTGGATCAGGCATATGAGGCGGGCAAGGTTGAGACTTCCCAGTATCATGAACGGCGCGCCGATCTGTTGGATCAACTGGCGGCAAACTGGGTCCCTGCTGATGGTCGCTGATCACATATTTCTTGAAACCAGGCACGCATAGAACAATGTTTCAGTTCACGACGATTTACTACCGTGTGGATGACGAGGAGAAATTGGAGAATTTTTTCTCCTCCACACACCTGCAGTTAGCGGAGCAGCTACCGGGCCTCGTCAAAAGTGAAGTCAGCCGCATCATGGGAAAGCCGGGTGGGGAATCTCGCTTCCACATGGCCTACTCGTTATATTTCGCTACCGAAGCAAGCTTTCAAATTTCTCTGGTTTCTGATGCGGGAATAAAATTAGTGGAGGCCCTGAAGCCCTGGGCTGAAGCGGGTTTGCTCGTCTGGTACTACGCCGATTCCTTTGAAGAAGTTGTCAGGCGAGCACGCCCCGAGGTATCGGTTGAGGATTTGCTGCCCGATACGGTCGATAGGGCTGGCAGCGGCGATCAATTACCGTCGGCCGAAGATGCTGCCGGGATGTAAGTCTGGTAGACGAGCGGCGCGAAAACATACGTGCTGTCAAGAAAACTCCCATCATCACGCCCGCCCAGCGCATAAATTCGTGTTTCTATCTGCCCGATCCCGGGATTCGGCCAGCCGTCCGCATCAACAAGCATCGGTGTGTTGATGATCTGCCACGTTTCGCTGTCCGGGTCGTACATCTCGCTGTATGTGATATCTTGATCTTCGGCCGTTCCGCCGATGACATAGAGCTTGTTGAGCAAGACGGCCGATCCGGCGTCTTTACGCGGTAGAAGCATATCCGGGCAGTCGGACCAGGACTCTTCCGCCGGGTCAAATAGATAGCAACTTGCCAGATCCCCACTCTCATTGGCCCCACCGACGGCAATAAGTTTTCCCGTTAATACGCCGCCGGATCGATATGCGCCTGGCTCGGGCATTGGTGGCAGGGGCCGCCATCTATCTTCTGCGGGATTGTAAACAAGGGCCTCGTCGAGGTAGGATCGACCGTCATATCCTCCCAACAAATAGAGAAACGCGCCATTGCTGAGCGTCAACCCGCCCAATACCGGGTGCGGCAGCGGGGCAACCGGCCGCCAGGCATCCTGAGTTGGGCTGTACGCTTCAACGGCCGAGGTGGGTTGGCCATCGGGCAAGCGCCCGCCGGCCACGTAGATTTCACCATACAGTTCGGCGGCAGAGGCGTCGGCGACGGGCGTTGGCTTTTCCGCCACCGTGCGCCAGACCCGTTCCAGACTGTCGAATACATGCACTATCCCGTCGACTCCGTCGGCCGTTTCCCCGCCGATTTGGTAGAGGCCCAGGCCGACAGACGCCACGGCCATATTAGCCCGCGCCTCGGGCATCGGCCGGCTTTGCAGCCAGTTCGAATTTTCTATGGCGGTTTCCGCGAATGGTTCTGCGGGCGCCGTTCCTGTCAATTCACTGGGAGCGGGTAACAATTGGACCAGATAGAGCGCCGCTATTAGCAGAACAACGGCAGCGATGCCCATGATCGCCAGGCGCGTAATCTGCCGCGCGGAACGAGGACCAGCTTTCTCCGCTGTGGCTGCCGGAACAGGCGCTTTGCCGCCGTTAGCCGTGGCCAGGGATGGTATGGCGGCAGGTGGCGACATGTCGCTGCCCTCAACTGGCTCATCCACGGCTGCTTCTTCTTGTCCGGGAATGATCAGATAACCCTGCTGCATAGCCGTCGTTGTTGCCTCGGTGCGTGAAGAAACGCCCAACTTGGTATAGATGTTGCGCAGGTGTACCTTGACTGTGTTTTCGCTGATCGTGAGATCGGAAGCGATATCCTTGTTGGTCGCTCCCTGTGCTAAACAGCGCAGAACGTCGAGTTCACGTTCACTGAGAGGATCGCCAGTTTCTGCCATCGAAGGAATTATAACGACGCCCTTAACTTCGGACGAAAGCTACTCATTTGCTGGGGGCAGAGGTAGGGGGGTCATTTCAGCGGCGGGCAGGGTGCCGGTGATAACTTCCAGGGTAGGCGTTGCCGATGCGCAGCCTTCAATTCCCCGGTTCAGCTTTTCGCTCAATGTCCCACTGCTGCCGTACTGGCGGGCTTCACGCAAATAGTCGACGGCCGGGCAGTAATCCTGGTTCAAGAGATACTGGTCACCGTAGTTGACTAGCGAATCGTAAAGCTTTTCGCAGGAGTTTTGGTAGAAGGGCGCCGAAAGGCACAGTTCGCGAAAAACGGACGCGGAGACGGCCCAGTTGACGCCATAATAGGCAATCCCTTCTAGATAAAGTTCCGCCCACAACCAATAATCCAGCGCTTCCTGGGGCAGATCTCCCAATTTTTCGGCCTGTGCCAGGTTGCTGATGCCTTTCTCTATCTGATCGCCCTGTATCTGCTGCAGACCGAGATTGAGATAAGCTTCGTAAAGCAGGCGATCAGTTTCCATGCGTTCGAAATTGGGAAACTGTCTTTGCATGGCCAGTACCGCCGGCATAAGATCGCTCCACTGTTCGCGGCTGTAAAGCCGCTGCAGGCGCATCAGTTCCTCTTCAGGCTCAGTTTCTTCGCTCAATACCACCGTCGGTTCGGGTTCGAGCGTTGGTGTTGGCGGTGCAGCAGGCGTCAGAGCGGTCCTGATCGCCTCCTGAGCCTGCTGGTGCAGTGCCTCAGCCTCCTCGTTAGCCGGATCTCGCTCCAGCACCCAGTCAAGCCGGTGCAAAGCAAGGTTATAGCCGCCCCGTTGAATATCTTCCTGTGCCAGACTCACCTGCCGGGATATTTGTTGTACCCGTGCTTCCTCTTCGCGCTCACTGCGCAGCGTCTCCCCACTTTGCCAGGCCAGATAACCGACGGCCAGATACAAACCAACGACCAAGGCCGCCAATATAAGGAGGACACCCACGATGCGCTTTACGGACCAGCGTCCTGCACCCTCATTTGTTTCGTTTTGCGCCTGATTCTGCTTGTCCATTGGTCACGTGCAGCAGCCGGCTTCGCTGCACGAGTGCTGGCATGTCACGGCGCATTCATTTCGCGATAGACGGCTACGGTCTGCATGGCAATTTGTGCCTGCGTGTAATTTTCTAAAACGCGCCGCCGCCCTGATTTTCCGAGGGCACGGCGTCTTTCTTCTGACTGCATCAATTCTAACAAATGTGCTTGGAGTGCGCCGATATTCTCCTCCGGGAATATCAATCCCGCATCGCCAATGACATTTGGGATCTCGCCGCAGTTTGACCCGACGACGGGAATTTCGCATGACATCGCTTCCACGAGCACGCGCCCAAACTGCTCTTTCCAATTGGGCTGCGTGCGCGAGCAGAGAGCGAGGACATCCATTTGCCGCAGATATGCCGGCATTTGATCGGAAGAGATGGCGCCGTCGAAATGAACATGGCGCTCGATGCTGAGTTCCCGCGCCAGTCCTCGCAGCGACTCCTTTTCAGGTCCTTCGCCAGCGATGTGCAGACGCCAGATGCCAGGCAGCTTGGCCGCGGCTTTTAGGAGCAGGTCGACCCCTTTCTCTTTGACAAGTCTTCGGTTCGCCGATCCGATAACGAATCCTCTTCCGCTATCAGCGCGTGTGGAAGCGTGGAAGCGCTCAGGATCGACGCCGAACTGGGGGATTACTTTGTACGGACCGCTGTATCCTTTGTTGTGCCATACCACGGCCGAATCTTGGTTGCCCATTATTGCGAAATCAACACCACCCAATACCTGCTTTTCCATGCTGCTGAAGGGAAAAGGGTAGCCGCGCTCTATATTCTGCCAGCTAAAGAAAAGCGTTTTCGCGCCCCGTGCTCGCGACTGCCGCCAGGCCAGCCACGTCGCCAGGTTGTAGGGCTCTTCGTCGATATGCATGATATCCGGCTGAAACTCGTCGATCCGCTGGCGTAGTTTTGGATAATAGTGCAGGTGGTAATCCCCATTGAAGCGGATGGGATCGGCCACCAGGGTATACCCTTCGGTATGGCTGCGTTCCAGATCAATGCGCCCGGCCGGATCGTTCCAGAAAGGCGGCACAACCGCCAGGAGATCGATGTCTTCAGTTTGCCCGATCATCTCCAGCTTCGTTTGATAAGCGCCGACCAGGCACGCTTTGGACAGCATCAGCACACGCATTGGCACAGCTCCAAGAGATGTTGGCTCGCTAATTCGTTTTGGGGAACTTGCCGGGGAAATATACGCATAGTCCTTATGCTCGAGCTGTCGCTCGCGTTGACGCCAGGGGGTATTTTGCTATACTTGCCCCGCTTTGACAATATTGCGCAAGCGATTGCAATCTGGCTCTCGACTACTCCTAAGCCCCTCCTCTATGGAGTGGGCTTTCTTGCTATTGGCGCTTTTAATGGCCGCCGTGCTGCGCTTCTGGCAGCTTGACCAGATTCCACCGGGCCTATACCGTGACGAAGCCTTCAATGGGCTGGACGCCCTCACGGTATTGGACGGCGATCACGCGCTCTATTTCCCGGCCAATAACGGCCGTGAACCCCTCTACATCTACCTGACGGCTCTATCGGTCGCCCTCTTCGGCCAGACCGTCTTCGCTGTGCGCGCCGCCGCAGCGTTTGTAGGCGCACTGGCAACCGTCCCCGTATTCCTTCTCGGTAAAAGCTGGTTCGGCCGTCTCGCCGGCATCCTTGCGGCCTGGCTCTGGGCGATCACGCTGTGGCCCATTCATCTCAGCCGCATCGGTTTACGCACCATTCTATTGGCTCCCCTGCTGGCTCTTACGTTCTGGCTGGCTACGGAAGCATATCGGCAGAAGAAAAACTGGTTGTGGGCTCTGTCCGGTCTGATTTGTGGCCTGGGATTCTACACGTATCTTGCCTATCGTTTTGTACCTGTGCTGCTGCTGGCGGTGCTTCTCTATCTACTCCTGACAGGACGCGGCCGCCGCCTGTGGCCGGGCGTACTGTGGTTTGCTGCCGGTTCGCTGCTTGCCCTGCTGCCGATGATTCTCCTCATTGCCCAGAACTCGGATATTCTATTCGGCCGTACCGGGCAGGTTTCGATTCTAAGTCCTGATGTCTACGAGGATTCAGTGCTCAAAACCCTGGCCGTAAATACCTGGGCTGCCTTGGGTATGTTCCTGGTGCGAGGAGATACCATCCTGCGCCATAATCCGCCGGGACGGCCGGTTTTCGATCCCCTGATGATTCTGCCCTTCCTGATCGGGCTCTTCTGGTGCCTGCGGCGTTGGCGTTTCCCTCCGGCGATGACGCTTCTCCTGTGGCTGGTCGTCATGCTTGGTCCCACCATCCTGGCTGCCGACGCGCCCCATTTCTTGCGCGCGGCGGGTCTCTTACCGGCGGTCGTTCTGCTGCCGGCGATTGGGTTGGCCTGGCTGTGGCGTTGGCCGCGCCTGCCCTCCTGGACCGGCGCGCTGCTCGTTGCCTTTCTGCTGCTTGGCAGTCTGGTCTGGACCATCACCGCCTATCGCGGCTATGCTCGCGATCAGCAGGTGGCCTACGCCTTTGAATCCGCGGCGACCGGGCTCGCCGTTGAGCTGCAGGTAGAATCACCAGGTACCACGGTTTATCTCGACGATCGCCTCTGGACAAGCTGGCCGTCCCTGGAGTTTCTGGTAGGCGGCGACAGCATCGTAAAGCGTTATCTATCCCCGGATGATCTGCCGGATAGTATACGCGCACCATCGGCCGTTTACGCCTGGCCATATGACTCTCTCGATTTTTTACATGACCGCATCCAGCCGCCCGTCTTGCTGACGATACAGGACGGCCCCCTGACCAAAGGCGACTTGGAAGAAGAGGCATACCCCCTCTATGTCAGGTATGGCGTCGAAACGGCCTCGGCGATTGATCCTATGCGTCTGGCGAATTTCGCTGGCCAGGTTTATTTACATGAGGCAAACGTAGAACAATTGGACCCTGATCGGCTGCGAGTTGATATATACTGGGAGGCTGAAGGTGCGATAGAAGATGATCTTTCCGTCTTCGTGCATGTGATCGGGCCGGATGGCTTGATCGGCCAGAGCGATGCCCCGCTTGCCTCCGGACGCTGGAGGGGTGCGTGGTGGCAGCCGGGGCTGATTGTGCGTGAGTCCCACGATATCGTGCTCGACGAGCCGTTTGATAATGAAAGGCACGAGGTCCGCGTGGGACTTTACCGGACTGAAGGCGGGCAACGGCTGCCCGTCGTTGGCAGCGCCGGCGAAGAGGCCGGCACGACATGGGTAGTAATCGGCGAATAAACGGTAGAACGATATTTTTGCTATTCCTCTTGTGGCTGTACGTTCTGCCTGCTCTGGGCTCGCCCCTGCAGGCTCAGGATAACCCGACTACAACGCCTGACGCCGAGGGTTACATCTATGTGGAGGTATGGCCCGATGATTCATTGTGGGCTATCGCCGCGCGAGCTGGCTTGACAATTCCCGAACTGCTGGAGCTGAATGATCTCGATGAATCTGTGGTTTTGCAGCCGGGTGATAAATTGATCGTCGCCCGCGTGACGCCGCCGGCAACGGCCACGTCCGACATCCCCACACCCACACCGCTGCCGCCAAGCGCGACGCCGACCATTGAAAGACCGCGTACTGCCCTTTGTATCATCGCCTATAACGATGCCAACCGGGATGCCCAAATGGGCGCTGGCGAAATGTCCCGCGCCAACGTCGCCTTCACGATCTACAACGAGCTAGAAGTAGTCGCCAACTACGTCACGGATGGAATCAATGAACCGTTCTGCCTGGAAGATCTTTCTCCAGGAGAATATCACGTCACGCGTTCCAAAACCCAACTTGAGACGCTTACAACCGAGGGGGATTGGGCCTTAACTCTGACCGAAGGGAGTGTGCTGCACCTTGCCTTTGGCAGTTACGAAGACAACAGTCAGGTGCTCAATCCGACCCTCAATGCGGATGAGCAGCTGCGTACGCGGATCGCTCTCACACCGCAGGCGACTCCCACGGCTGTTGTCGAAAATCAAAGCGCTTCCGTACGTACAATCTCCCTGATGGTTGGCTTAGTCATCGCCACCTTCGTTTTGCTTGCTGGCTTGGCTGTGTTAACCTTCATTTTCGTTAAAAGGCGACAAGAAGATTAGAAACGAATTCTCAAAAGGCTAAAAATGGAGAAGAGACGATTCAATCACATCCTTACACTATTGGCGTTTGTGCTTCTGCTGGCGGCGATCAGCCCTGTACGCGCCGAAAATCTGCAGCAGGAACAGGAGCCTGAACCAACTGCTGATTCTGAATCTGAACAGGAAGCGCCCGCTGAGAGCGAACAAGTTGTTGGCGGAACCATCTGTGTCAATGCCTTCCACGATGAAAACGCCAATGGTCTCAGAGACGAAAACGAAGGGTACATGGCCGGCATTACCATCGTGGTCGCTTCTGAATCAGCCGTGGTTGGCCAGGCAATTTCGGATGGGTCCGAGACACCCACCTGCTTCCAGGGTCTGTCGCAGGGCGCTTACCAGGTTGCGCAGCAGCTTCCCGGCCGCTTGGAAATGACAACCGCCGGTAACGCGCTGGTAGCCACAACCGATGACCATACAACCACCGTTGTCTTCGGCAGCCGTATTCGCCAGGACAATGCTCCTGTGCAGCAGCCTTCCGCGGAGGGGGAAACTCAAGGCGAAGCGCCTGTTGAAACCACGCCGGACGAAGGTGGGTTTAGTCCTGTCGCCCTGAGCGGCCTGGCTGTCATTCTGGTCGGTATTCTACTCCTCGGCCTGCTCTTGTTCTTCCTGCTGCGCCGCTGATGTGAGGTGCAGCGATTCCGGTCAACCCATGTCCTGCTTCTTTTCCGGCGGTAAATGTCAGCATCGACAGAAGCCAATGAGACATCCAGGGCGCAGCGCAACGCGCGGATATCCTTTGTCCTGATTGCGGCCATGCTGGTGGCCTTCTTCGCCGCCTGGCCGCTGATCAGCCAGGCGGGCTTTTTGAACACGAGAGGGGGCGGGGACAGCCCTTTTCTCTTGCAGCGTCTGCAGCAGCTGGATTCGGCGCTTCGCGACGGCCACTTCCCCGTGCGTTGGATGGGCGACGCCAATTACGGCTTCGGCTACCCCTTCTTCAACTATTACGCCCCGCTGTCTATCTATATTGCAGCCTTGTTCCGCTTGTTAGGGTTCAGTTTCGTGCGCTCAATCGAGGCGGCACAGTTGTTGGGCTTTTTACTGGCCGCCCTGGGCATCTATCTCCTGGCGCGTCGCTGGTATCGCAATGAATGGGCGGCGCTGCTTGCCTCCGTCGCCTATACGGCCGCACCGTTTCACCTGGTTAATGTCTACGTGCGCGGCGATTCCCTGGCCGAGTTTTGGGCCATGGCGCTTTATCCCTGGGTGATCCTGGCCGCCGACAAACTGCTGGATGCGGAAAGTGGAGACATTGCCTACGGCCGTGTCGCCGCCCTCGCCCTGGCCTATGGCGCACTCATCCTCAGCCACAATATCTCCGCCCTCATCTTTACGCCCTTTCTTTTTCTCTTCATCCTCCTGCGCTGGTTCCTGGGGCCACATCATGCTGCCGGCGGGATCGCTTCGCATTTCTCACACCCGCAGATGCGGCTGTTTCTACCGCTGCTGGCAGCCGGGCTGCTCGGCCTGGCCCTCGCGGCCTGGTTCTTCATTCCCGCCCTCGTTGAACAACAATATGCCCAGCTGGGTCCCGTTACCGAAGGCTATTTCTCTTATGCCAATCACTTCCGCGGCCTGAACCTGGTGCAGACATCGGCCGTCTTTGACTACGACGTTTCCGGTGGTAACGCCTTCCGCACGGGTATGGCCCAGGCGGTCGCCGCACTGCTTGGTTCGCTGGCCCTCATCTACTACACCTTTCGTGTGCATCTCTTAGAAAAAGCGCCGGCGCTCTTCGTCGTGCTCTCGCTGGCTGCCGCCACCTTTATGATCACGCCGCTGTCCGCCTTCCTGTGGGAACACATCCCCCTCCTGCCCTTTGCGCAGTTTCCCTGGCGGTTCCTCTCCATACAGGCCTTTGCCGCCGCGCTGGCTATCGGCGCCCTGGCCCTGCTGCCCTACTGTCGCGTACTGGCCATAGGCACGGCCGTTTTGCTCATCATCGCCAGTTTCGCCGCTTTGCGCACAGACCAGATGTTGATTGGCGATCAGGACGTGACCGCCGAATCCCTGGCACAGTATGAATGGTTCACAGGCAATATCGGTAGCACTGTCAGCGCCGAATATCTCCCGCAAACGGTGCAGCCCCGTTTCTACAACAGCGCCTGGCTCAACGACGGCCGTCGCGCCAATGCCCGCGCCATAGAGGGCGAGCTCCTGGCGGTGGAGCTGCTCGAACAGCAAGCTGATCGCCAGCGCTGGGCCCTGCGCGTTGGCGAAGAAGGCGCGCTGGCGCTCTTCCCGACCATGGCCTGGCCCGGCTGGAGGGCCGAGCTTGACCATCAGACGCTGGGCATCCAGCCGGCCCCAGGTTCAGGTCACATCACCGTCGAACTGCCCCCGGGCGATCACGAGCTGGTCCTGACGCTGGCGGGCAGGCCGCTGCGCCGCGGTGCAGAGCTGATCTCTTTTGGTGCGCTGATCTTTACGCTTTATCTGCTGTTTAGAGCCTGGAGAACGCCCAACCTGGGCCGTACGACCGCTGTCATGCTAGTTGGCCTTGCCGCCTTTCTACTGCTCTTTCGCTTCTGGCCTGAGCGTGCTCTTTCGGTGAGTACAATGACCTGGGATTTTGCCCAGATGGCCTATCTGCACCATGATGAGGACGGCATACCCTTCAGCAGCGGTACGAGGCTGCTAAGCTATGAATACGAACGTGATTCGATCGCTGCCGGTGACGATGTGGCTGTTACGCTCAATTTTTCAGAGGCTAACAAGGATGTCCTCACCGTAGCCCTGGGCACGCCCGCGCTTTCCTGGCCCTCGTTTACCCCTCAACCGCCCGTTGTCGCTGAGCAAGGCAAGCTGCTGGATAACAAACAGATGATTTTCGACCTGAATATTCCCGAAAATGCGCCTGCCGGTCTGGTTATTCCCAGGGTGACAATGGATGTCGGCCGTCCGTTGATGCCTTCCGGCAGCCCGCGCGGAGATCTATTCCTGCGCCCGCTGCGCATCACCAGCGACCGGCAATCCGAGCCCGCCGCAGCGCCGCTGGATGTTGAGGCGCTGGATGTAAGGGTTCGAGATGATTCAAATGCGCTCGATGTGCAGCTTGCCTGGACCACGCGCGACCCGCTGAGCCATGATTACAAAGCCTCGCTGCTCCTGATTGATCAGGCGGGGAACTGGCTCGCGCAGCTCGATACGCAGCCCGGTTACGGCTTCCTGCCCAGCAGCGAATGGCTGCCCGGCGCTGCCGTTGATGACTGGCTGGCCCTTGGGCTGCCCGCGGATCTGCCGCGAGAGAGCCCCCTGGCCCTGGTGGCCCGGTTGTACGAAGTGGATACGGGAAAAGTCGTCCTCACGCGCCGCTTGGGCGAGATCGTGCTTCAGGGCGAAGAGATTGTTTTCCAGAAGAACCAGCCGGTCTTTACCCTGCCCGATGACTTGGCGCCTCTGACGGCCGTGTTCGACGATCGGATACAATTGCAAGGCTACGATCTGCAGCAAAAATCAGACAATTCCTGGCAGCTCACCCTTTACTGGAAGGCCCTTGAAGCGAATTCAGATGAAGCAGTACGCTTTGTGCACGTCTTCGATCCGCAAACGGAAGAAATCGTCTTCCAGGCGGACGGCCATCCACGCAGCAACAGTTATCCCACCAGCCAATGGCTTGAAGGCGAGATCGTTTCCGATACGCTTGCCATTCAACTGGACGAGTCGCAAACAGGCGGCTACCGGATCGCTGTTGGTTTCTACCGGCAGGATGGAGAGAATGTGCAGCGCCTGACGGCCGTAGATCCCGACACTGGCGGCACGTTCCCGGATGCCCGCGTCATCTTGCC
>JBJYWZ010000373.1:0-1702 GCA_046259725.1 Promineifilaceae bacterium (SeqCode) | reverse complement strand
TCCCGGACAGGCTTTGTCAAGGCCAATAATGCCCAGAGAAGAGAAATAGGCAGGAGGCAATGACCAAAGCCTGACCAGGCTTTGTTGACATCGACTTATAGTGTGTTCAAAAATAATTACCAATCTTTCATTCCGTTCTTGCGGGGAAGGGCTGCTACTTTTGCACCCTTCCTACTTCACGAATCAATCTGGCTTTCGGCGATGCTTAGCGACCTGGCTAAGATGATAAGCTTCATCATACGCTTCACGGCTTTGCCATAAGGACCAGATGATATGCAGCCAACGATTGGCAAGGCAGCGATACGCATGGCTTTTGGACAGACCGCGGTCACTAGCTCGATAGTAGTATGTAGCCGCCCAAGCGGATTTGCGGATGGAGCTTTGGGCAAACTGCTGGGCGGTCTGACGGTAATCATGGTTGCAGGCTCTGCGGAATTTGACAAAGCGGGACTTGCCGCTGGCGACGGTGACCGGCGCGGTACCGGCGATGGCGGGCAGCCAAGAGCGCGTCGGATAACGTTGCCGGTGGTCGCCAAAGATGACCAGCAATTTGGGCGCCAACAGATCCCCAGCGCCGGGCAAGGAAGCAAAGATAAAGGCATCGGGGTGTTGTTGGAAAAGCGCCTGAACCTGGGCGATCAGCCGGCGCTTGTGCAAGAGCATGGCCAGCAACCCCTCGGCCTGCCAGGCCACTTGCTGGCCAAAGAGGGGATTATGCTGCTGCTGAAAGCCCTCCATAGACAAGGCATGCCAGATATGGGGATAGCGGTCATACTCATAGTAGCCGGCTTGGCGACAAAAGGCCGTGAAACGCTCATAACCCAGCATCTCCAGAGAGGCAGGGCTGGGAAAAGCGGCCAAGAAGCGCAAGCAGAACTGTGTTTGCAGATTGCCGAAAGCGTTCAACGCTTGCGGATAGAAGCGCAACAGATTGGCCCGCAAGCGATTCCGCTGCCGGACAATGCTCTTGGTCAACTGGTCCACCCAGGTGAGCAATGTACGCATTTGGCGCACCAGCGGCCCGTCAGGTTGCCAGGGAATGAGTTGTCCCCGGTCGGTGCGCAGAATCTCCGCCAGCAGTTGGGCGTCGCGGTCGTCGTCCTTTGCGCCGCTGCCGCCCTGCCGACCGCGATTGCTGCGAACCATACTGGGGGCCAGGATGTAGAGTGTATAGCCCTGGTCGTGCAGATAATCCACCAACAGATTGTGCGCTGTTTCAATGGCCACCAAGCAGTTGGCCGGTTCTGGATTGAGCTGGCTTATCTGGCACGTCAATTCCCGAAATCCGTCTGCCGTGGTCGCCACTTCCAGCCGCAGCAACTGGGCGCCTGTTTCGTTGTATGCATGCACACAGTGCTTCTTTTCACTCCAATCGATACCAATAATTGTTTTCATCGGATACCTCCTATGGTATGGTATCCATCGGGCGATGACAGGGCTTGCTGTTTTCCTATTATGGCACTCCTGGTGCAACAGGCTTTGGACAGTTGCCCTATCCCGCTTGGGGGACTGTCCGGGAACGGCACTCGTGGTGCGGGAAACTGATGGTCCTCATTCCCAAGCGGTTGCCGATGGAGGTGGAAAGATTGGCATTTTTTTGACACACCAGTCAGTCTACCTCCTCGGTCAATCCAAGCGTAACTAATAGGAAACTGAGCAGCGTTTTTTTGGACTACAACCGGTCAAAGCGCTGCGTTTCGCC
>JBJYWZ010000372.1:0-19443 GCA_046259725.1 Promineifilaceae bacterium (SeqCode) | reverse complement strand
TAAACGGCTCCTCGATGCCGATGCCATTCTGCACGGTGAAAATCGTCGCCTCATCCTGCCCGTTTGCGGCCAGGTCTTGAAGAGCGATCGGCAGATCATAGGACTTCAGCCCCAGAACGACCAGGTCATAGGCGCTGTGAATGGCGTACGCTTCCGCCAGCGACGACACCGCCTGTGGCCTGACATGAAGCTTCTCCCCCGCTTCTTCGACGATGAGACCCTGTTCATTGAGCGCGTCGGCCATGGACGGCCGGTCAAGCATCACCACCTCGCTGCCGCCAGAAAGCAGCCGCGCGCCCAGGTAGCCGCCAATTGCCCCCGCGCCATAGACGAGGATCTTCATCATGAGCCCAGCAGCGCGCCGGCGAACTGCGGCCGGCCGCGTACAAAGGCTCCGGCGTCCTGCGCCTTCTTCCCCGCCGGCTGCACCTGATCCAGCGCCAGCGCGCCCTCTCCGGTCTGCACAAGCAGTTCGCCGTCGACCAGGGCGACTTTTCCCGGCTGTACGCCCAGCGAACGGTCAGGCTGCGGGCGAGCCGCCAAAATCTTCAGGTATTGGCCGTCCCATTCCGTGAATGCACCGGGCCAGGGCGTCATGGCCCGAATGCGCCGGTCGATGGCTGCCGCGCTTTCTTGCCACTCTATTTGGCCGGCTTCTTTTTTAATCATGGGCGCGTAGGTGGCCAGGTTTTCATCCTGTGGTTGGGCCTGGAGACGGCCGTTTACAATATCATCCAGAAATGATCGCAGCATTTGCGCGCCAAGCTCGGCCAGGCGATCGTGCAGCGTGGTGCTTGTGTCGTCTGCGGAAATCGGCGTTACCTCCTGCACGTAGATCGCGCCCGTGTCCATACCCTTATCCATCTGCATCAGCGTGATCCCGGTCTGCTCATCCCCGGCCAGTATGGCGTGCTGGATCGGCGATGCGCCGCGCCAGCGCGGCAGCAGCGAAGCATGGACATTGACGCATCCTTCAGGCGGCAGTTCAAGCACATGCGGTCGCAAGATCTGGCCGAAGGCGGCCACGACAATGACGTCCGGCTGCCACTCGTGCAGTGGAACGGCCGCTTCCTCGGATCGCAGCGAACGCGGCTGGTAGATGGGGATGCCCGCGCTTTCGGCAACGACTTTCACCGGTGATGGCTTTAGCTGGCGGCCACGACCTGCCGGCCGGTCTGGCTGCGTGACCACGCCGACGACTTCTTGTGTTTCGATCAACGTACGAAGGCTGGGCACGGAAAACTGCGGCGTGCCCATAAAGACAACTCTGTTCATGCGCGGCATTCTAGCACGCGGTTACGGCCGTTCCAAATACAGGCAGGGTCTAAAAAAAGTGACTGCAACGAGACTCCTTGCCTCACGCTTCTTAACAGTGTAAAGCCGTGAAGTTTGTGGTATTTTTGCAGGACACTATTTTGAGGAGCTGTATATGGAACCGCTTATCGAACAAATCTACGAAAACGTGAAAGAAGGGAACGCGGTCACGACGCCGGATCTGGTACAGGCGGCATTGGACCAAGGCATCAGCGCGACCGTCATTCTCAACGAGGGCATGATCGCTGCCATGTCCGAGGTAGGGCGTCTTTTCGAAGAAGGGGATTATTTCGTCCCCGAAATGCTCATCGCCGCACGGGCGATGCAGGCCGGCCTGGGGGTGCTGAGGCCCTATCTGGTAGCCGAAGATGTCCAGCCGGCTGGCGTGATTGCGCTTGGCACTGTCAAAGGAGATTTGCATGATATCGGCAAGAACCTGGTGGCCATGATGGTCGAAGGCGCCGGATTTGAAATTAACGATCTGGGCACAGACGTAGCCCCCGAAACCTTTGTCGAGGCCATTCGCAGTGGGGCAAGCGTGGTTGGCTTATCGGCTTTGCTGACAACGACAATGCCCATGATCGCCAAAACTATCGAGGCGATTGACGCGGCCGGTCTGCGCGATCAGGTCAAGATCATGGTTGGCGGAGCCCCGGTAACGGCTGGCTATGCAGCTTCTATTGGCGCCGATGGCTACGCGCCCGACGCCAGCCAGGCAGCAAAATTGGCCAAATCTTTTGTTGAGTAAGAGACGCCAAACCGAATCTACTCAGAGGCGTCCTGCCTTCCGGCTGTCACACCAATAAGCATATGGATTTCAATCAAGTCGAGACATTCCTAATTGACGGCGACGGCGTACTGTGGCGCGGCGACCTGGCGATGCCCGGTCTGGATCACTTCTTTGAGATCATCCGCGCGAGAGCCATACGCTGGGCTTTGTTGACGAATAACAACACACGCACGGTGGGCGAATACCTGGCCAAGCTGGCCGGGTTCGGCATCGAGGCTGATGCGGGCCACATCTTTACCAGTTCGACGGCAACGGCCGATTATTTAAAGGGCAAATATGGCCCTGGCGCGCCGGTGCACGCCGTGGGCATGAGCGGCGTGATCGAGACGCTGCAAGATGCGGGCTTTGACGTTTCCTATGGCGAAGAAATGCCCAGTCACGACGTGGTGGCCGTGGCCGCCGGCATGGATCGCCGCCTGACCTACGATAAAGCCAGGGTGGCCACGCGCCTCATTCTGGGCGGCGCGGAGTTTGTGGCCACCAATACGGACGGCACCTACCCCACACCGGACGGGCTGAGTCCCGGCACAGGGATGGTGATTGGTGCGCTGCGCGGCACAACCGGGATTGAACCAACCGTGATCGGCAAACCGGAGAAGGCGATTTTTGAAGCGGCGCTGGCAGCATTGGCGGCCGATAGAAGAAGAACGGTGATGATCGGCGATCGCCTGGAGACAGACATCCTGGGAGCACAGCGCGTGGGCATTCCCACGATTGGCGTGCTCAGCGGCGTGACCACACCTGACCAGATGGCGGCAAGTGAGATTCAACCCGATCTGGTCTTTGACAGTATCGCCGAAGTCGCCGTCGCAATGGAACAAAAATAGAGTTACGAATACACATTAGCAAAGTCGCAAAGTGGCAGGTTGCCGCATCTGACCAATTGATGGATTGGTAAGCTGACCGCTGATAGCTGACAAACTTCAAATAATGACAGAAACAAAACCCCTGATCCTGATCACCAATGACGACGGCATCGATTCTCCCGGACTGGCGGCGCTTGTGCCTGCCCTGGCGCCGTTGGGCGACCTGTTAATCGTCGCCCCGCGCACGCAGCAAACGAGCATGGGGCGCAGCCGTTCGCAGCAAGAAGGCCGGAACGGCCGTTTATACAAACGTGAAATTGTAGCCGGTGGTAAATCCTGGCCGGCCTATGCCGCCAATGCCACGCCCGCCCTGACGGTCGATCATGGCCTGCAGCAGCTCGCCGGCCGCCCCGTCTCGCTGGTCGTTTCCGGCATCAACTATGGCGAGAACATTGGCTCCTGTGTGACCGTTTCCGGGACGGTTGGCGCGGCATTGGAAGCGGCCGATCACGGCATCCCCGCCATAGCTGCTTCATTGGAATATGACCATGAAGGACCTCAGGAGGACCATCCGCCGCTTGACTTTTCTGTGGCCGCCCATTTTGTGCAGTTATTTGCCCGGCGCGTGTTGGACGCAGCCCTGCCGCCTGATGTTGATCTGTTGAAAATCGAAGTGCCTGCCTCGGCCACAGTTGACACGCCCTGGGTGGTCACGCATCAGGATAGGCTGGCCTATTACCAGCCGCGGGTGGAGCCGGGTAGGGATGCTTTTGATAGCGACAACATTTTCCTGCACTGGCAGCAAAAAGGTCGCTATGTGGCTGAAGGCAGCGACGCCCACGCCCTGGCCAACGGCCTGGTTTCGGTCACCCCGCTGAGTTTAAACCTCACTTCGCGCACTGACCTGGCCGGATTGTCGCAGATCCTCGGAAAACCCGCGCCAGCAGAATAGGATATTGAGAGAAACCAGGGCTGCTCTTGCTTAAATTGTGGCTGGTAGAAACAATCTCCAAACCCAGAAATGAAAAAAGCGGAGCCAGGAAACCCCGTCTCCGCTTTTCTTTATTTTGCCAGGTTGATCTTACTATCCCTTTGATGGCAAATCGTCATCCGGCAGCGTGTCCAATACGTTGGCGATCTTGACTTCATCTTCCGCAAACTCGCTGACCACCGCGTCTACATGTGGGTATGGTTTACGGCCGAACTGCGTCAGCGCTACCGCGCCGAGACCAACCGCCCCGACGAAGAAGGCGAGAATACCTTCCACGAAGGGCAGCATGATGCCCAGCAGTCCCAGGACGAAGGTCAGAATCGCGGTTCCCAAAGCGGCTTTGAAGGCCATGCTGCGTTCGCCGTTTCTGAACAATCTGTCGCCAACCCAGGTGCCCATGGCGATCCAGCCCATGACTGCGCCGGCTACCAGGCCCAGCAGCATCAGCAAGACGATTGGGAAGCCGAGCAGTCCGATACAGATAAGGGTCAACACGGCCGAAATCACGGCCAACAACGCAGCCAGCGCCGGGACGGCGATGCCGGTCAGCACGCCAACAGCGCCGCTGGCGAATGGCTTAGCCGCCGCCGTTGTCTTCACCTGCTGCAGGTGCTTCGGAAATACTGAACCGGCCACAAATCCCAGGAAGCCCAGCAGCAGCGTGCTGCTGATCACACCCAGAAAGTCCAGGCCTTTATTCGCGCGATCCGAATGGCTTGTTACTTCGGGAATATCCGGCACTGCAGGCACCGCCGGAACATCGGGAACAGCAGGTACGTCGGGAACATCCGGGATCGCCTTGGGCCCAACCGCTACAGGCGGAATGCTCTTCACGATTCCCGAAATGACACTGCCTTCAATATTCGTGCAGCGGATGCCGCTGGAGGAAGCGTCATCAACGGAGCCGTTCAACAAGACGCAGTCACCGTTCACAGCCGCGGTCTCCTCAGCATTCAGGTCCCCGTTAAAGATAACCAGGTCGCCGTTAATCGTTCCGGCTGTTTCCACATCGCCGTTGAAAACAACGACATCACCGTTCACCGTCGAGCCACTTTCGAGCAAAAGATCGCCATCAAAGACGATAACGTCATTGTTGACCGTCTCATTCTCGCCGACCGTCGTGTCGAATGGAGCCTCGGCAAATGCTGTGCCGATCGGAATCGCCAGCAGCAGCAGGACTACAAATACAAATGTTACTCGTTTCATTCTTCTACAACTCCCTAAGCGAATCTGGGCAATCGTATCGTGACGCTCAGATTCGTTTATTGGCTAAATAAGCGTTGTGACCAGAGTTAATTCAATTCTCCATCACCAGAAGCCGCCTATATACCCCACCCCATAGGAATATAATGCCGGCAATAACCAGCAGATAGCCCACATATACGGGCTGCTGTACAAGTACCTCACCTGCGCCGGTTATTAGCGCTGACATGACAATGCCCGCCGTACGCTGTGTCGTCTGCAGGGATTCAAAAATGCTCTCAACCAGCGTCGGCTGGCTCAAAACAGGCATCAGCCTGTAGGCCAGCAGGCCCAGCAGCGCTAACGGTAAAAGGCCTCCCAACAGGACTGCGCCGTAGATCGTACCCATGGCCCAGAGGCGCATCCGTCGATTTGGCAGCCGCGCCAGCGTCTTCGACACAAAGTCGGCCGCCGGGCTCAATGCCGGAGTCTGCCGGAACAGCGTGTCGATGGCCACAAGCGCTCTCCATTCGCTGCTGCATTCAGGACATGCCCGCAGGTGAGACTGCAGATCGCTTACCCGGTCTGCGGAAGCCTCACCATCGAGCATGTCCATCATCAGTGCGAAAGCGTCATCGTGATTCATTGTTCACTCCCTTCGTTTTTCTTCTCTGACTCGACATTACGCCAGTTCTTTCTCCATGGCCGGAACAAGCCCTCTCTCAAGACCTATTTCAGCCAACTGCCGCCGCGCTCTGAAAAGGCGCGACTTAATAGCGCTTACCGTCGTGTCCATCATCTCGGCGATCTCTTCATATGAGAGTTCGTACCAGTAGCGTAACACTACGGCTTCCCGGTATTCGGGTTGCAGTTCTGTTAACAACGACTGAACCATCTGCTGCTGTTCATTCAAAACAGCCTGCGCTTCCGGTCCTTTTGCGCCATCACTGTGTAGCGCCGGGTGTGGCGGAAGCGGTTCATCAATGGACAAGAGCAAAGCCCTGCGCTTGCGTAATTGGTCAATACAATAGTTAGAGGTGATAGATAACAGCCAGGTGCTGAATTTGTGTGCCGGGTCGTAGCTTTCCAGCCTCGTATAAGCACGGACAAATGCCTCCTGCGCAGCCTCTTCAGCCTCGCCAGAATTGTTAAGCATTCTGTATGCCAGGTTGTAAACCGGCGTCTGGTATGCTTCCACCAATTTTCCGAAGGCGACTTGATCGCCTTTCATGGCCTGTTCGAGCCAGACCTGCTCTTCGTTCAAAGCTCCAATCTCCTGAGACTCATTCAACTTTACGCACGTTTGCGGGAAAAGTTTCAGCGGATCAGCCAGGTTGCTGATAGGGGGTTAGGGGTGGGTTAAGTGAACCTGAGTCATTTGCAACTTGATTCCTGCACTTCTATAATGCCAGCATTTCATCATAAGAATATTAGAAATTAAATGAGTTCCGACCCTAAGAAATCACTGCCTTCCACATTATATACAGAGGAATACTTTCTGACGGCCTGTGAAGGCTACGACGAATTTATTGAGTCCGAAGGGCAGCACCTGTCTCGCCGCCTGCGGGATGCTTTTACAGTAGCCGGCGTCGAGGCCGGGATGCGCATCCTGGATGTCGGCTGCGGCCGCGGCGAGATCATTCGTCACTGCATGAGCCTGGGCATTGACGCCTACGGCGTCGATTACGCCGAAGTAGCCACGCTGATGACGCGCGACGTGATTCTGACGCAGCAGGATGCACACGAAAACGGTCAGGTTGCTGGAGGCGTGTGCCGTTCTGATGCCAAAGTTCTCCCGTTTCCGAGTGACTATTTTGACCGCGTGTTGATGTTTGATGTCGTGGAGCATCTATATCCTTGGGAACTGCAGCGGGCCCTGATAGAGTCGCGGCGTGTGCTCAAGCCGGGCGGCCGTCTTATCGTACATACGGCTCCCAACCGCTGGTACGATACTTATGCCTATCCCTGGGTGCGCCGCCTGCGCACCTTGATGGGCCAGGGCCAACTCTATCCTGTCGATCCGCGGGCCATCACGCCCGTCAATCTGCATGTGCACGTTAACGAGCAGGACATCCTCAGCATGCGCCGCACACTAAAAGATGCGGGATTTGAAAATGTTCGCGTCTGGCTCGATTCCCCGCCGCAGAACCGGCAGGAGAATTTCGTGATGGCCGGCATGAGGCGCGTGGCCTTTGATTTACCACCATTCCGCTGGTTTTTTGAACGCGAACTCTTCGCCGTCGGCCGTAATCCCTGAATGCCTCCGTTGGCCGCACGGCCGTCGAACTCCCCATGCGTAAAACCCTGTTGTTGATCAGCCTTATTCTCCTGGCTGGACTGGCGCTGCGCCTCTTCCGCCTGGGCGAGATTCCTCCGGGGCTTACCCACGACGAAGCCAATCACGGCCGTGAAGCGATCGAGATTCTCGACGGCGTGCTGCGTTACTATTTCCCCTTGAACTACGGCAGTGAGCCACTTTACAGCTATACTGTGGCCGGCGCGATGGCCCTGCTCGGCGAAAATATCTTCGCTCTGCGACTGGTGAACGTTATCTTCGGCCTGGCGGCGATTGTGGCCACGGCCGTTTGGGCGCGTCGGGCCTTTGATCGAGCAACCGCCCTGGTGGCGGCCGGTCTGCTGGCCGTTTCTTTCTGGCCCATCGCCTCCAGCCGCGAAGCTCTGCGCGCGGGCATGCTGCCCTTTTTTATGGTCCTGGCCGTCTGGTTCTTCTGGCAGATCGTCTGTACGCCCTGCGGCGACGGGAGCAGTGCCGCCAATGAGCACCGCGGTCGCCCCTGGCATATAGCCACCGGCCGCACGGCTGGCCTCGTCCTGGGCTTTGCCCTCAGCATCGTGGCTACCTTCCACATCTACCTGGCCGCTCGCGTGGCCTGGTTCCTTTTCCCACTCTTTTTGCTTTATTTGGCCCTGTTTCACAAGAGTGATTTCCGCCGAACGTGGCGACCTGCTCTGGCAGGCCTGCTGCTCGCCGGGCTTCTGCTTCTGCCCATGTTCATTTATCTGGCCAAAAACCCTTACGCGCAGACGCGCCTCTCCATGCTCAGCGGCACTCTCCAGCTTGTTGCGTCGGGAAAGATCCTGCCGATCATGGGCAATGCCGCGGAAGCCTTGCTGGCCTTCTTCTGGCCTGGCTTTGGCGACCATTTCCTGGCCTACAATATCCCCGGCCGCCCTGTCTTTGACACAATCACGGCCCTATTCTTTCTAATCGGCCTGGTCGTCTCACTCCGGCGCTGGCGGCAGCCGGCCTACGCCTTCCTGCTGCTCTGGTTCGCCACGGGCATCATTCCTTCCCTCGTCACCGGATCGACGGCAAACACAACGCGCAACCTGGCCGCGCTGCCGGCCGTTTATCTACTGCCGGCTGTCGGATTTGTCTTTGTCGCTGATATTGCGGCAAAACGACTGAATTTATCGCAGCGCGCCGTTCTCACTTCTGGCGCGGTTCTCTGGTTTTTATTCGTGGCCCTCGTCAGCGCGCGCGATTATTTTGTGCGCTGGGGCGAATCGGCCGATGTGCGCGGCGCCTACCAGCATACGCTTGTCGAAGAGCTTGCTTATCTGGACGGACGTGGCATCGCAGAAGAGCCTGTTGTTTTGTCCACGGTTTACCCCGGCCCGGCGCATGACGCCTCTGTGGCCCTCGTCGTGGCCGGCGAGAATTCGGCCGGTTATCGCTGGATCGACGCGCGCAGCGCGCTGCTGCTGCCGGGCGGTGATGAAACATATGCCGTCATTCCCTCCTCAACACCGCTCCATGAGGCATTCAGCGGCTATCTGGAGCAGTTGGATACGGTGACTCTGCGGCCCGACGATCTTGATCCCCGTTTTTCGCTCTATGCCCTGAGCGAAGGGCAAGACCTGACCGGGAAAACGCCTCTGGGCGACTTTGGATCGGCCGTACAGCTCATCGACGCCGCGTGGCTTACACCCCGGGCTAAGCCAGGTGAATCCGTAGAACTGCTCACTACGTGGCGCGTGACTGACCCCGACAAGATCGGCCCCGACCATCCGCCGGCCTTCCAGCCGGATACTGTCTTCTTCACCCATTTACTTGATGACGCCGGCAATATTGTCAGCCAGCGCGACGCTCTGGACGCCCCCTCATGGAGCTGGCAGCCGGGGGACACCATCCTGCAGGTTCATCGCCTGCAGCTTCCGGCCGGCCTCCAGGGTGGTGCCTACCATCCCTCTATTGGTATCTATGATGGCCAGACAGGAGAACGAGTGCCGCTTTATGATGGATCGGGCCCAACGGCCGAAACCGTCTATGCTGGTCCGGCGCTCGAGGTTGCACAACTATCAAAATAGGGGCTAGAGAGACGAAGGTGAGCGGGGATGTCTGAATGGTGACCAACTTGTGCAGTAAGCGAGAGTATATGCTGTTTTGGTTGCAAAATCTCGAAAATGGACGCACAATCAACTGGCAGAAAGGATGAATATTGAATGGCTAAGAAAGTACGCCGCGTAAAAAAGAAGAAGAAATCAGCACAAGACACCACAACGGCCGTTGAAAACACGGCCGTGCAGGCAGCCCCTGTCAGCAAAGCAATGGTCAAAGAGAAAGTGGCATCCGCGAAAGTGAAGGAAGTCGTAACCTTTCATGAAGAATATGCCTACGTCATCAAAGACCTGCACCGCGTGTTGCTCGTCTCCGGCGCAATGTTCCTGCTGTTGATCGCGTTGAATCTTCTCCTTCAATAGAAAGAAAGAAAACTGAATCTATAGGCTGTAAAAAAATGGACCCCGCGAAAGTCGGGGTCCATTTTTCTATCTGTAAGCAAAAACCTCGTTTTCAAAATTTGTGTGCTATTCTTCAATATTCAACTTTTTGCTAAGCAGAGCATTGATGAGGTAGAGCGCTGCAGAAGTGAACGTGCCAACGACGCCGAGCACTGCCACCCAGAGCACGTAGTTGATGGGCTCAACGGAGACTGACGGCTCGCCGCTGCTTGAGATCGCGAAAACAACCGACATGACAATACCCGCAGCAAACCCCTCAATAAGGACGCGCCACTGCCGGCCCGGGCGTTTCTTGGAATACCAATCAATATAAATGGGGACACGCCAGGAGACGACGATGGCACATAGAGCGATAAGCAGAACAATCCGGAGAAAACCTCGCGGCGGCGGAAAGTCAGCTCCGGCCAGCAGAACAAGCAGCCAAAAAAGGAAGAACAGGATCGCGTTGATGCGTGCGATTCTTTGAATGGACATAGGTTTTAGCCAATTTGCCAGGTAATATAGAGATAGTATATTGAACGTAAGCAAAGACACAAACGACTCTTTATTAAGAGGAAAGATGGCGCGAAAGAAAAAGCAGGTGGCCGTAGAAGATAGCGAACAGTCCTCCGGTGAGGCAGCACCAGAAAGCACCGGAGAAGAAATGCCGCAGGCCGAAGAGACAACGACGCCGGTTGTGGAACAGCCGGCACAGGCTCAAACTGCACCCGTAGCGCCCGGGAGCCCGCCGTCGCCGCCTGAACCACCCAAGCCAAAATCTTATAGTGAAGTCATCACGGATGAGGCCATTTCCCAGGAGGGAATGATCTCCGTCCATCGAGTGGGCACAAATTGGTACTTCGAGCTGACACCGGAGGTGCTGGGCAAGGATATGATCTGGTACGCTGAATTTGCTGAGGCGCCCTACGGCGTGGCCAACAATCCTAAAGAACTGGGCAAGCGCGTTGTGCGCTGGGAGCGCTTCGGAAACCACATCGAGGTTCGTGATCGCACCGGCTCTATGCGGCTGCGCCCGAAATTCGCCGTCGCCTCCGAGCAGGCCGCCCCTGATCCGGAGGATCTGGCCCTGGAGGCCGTGGCCTTTCCCTCGATATTGTACAGTTTCCCCGTCGTCGCCGAAGATGAAGAGGGTACGGCCGTCATCGACGTGACCGCTTTCTTTGCCGGCAACCTGCTTGATTTTGACGTAACCCCGATTCTCAAAGGAGCGGGTTATATGGCGACGGCGCCTGATCCGCTGCGCAGTCGTATAGAGAGAATTGGCGCTTTCCCAAAGAATGTTCTCGTGCACGCGCTGCTCACATTCGCTCTGGTAGGCGGTTCGAGCAGCGCCGCGTCCATTGTCGTTGCTCACAGCCTAGTTATGCTGCCCGAAAAGCCCATGCTGCCTAGAGAGTATGATCCTCGGATCGGCTACTTCACAACCGATTTCGGCGTTGTCGATGCCGATGATGAACCGGGCATCGTGACCAAGCAGTTCATCTCCCGTTTCCGCCTGGAAAAGCAGGACCCTGAGGCCGATCTATCCGATCCGGTGCTGCCGATTACCTTCTATCTGCCGCCGGAAATCCCGCAAAAATGGCGGCCGTACGTGCGCCAGGGCATAGAAGATTGGCAGCCCGCGTTTGAAGCAGCCGGTTTTAGCAATGCGATTTTGGGTATTGATGCGCCGGATGACCCTACCTGGGATCCCGCGGATGCCCGTTACTCGGTGATTCGCTGGGTGCCGCAGCCTTTCCCCAATGCCATGGGGCCGCACCTGGCCGATCCACGCACGGGGCAAATTCTCTCCGCGCACGTGATCTTCTGGGACGATGTCTTGAAAGTGGCCGAAACCTGGTATTTCAGCCAGGTCAGCGCCGTAGACGAACGGGCGCAGCGTCTGCCCTTGCCCGATGATTTGCTGGGTGAAGTGGTGCGCTATATCGTCTGCCATGAAGTTGGTCATTCCATCGGCCTGCGGCATAATCACCGTGCCAGCCAGGCCTACACCACGGAGCAGCTGCGCGACCCCGCATTCGCTGCTGAACACGGACCGGTGGCCTCTATCATGTCCTACGGCCGTTTCAATTACGTCACCCAGCCTGATGACGGCGTCGAGCGCTTAATGCCCCTGATCGGCCCGTATGATTTGTTTGCCGTTAACTGGGGCTACCGCCCGATACCGGAGGCTGATTCTCCGCAGGCGGAAGAGGCGGTGTTGAATGAGTGGGCGTCGGCCGTTCGTGACAATCCCTGGCTGGAATTCGGTGGTGAGGATTTTAAGGCGACAGTAGATCCGACCGTGCTCACGGAGAATGTTGGCGCCGACCGCATTGAAAGCGCGCGGTTGGGCATCGCCAATCTGGAACGCATGTTGGACTTCCTCGTGCCGGCGACCACACAGGATCACGAGGGTTTTGACCTGCTCAGCCGCATGTACAAGGCGATTGTGGGCAATCGCACGACCTGGTTGGTGGCCGCGGCCAAGGAACTGGGCGGCGTCGTCGAGCGCCGCACACTTGCGGCGGGCGAAGAACCTTTCAAGCGCGTGACGGCCGAACGGCAGCATCAAATCCTGGCTTTTCTTCTAGAAAACTTGCGCCATGCTCAGGTTTTTCTGCGCCCCGATATCGTCAACCGCATTATGCCTGTGAACGCCATCAAGCCTGTCATGGACAGCCAGACGGCGATCCTGGATGCGCTGCTGGCCGGAGGCGTTTACAAGCAAATGATGGATGCTACTATATTGGAGCCGGAATCAGCCTACCAACTTCCCGAATACCTGAACGACATCAAGGAAGGGCTTTTTGCTGAAATCAAAGAGGATGAGCCGGTTATAGATGCCATCATGCGCGCCTCGCAACGCCATTTTCTGACGACCATCAAGCAGCTTCTGGCCGCCTATGAGAATAAGCTCGATCCGATGCTGCTGCAAATGATCGAGGCGTTCGGCTTTCCTTCTGAAATGGCCGAATATATGCTTTCCTCCGGGCAAGGAACCGACTTCCGTAACGCATCACGTGTGATGCTGCGCCAGCTTCGCGGTGAGCTGGCGGCTGCCCTGGAACGCGTTAGTGATATGACGACAAAGGCGCACCTGGAAGATCTCCTGCAGGAAGTCGATCAAATGCTGTCTGGCGCCCAGTCGGCTTCCTCTATTTAGCCGAGTCCAGGATTTTTATGGCACATGCATTCACTGACCGGCCCAACGTGCGGCCGCCCGCACTTTTGGGTGCTGGCTCAAACGCTCCGCCGGCTTGAAAACAGGCAGAGGCGCTTTTCTGGCTCATCCTCTTCTCAGGCTCTTCATCCTAAAGGGCCAAATTGATCATATAAGTGTGCCGGGAATTGACGCCCCATTGTCCTTGTGTTATCATTTTTTCGCCTGCTAATCCTGGATTGGTGGGCTGTTTGTTGTCTGCAAAGAGAGCAAGTTTGGTTTTACAACCTGCAAAGAAATAAAAAATAGCGAGGTACCATTAAAAGAAGTAGACGAAAAATCAGTAGACCGCCGTCGACACCTGATTACCGTATCAATAACCGCATCCGTGCGCGCGAAGTGCGCTTGATTGATGCCGAGGGAACGAATCAGGGTGTTGTGCCGATTGAAAGGGCACGTGATCTGGCCTCAGAAGCCGAGTTGGATTTGGTTGAAGTAGCTCCGAATGCCAATCCACCGGTTTGCCGGATTATGGACTACGGCAAGTTTTCTTACGAGCAAACGAGAAAAGAGCGCGAAGCGCGAAAGCGTCAGAAAAAGATTGAGATCAAAACAATTCGCCTGACGCCCAGAACGGATGATTTTCACCGTGATATTGGTGTGAGAAAAGGCCGCAAGTGGCTCGAAGAGGGAAAAAAGGTTAAGTTCATGGTTCGTTTTCGGGCACGCGAGATTACGTATCCGGAAATCGGACGCGATATGCTGCAAGATATCGCCGAGGTTTTGAGCGATGTCTCAGTCGTAGAACAACAACCAAATCTAGAAGGCTGGCGAATGACGATGATGTTATCGCCCGAAGGAACGACATAGTTCTGACAAGCCGCAGGCTGCGACATTTTTAGTTATTGTTGGAGCCCATGACGGGCTCTTTATTTTGAGGGATAGTATGCCAAAAGCGAAAACAAAAAAATACAAGTTAAAAACATATAAAGCCGCTGCCAAGCGCTTCCGCGTGACAGGAACCGGCAAAATCATGCGTACGAAAGGTGGAAAGAGCCATTTGCGCCGTCGCAAATCGAAACGCACGAAAGCCCTGTTCTCCAGAATGCTGGAAGTCACGACACCTGGTGAGCGCCGGCGTATTAAGCGTCTCGCGCCGTACCTGAAAAAATATCGGGCCAATCCGCCCGCATAAGCAGCGTAAAGATCAATTGTCAACCGCTGCCTGGCCTTGATGAGGCTTGATTGAACCCCCAATTCATTGGGACCTCAAACAAGAAATCATTTGAGTGTCCAGGCCACTAAAATGCGAGGTAAGAAATAATGAGAGTAAAACGCGGGGGCGTCAATCGTCGTCGACACAAAAAAATAATTAACATGACTAAAGGCCAGTGGGGCACGCGCAGTAAGCTGTTCCGCCGCGCCAATGAGTCCATGATGAAGTCCTACTGGTATGCCTATCGTGATCGCAGGCGCCGCCGCCGGGACTTTCGCCGCTTATGGATTGCGCGTATCAACGCCGCTACCCGGGCCAACGGGCTGAGCTACAGCCAGTTTATTCATGGATTAAAGCAGGCCAATGTGCAGTTGGATCGTAAGGCTTTAGCTGATATCGCCGTTCGTGATGAGGCTGCTTTTGCGCAGATCGTCGACATCGCGCGAGATGCTCTGGCCTGATCCTTACTAACCCTCAGATTTTAAAGCGCCACGCTTGACTCCAAGTGTGGCGCTTTTGTTTGTATCAGGATGTTATGCTGCATGATAGAGGTCTTTCGGCTGCATAAAATCCGTTTAACGTAGTTGTAGGTCGTGAAAGCTTTCGTTATGATGCGCCTGCTGTGATAAGAAGCCGTGAATCATCGACATGGATTGAGCAATATGGCTGGACGCTGCTAGTTCTGCTGTCGGCAGCCGTTTTGCGCTTCCAAAATCTTACTTCCATACCTCCAGGGCTGACCCATGACGAAGCCGATCATAGCTTGACCGCCTGGCAGATCGCTTCTGAGGGTCTCCGTGAGATCTACTTCACTATCGGATACGGCCGTGAGCCGCTCTACGATTACGCGACCGCCGGATTGATGTCCTTCCTCGGCCCCACCATACTCGCCGCGCGGCTGGTGTCGGCCTTTGCCGGTCTCATTCTGATCGCGGCCATGATCGCCTGGGTCAAACGCGCTTTCGGACGGCCGACAGCCTTAATGACGGGCGCCGGGCTGGCCCTCGGTTTCTGGCCCGTCATGTCCTCCCGCCAGGCGCTGCGTTCGGTACTCCTGACCGCGCTTTTCGTCCTGGCCCTGCTTATCTTCTGGCTGGCACTTGAGAATGTGCTGGCTGTGCGCAAGAACGGCCGATTCTGGAAGAGCTTCTATAAATTATGGCCTTTTCTCATGGCCGGCGCCGTACTCGGAGTGACCTTCTACACCTACATTCCGGCCCGCGCATTATGGATCGTTTTCCCCGCGCTGCTCCTCTACTGGCTTATCAAGAAGCGCGATTTTTTCCCGCCGCTCTGGTGGCGCATCAGTCTCATGCTGCTGATCATGCTCTTCGTCGCCGCGCCGCTGCTGTTCTATCTTGAGGCCAATCCCGCTGCCGAAACTCGCATCCGCCAGCTTGCCCAGCCTCTTTACGCAGCCCAGGATGGAGATTGGAGCCTGTTGGCCGGGCAGGTGTTGGGCAGCCTCAAACTCTTTTTCATCACAGGTGATTCAGCCTGGCGCTACAATATCGCCGGACGGCCGTTTCTGACGCCGCTCTTTGGCATTCTCTTCGTTCTTGGCCTGCTGGTCTCCCTGTGGCGGGTTGTAACCAGCAAGGAGTCCGCCGCATCTCTCCAGGGCTCCGCCTCCTTTCTATCCCTGTCCTGGCTATTGGTAGGCTTCGCGCCCGTTCTGATCACCGGGCCCGAATTAAGCATGACGCAGGCCATCTCCGTGCAGCCCCTGATTTATCTCTTTCCTGCCATGGCCCTCGCTGCGGGAGGAGCATGGGCTACGGAATATGGTGGAAATACGACCCGCCATCTTTACAATGCGGGCGTCATTTTATTGTTTGCGACATTAGCCCTGGTCACCTTGCGCGACTATTTTCAGATCTGGGCCAACCAGCCTGAAGTGCGCGTGCAGTATGAATCGACCATGATCGCCGCGATGGATTATCTCAACGAATACGGCGCGGGAGAGGCCGACGTCTCGACCATAACGCCTGGCCGCTACCACAGCCCGGCCTTGGCGAAGATGACGCTGCATAATGAGCAGGTGATCCCGCGCTGGTTCGACGGCCGTGGAAGCTTGCTCCTGCCGCGTGACGAATCGGCTCTGTTGGTTGTTCCCGAATTTACACCTATCCCCGATGTCCTGCAAAACTACCTTGATACGGCCGAATTGATCGAGATCCTGCCCCTGCGCGAAAGCGATCTCGATCGCCCCCTGCGCATCTACCGGCTTAACCGCCAGGATTTGCTCGATGATTGGCGAACCCGGCTTACGCCCGTCGAAGCATCCTTTAGCGACAGGCTTGATTTAGTTGGATTTGACTTAACGCCGCAAGAAGCGAGTTCGGGAGAGGTAATCAGCCTTGTCACCTTCTGGCAGGCGCACAAGCCGCTGGAGGAAGCTGTGATTTTCACCCACCTCCTTGGCGAAGATGGCGTCCCCCTGGCCCAGGACGACCGGCTCGATGTGCCCGGTGATAGTTGGGCGCCGGGCGACAGCTTCTTGCAGCTCCACCAGCTTGCCTTACCCGCCGATATCGCGCCCGGTACTTATTCGCTTGTCGTGGGTGTTTATTCCCTGCCTGACGGGCAGCGGTTATCATTGGAAGGTGAAGCGAGTGGCGCGGATCTATACCCGCTGGCGACGATCGTAGTGGAACCATGAGCGCGAATCAAGACAGCACAAAGCGTATGAAATGGATTGTCTGGCTGCTGCTGGTCCTCGTTCTGCTTCTGGCCGGGTTGCTGCGCTTCTGGCGTCTTGACAAGGTTCCCCCGGGCTGGCGCGATGATGAACTGATCAACTCGCTGGTCATATCGCAGCATGTGCTGGACGGCGATCTGGCGGTGTATTATGCTGACGCCTCCGGCCACGAGGCGCTCTACCATGTTCTCAATGCCGTGATGCTCGGCATTTTTGGCCCCGGCGTCCCGGGAATTCGCTGGCTTTCGGCCGTTCTTGGCGCCGCCTCCGTCTTTTGGACCTTCCTGGTGGGCCGCCGGCTCTACGATCCGCTTACCGGCCTGGTTGCGTCGGCCGCGCTGGCGGTCAGCTTCTGGTCGCTCATGTATTCGCGCGTCGGCATTCGCCACATTCTGCTGCCTGTCTTGGCCTTGATCACCTTTTTCTTCTTTTTCCGCGCCCTGGGCATTGGCGACAAAACGATGCGCAGCAGGCAGGCCCACCGGCTCGATTCCCTGCTGGCCGGTTTCTTCATGGGGCTCAGTTTCTATTCCTATTTTTCCAGCCGCGGCCTGCCCCTCATCCTGCTGGCTTTCCTCGTCTACCTGCTCATTTTCAAACGCACTCTGGTGGCGCGCAATTGGAAAGAACTGCTGCTGATGTTCGTGCTGGCTTTCTTGATGGCCCTGCCTCTGCTGGTTACCCTTGCCGACCAGCCTGAATCAGAGGCGCGGGTATCCGAGCTGGCCGTGCCCCTGGTCGAGGCTCGCGACGGCAATTTTAAACCCTTGCAGGAGCATGTTCTGACCACCTTGAGAATGTTCCACAGCAGCGGGGACGATGAGTGGTTGTACAACATTCCCAACCGGCCGCTCTTTGGTCCTGTTGGCGCGCTGTTCTTCTGGGGAGGCGTTCTTATCGCCGTGGTCTACGCCCTGCTGCCCGCCTATGTATGGCTGTTTCAGCGCGGTGAAGCGGACACTAAGAACCAGTCTGACCTGACTGGGCAAGAAGCGAGTCTCTCCTCTGCCTTTCTCTTAATCTGGTGGCTGGCCGGCATTTCCCCCGCTTTTATCAGCGTACCTCCTGCCAGCCTGGGCCATACAATCCTGGCCCAACCGGCCGTTTACCTGATCCTCGTTCTGCCCGTGTGGTGGTTGGGACGTATCCGTCCTGATGATCGGGCGTGGCTGGCCACGGCCGCCGGCCTCTTATTGGTGGCCGTGATTGCCGCCCGTGACCTCCCTGATTACTTTTACGAATGGCCTCAGCGCGGCATGACGCGCTTTCTCTATCGCGCGGACATTCACGACGTTTCGCGCTATCTGAACGAGGAGGATGCGCTGCACGACTTCGCCATCAGCGGGCTGCTGGCTGGTCCCTGGGATAAACTAGCTCTTTCTATCGATCTCGATGGGGACCGCGCACAAACGGCCAACGCGCGCTGGTATAATCCAGGGCGCGCCCTGATGCTGGTTCCTGCTGTCAGTTTCGCCGGCTTTCCTGAAATCGAATCCGCCTATGCGGCGGCGCAGGAGCGCGTTCCCGGCACCGACAATGTCGGCGGTTACCAGCTGATGCAGATTCGCCCCGACCTGACGCCGCAGATGATCAGGGCCGCCGAGCCCATCTGTTTTGAGAACGGCCTGTGCTGGATTGCTTCCAGTTACGATCCCGAAAGCGGCTATCTTGACCTCGCCTGGTCTGTTGAGGAGGAAATGGACTTGCCGCCCATCCCGCTGATCAGCAACCCGCCTCCTCCCGGCGTCTACTCCGGCCCGCGCCTGGCTGTGTTTGCCCAACTTCAGGATGCAGCAGGCAGCTTCCTTGTCGGTGATGATGGCTTCTGGGTGGATCCGCAAACCCTGCAGATTGGCGACCGCTTCATCCAGCAGCATCGCCTGGCGGGAGTGGAGGATCTGGATGGCGTCACGGCCGTCTTCGGCCTCTACGATCCGCTCAACGGCGAGCGCATCTTAACCACTGATGGCGATGATCACGTCCGCCTGGAGCTGGGGGAGACATCTTGAGTGAGAAGCGCTTGAATTGGGCCATCGCCATTCTGCTGCTGGCCTTTATCATCCTCAGCTTCGCCTACAGTGTTATCAATCCGCTGCATGAGGCGACCGACGAATTGCGCCACTATCGTTTCGTGCAGCATATTGTGCAGCGCCATTCACTGCCCGTGCAGGGAGCAATGGCCTGCAGCGAGCAGGGCCATCACCCGCCTCTGTTTTACGCCACCGCCGCCCTGGCCACCGGCTGGATCGATACCGGGCATGATATCTGCTACGAGCCGCCGACCAATCCCTTCTGGGCCCATCACTACTGGGAAGTCGGCGTGGATAACAAAAACCAATATCTGCATGGTGAGGAGGAAGCCTTCCCCTGGTCCGGCGAAGCATTGGCGGCGCACCTGGCGCGCCTGGTCAATATCCTCTTCGGCGCGGGCGTCGTATTAGTTACCTACCTCATCGGTCGTACAATCTGGCCTACGCGGCCCTATCTCGCCCTCGGCGGCGCGGCCATTGTCGCCTTCAATCCCATGTTCCTCTATA
>JBJYWZ010000371.1:0-2094 GCA_046259725.1 Promineifilaceae bacterium (SeqCode) | reverse complement strand
GAGGAGACAATTCGCCAGCTCGCAGTCGAAGCGCTCAGGCAGCACAAACGGCCGAAAGCGGCAGTTAAGGCTGTGCGCAAACGGCTGCACAGTATTATGGCGCCCTATCTGGGTGACCCTGACTACCAGGCAGCGGCCGCCGCGCTGGATGATGCCTTTGCCGCTGGCGACGAAGCCGCGGTGAAAGAAATCTGCCTGACCGCGCTGGAAGGACATCTCTCGACGCGCGAGCGCCTGCCGATCATGGAGGATTTTTACCGTCAAATATTCGCACGCACGGGTACCCCGCGACGCCTGCTGGATATTGCCTGCGGCCTCAACCCGATGGCCTTTCCCTGGATGGGGCTGCCGGACACGGTGGAATATTTCGCCTATGACATTCATGAGCCGCGTATCGACTTTCTGAATCACTACTTTCGCCTGCAGGGGCTGGCGCCGCTGGCAAGGGTGCAGGACATCGCCCTCACGCCGCCGCAGGAAACGGCCGATATTGCCCTCTTTCTGAAAGAGATGCCTCGTTTTGAGCGCAATTATTCCGGCTCCGGGCGCGATCTGCTGTTAAACTTGCCCGTACGCTATCTCGTCGTATCCTTTCCCACGATCAGCACGCATGGCGGGCGCAGTCTGGTCAAGCGCTACCGGGAGTTCTTCGATGAACTGGTCGCCGGCGAGAATTGGCCTGTAGAGGAATTGATGTTTGAGGGCGAAATGGTCTTTATCGCCGATAAATCATGAGACAGTATCGATTTTTCGTTTCACCCGATCAGATACGCGGACGCAGCTTGAAGCTTACGGGAGGCCAGGCGCGCCAGGTGTATGGCGTGCTTAGAATGCGCGAGGCGGATCATATCCTGGCCCTGGACAACCGCGGCTGGCAGTATGAGGTGCGTCTGGACAAGGTCACTTCCAGCCTGGTAACCGGGGAAATTATCTCCAGGGAACCGGCCAGCGGCGAACCGCGCACGGAGCTGACGCTCTACCAGGCGCTGCTCAAGAAAGATAACTTTGAATGGGTCTTGCAGAAAGGCACAGAATTGGGCGTCTCCCGTTTTGTGCCTCTGATCACGCAGCGCTGCGTCGTGCGCCAGAAGAGCATCAAACCGGCCAAGCTGGAACGCTGGCAGCGTATCATTGTCGAAGCGGCCGAACAATGCGGCCGCGGCCGGCTGCCGGAACTGCTCGCCCCGCTGGCGCTGCCTGATGCGCTGGCCGGCGCCGCCGAATACGACAGCGCGCTTATACCCTGGGAGGGGGAGACGGAACGTGGCCTCGTGAATGCAATGAGTATAAAAGGCGTCGATGGCTCGTCCGATGCCCGCCGCATCGCTCTCTTCATCGGACCGGAAGGCGGGTTTGCCGACGAGGAAGTAGCAGAAGCCGTGGCGCTTGGCGTACAGCCCGTGACCCTCGGCGTACGTATTCTGCGCGCGGAAACAGCGGCCGTCGTCGCCGCGACGCTGGCCCTCTCGGCAATGGGTGAATTAGACACTTCATCTCAAATTTGACAATGTCCAAGACACTAAATCACGAACTCGAAGAAATGGCCAGGGAATTGCATACCATCGCCGCCTTTGGCCTGAACTTCGCAAATAACGAGTATGATGAAGAGCGCTTCCAGGCAGTGCTTTCTATCAGTGCACGCATGGCGTCTCTGGTGCAGGGTAAGGATGTGCAGACTTTGCTGCAGAAGTACCACGAGGACGGTTTTGCCCTGAGTGCTATGCCCGCTGCCGAGGCGGTGGTATTCAACGAGGATAAGATTCTGCTCGTCCATCGCAAAGATGATGGATTGTGGGCTCTTCCCGGTGGCATTACCGATCCGGGAGAGACGCTGGCCGAATCGGCATTAAGAGAACTGCAGGAAGAGACGGGGATTATTGGCAAGATCCGGCAGCTATTGGGCATTTTTGATTCGCGCCTATGGCGCAGCGACAAACGGATACACTTTTACCATGTTCTCTTCTTGATCGAGTCTCAAAGTGTGACGCAGCAGCCGAACGACGAGGTATTTGGCGCGGCATATTTCGCAGAGGATAACTTACCGCCCCTGTCCCCCGGACACCACCTTCGCGTGCCTTTCGTCTTCAAGCAGCT
>JBJYWZ010000370.1:0-21477 GCA_046259725.1 Promineifilaceae bacterium (SeqCode) | reverse complement strand
CCTGCAGCGCGCGCGCCGCGTCCTCCAGCGAACGCAGGCCGCCGCCGAACTGCACTTCTGCTCCTGCGGCAGCAATTTCCGGCAGCACCTGCCAGTTAGCCGATCCCGCTTCGTCGAAGGCGCCATCCAGATTAACCACATGCAGCCATCGCGCGCCTGCTTTGACCCATTTCCGGGCCATTTCCCCGGCATCGCTTCCGAAGGTCGTCTGCCGTTCGGGATCGCCCTGCTCCAGGCGTACGACCGAGCCGTCGCGCAGGTCAACTGCCGGGTATATCGTAAATTTCAAGGTTGAATCTCCTAAACAAATCGATCAGGCAAATTGAGCTTCACCTGGCCGGATCGCCCTACATCGCCAGGAAATTGCGCAGCAGCTGCAGTCCGCGCTTCTGGCTCTTTTCTGGGTGAAACTGGATGCCATGGACGTTGCCCCGGGAGACGATTGACGCGAACGGCGTTCCATATTCTGTCACAGCTGTAATATCTTCCTCATTTGCCGGTACACAGTAATAGGAATGCACGAAATAGGTATGAGATCCGCTGGGCACGGCCTTCAGCAGAGGATGGCTCTCGTTATGTTCGATCTGGTTCCAACCCATGTGCGGCACCTTGAGCTGTTTATCGTCCAGCTCAAAACGCGTGACGCGTCCGGGAATCAGGCCCAGACCTTCGAACCGGCCCATTTCGTCACTCTCGTCAAGAAGAAACTGCATTCCCAGGCATATGCCCAGCAGGGGTATGCCCGCATCAGCCGCTTCGCAGACGGCCGAATCAAGACCGCCCTGGCGCAGGGCATTCATCCCCACGCCAAACGCGCCCACGCCGGGCAATACCAGCTTATCTGCCCGGCGCACGACCTCGGGATCAGACGTGAGCTGCACACGGCCGTCCACCGCTTCAAACGCCTTCTGTGCGGAGCGGATGTTGCTCGCCCCATAATCAATCATCGTAATCATCGCTTGGTTCATTGCTTGCCGCCTCGCTGGTTCAAGTCAGGGTGCCTTTTGTCGACGGGACGCCTGTTCGTCGCTCGTCCACTGTCAGTGCCTCGCGCAGTGCCCTGGCCAAAGCCTTAAACAGCGCTTCCGCCTTGTGATGGTCATTACGTCCTTCAACGCTGGCGTGCAGCGTCAGTTTGGCGTGCACGGCCAGCGATTCAAAGACGTGCTGCACCAGGTCGGTGGGGAATTGGCCGATAGCCGGCGTGTTCCAATTCGCCTGGAAGACGACGAAAGGACGGCCGCTAAAATCAAGGGCGACAAAGCCCAGCGCTTCATCCATCGGCACGTAGGCGTGACCGACGCGTATAATGCCGCGGCGATCCCCGGCCGCCTGATCGATGGCCTGGCCGAGCACGATCGCCGTATCCTCGATGGTATGGTGCGCATCGATATAAAGATCGCCCTCGGTTTTAACCGTCAGATCAAACAGCGCATGCACGGCCAGCGCGGTCAGCATATGATCCAAAAAACCAATGCCTGTATCGATCTGATGGCGGCCTGTTCCATCCAGCAGGAGCTGGACGCTGATATCGGTCTCGCTTGTTTTACGCTCTATTGATGCTTTTCTTACTTTCATAATCTTCTCTATTCTTTAGGCCAGCCTGCTCAGTGCAGCAATCAGCCTGTCTGTGTCTTGCGGCCGTCCGGCGCTGATGCGGATGCAGTTGTTCAGACCTGGCTTGTCAAAATAGCGCACCAGGATACCTGCAGCGGCCAGGTCTTCTTTTAGCTGCCTTGCGGATCGTCCCCAAACTTCAAAGAGCACGAAATTAGATTGGCTGGGATAGGGGCGCAAGAAATCATATTGCGCCAGCACTCGCGCCATACGCTCCCGTTCGGCCACGAGCAGCCTCACTTTTTCCTGCATCCAGGAAGGCTCCTGCAGTGAGGCAATGGCCGCGCAAGAGGCGGCCACATTGACATTATAGGGTTGCTTGATTTTCCATAGATGCGGCAGCAGCCACTCCGGAAAAGCGCCATAGCCAACTCGCAGCCCAGCCAATCCGGCGAGTTTGCTGAAGGTGCGCAGGACGACCAGGTTATCATGCTCAAGCGCCCATTTTAGGCGAGACTGATGGCCGCCGGCCTGGGCAAATTCTACATAAGCCTCATCAAGCACAACCAGCAGCGGCAGCTCCAGGAGCGACAGTAGATCGGCATCGCTCACAAGCGATCCGTCGGGGTTGTTGGGCGAACAAACAAACAATACCTTGGCAAGTGGGTTGGATTCCACGGCCGTTTTTACCGCTTCCACGTCAAGAGAAAAATCTGCTCTTCGCGGCACACTGATGATTAGGCCCATGTTCACGTCCGTTGAAAATGGGTACATGCCGAAGCTGGGCGGGCAGTTGATGACCATTTCTCCGGGCGAAAGCAGCGCGCGCAGCACGAGGTCAATGAGCTCATCCGCGCCCATGCCGGCCATCAGCCGCTCGACCGGAAAATCATGATAGGTGGCCAGGGCCCGGCGCAGCGCACCCGCTTCCGGATCGGGATAAATATGGAACCACCGTTCATCGGCAATGGCCTGCAGCGCCGCGGGAGAAGGGCCGTATGGATTCTCATTTGCATCCAGCTTGGTTATCTCCTCAACTTCTCGACCCAGCCGCTCGGATAAAACTTCGAATGGCTGTATAGGCGTATAGGCATCCATGGCCGCGATATCCGGGCGAACCCATGAATTTCTGCTATTGGACAACTTCGCCTCCTCTTTATCCGCTAAGGATGAACAGTGCGCCGGCCTGGCAGGCACCTTTATGATTTTGCAGCAAACGGCAGTCAGCAGGCATCGATAAAAATCCTATTCCATTCGCATCATGGCCGCATTTTGGTGGGCCGTAAGCTGTTCCGCTGCGGCAATCCTCGCCGCAATCGGGCTTAATTGTGCAGATGTCTTATCATCCAGTTCGATGATGCTGGTGATTTTCATGAAGTCCAATACGTTAAGCGGTGAGGCGAAGCGCGCCGTGCCGCCCGTGGGCATCGTGTGGCTGGGCCCTGCGACGTAATCCCCTAGGACTTCGAAGGAACGCTCACCAATGAAGAGGCCGCCGGCATTGGCAATAACGTCCTTACAGGTCTGCTGCAGGTCTGCATGCACGGCAAGGCAGGTATGCTCCGCAGCATAGGCACTGGCCAGCTCGCAAGCCTGCTGCAGATCGTCGACAAGCACAATGCCCCCGCGGAAAGTAAGCGCCTGCGCGATAACGTCAGCGCGGCTCAAATCTTCCATCTGCCGCGCCGCTTCAACCTGCACTGCTTCCGCCAATTCGCGTGAATGCGTAAACAGGATCGCCGAGGCCAGCACGTCGTGTTCCGCCTGCGCCAGCAGATCGGCGGCTACCCACGCCGGATCGGCCGTGTCGTCGGCGACGACGGCCGTTTCTGTGGGCCCATAGATGCCGTCGATGCCCACTATGCCGTAAACCTGCTGTTTCGCCAGCGTCGTGAACAGATTTCCCGGACCAACTATTTTGTCAACCCTGGGCACGGACTTCGTACCAAAGGCCATTGCCGCGACCGCCAGCGCGCCGCCGGCGGCGTAGACCTCCTTGCAGCCGGCCACGGCTGCTGCGGCAAGAATGACGTCGGAAATTCGGCCGTCCGGCCGTCCGGGAGGCGTGGTAATGATGATTCGCGGTACCCCGGCCACCTGCGCGGGGATGGCTGACATTAACAACGAGGATGGCAGGGGCGCGGTTCCGCCCGGGACGTATACGCCGGCGCTGCCCACGGGCGTAAAACGCTGCCCGAGAACGCCGCCCATCTCAGTCGTCGTCCAATTGGGAATTGGCTGGCGTTCGTGGAAGTCACGGATGCGCCCGGCGGCGAAGGCAAGCGCTTCTTGCAGTTCTCCGGGAATACGTTTGAACGCCGCGTCTATTGCTTCTTCCGGTATGCGAAATGACTCCAAATAAATGCCATCGATACGATCGGTCCATTCGACAATAGCGAGATCGCCGCGCTCGCGGACATCAGCCAGCAGCCTGGCGACGGCCGTTTCTGGTGTGAGAGGCTCGCCGAAAATGCGCGCAATACCGGAAAGCACACCCTCGCTGACCTGCGTACCGGCGCCCAGACTGCGTCTAAGGATTGAGTTTTCTGCTTCGTCTGGTGTGAAAATCTTAAGCATCACTATTATTCTCGATTGCCGCCAGCATCGCCTTATAGCGGGCGGGTTCTTCTTCAAAAATATAGGCGCAGGGCGTCACAATAACACCGCTGCCGCCAATACGCCGGAGTTCATTCACGGCCTGGAAGACGTTTTCCTTCTGCACGATGATATTAACCGCAAACCAGCTGTCTCCCTGAACATCTTTTCGAGTGACTACCCGGGAAATAGTCGGCCCCTGCAGCCCGCCGATGCTGGTCTGCTCGAACATCCTGCTGGCAATCTCTTCCGGCGAATCGCCGCGCATATTTGCCGTTATCTGGTACGAATTCCGCGCGCGCAAGAAAGCCTCGGTGAACTCCAGGAGTGTGCGCGCGACATCCAGCACCTCCGCCCGTTCCTGTAGGGCCCGCCTGTTGGCGATGAGGCAGGCTTCAGAGGTCAGTATGAGTCCATCATCAAGCGGCCGCAGGTGATTGTCGCGCAGCGTGATGCCGGATGAGACAAGGTCGGCGATGACGTCGGCAAAGCCGATCGCCGGCGCGATTTCCAGCGTGCCCTCGGGACTTACCAGTTTGTATGGCGCGATTCCGTGCTTGTCCAGCATTTGCCCGGTTAGGTTGGGGAATTTTGTGGCGATTCGCAGCGGTCGTCCCCCGGCGTCCAGCTCATTTGCCCAATCTGCCAGTCCGGCCATGGTCCGGATCGGCATGTCCTCGGGAACCGCGAGGTTCAGTGTGCAGGGTCCAAATCCCAGGCGGTTATGCAATGTGATGACGCCTTTGTGCTTGAATGCTTTTTCGGCCACGACGTCGGCGCCGGTGATACCGAAATCTACCGTGCCCTCGCGCACGCCAATGACAATGTCTCCCGGCCGCTGAAAGAGAACGGTCACGCCGCGCAAGTTGGGAATTGTCGCCGCGTACTGCCGGGGATTGGGTCTGAACACCTTCAGCCCACAGTTTTCCAGGAAATCCAGGGCGCCCGTTTGCAGAATGCCCTTACTGGGCAGAGCCAGGCGAACGTCCTCTCGTGACATAGTGCCTCCATACAAAAAAGCACCCTCCCCTGTGCCGAGGAGGGTGCTTAAATGCTAGCGAATGTGCGTTGTTACCGCCTCAACCCAGGGTAAAAAGTACCATATGATGATGGTGAGCGTGCGCTTTGGCAGCGGATCCCAGTGGGTTGAGAAGGTTTGTCCGTAACATGACAGCCAAAAGTGTAGCATATCGAAACACGGCGGGCAACCTCAGTCTTTCGCTCTCTGTTTGCTCAAGATCAGAATTATCACCTCGCTGCCCGGCAGCTCTACCTGCTCCATGTGCACCTCAAATCCGCATTCCTGGAAGCGCCCGCGAGCGGTTGTTATGAATGGGGAGTCCGCTGCCGGATCATCCGCCGATTGCGGGATGACCCGTTGACCGGTGATGCGATAGAGGCCTTCGAGCAAGCGCACGGGCAAAGCGTCGCCCGTTAATCGCGCCTGGGGCAGGATAAGCAGACGGCCGTTTTCCCGCAGCACGCGGTAAACTTCCCTGAGAGTCTCTACTTCAGCGATATATTCAGTCGGAAAAGTTGCCAGGACTGTATCGTAACTCGCCGCTGCAAAAGGTAACCGCTGCGCCGGGGCCCGGACTATCGCTGCCTGGATGCCAGCCGAGCGAATGCGCCGCCTGGCCAGTTTGCTCATTTGCGGTGAGACATCCGCGCCGCTGACCCTGTAGCCTTGCTGCCGCAGCCGCACCAGCATATGGCCGGGACCGTGTCCGAGTTCGAGCACATCCTCACCGTCGATGAAGGGCAGAACGGCCGTTTGCCATGCCCGCCATTGGCCAAAAGAGACAATCCAACTTATGGCGTCATAGAACGGCGCTAATTGGTGATATAAAAGGTGGAAGCTGATGCGTAGAAGGTGAGACCAGAGGCCTATTGACCAGTTCATGCTAAATCAATTATCCAAATTACTTGTTACTCCGTGGTTGCCATACTATACTGGCGATATGTTGCTTAAGTCATCAAGTCCCGTGAAGTGGGGCCGGCAAACCAATTGAGGTATCGTAATGACGCGTGAGGAAAAAACGATAATTGTTGTCCAGTGTGCCAAGCTGGGCCAGGAACTACCTGCTCTTGACCGCCCACCATTTCCAGGGCCGTTGGGTGACCGCATTTATAACAATGTCTCAAAATACGCCTATAGCCTGTGGTCTGAACAGGCAACACTCCTGATCAATCATTACGGTTTAAATATGGCCGACCCCCGCGCGCAGGATTTTCTCTTTGAGCAGATGGAAGCCTTTCTTTTCGATGAAGGTGAAGGAGCGCCCATCACCGGCGGTGCCCCAGGTAAAGGCGCTCCCCAGAAATAGGTAGATTTCACAGCCCAAACGTTTGACGCCTCAGATTTGCAGAACGGGCAGCAGCGGATCAATTGTGAAGGCCAACTTGCCGTGGGCGATTCGCAGCGCATCCTCAACTTTTTCAGCCGTTTCTCCGCGCGCAAAAATAAAACCCAGATAGCCGTCCCCTTCCGGTAGAGGCACCAGCGGATTATCAAGCGGCGCCGTTATCTCGACGTTTTCGATGAGAGGTGTTGACATGGCCGCTTCGAGGCCTCCAATATGGCGCAGCAGTCCCGCGCCGGGAATGGGAATCATCATCACGCCGCGGGCATCTGGTGAACTGCTGGTGTCTTCGTATTCGAAACCACAGGCCTGCCTCAATATGATTTCCTCCAGTGACTCACCCGCGCCGAACTTCAGAACCTGGGAACAGAGCCCGCCGATTGAGCGCCCTGCCACCTCGACAATCCACGGTCCTTCGTCGTTGATGCGTAATTCCGCGTGCACGGGACCCGTCACAAGGCCGATCTGCCTCGCCGCTTCGGCCGTACAGGCAAAGATTTCATTTTGCATATCGTGCGAGAGTCGGGACGGCGTAACATAGATCGTTTCTTCAAAATAGGGTCCTTCCAGCGGGTCCGGTTTGTCGAACAGGGCCAATACATCGAGACGGCCGTTGTCTAGAATCCCTTCCAGAGCCACTTCCCGCCCGGGGATGTAGGATTCGATCAGCAGCGAAATGGGCGTCTCGGGCGCCAATCCTTGAACAGACCTGATCAACTTCGCCGTACGGTTAATGGCCGATTGCAGTTCCTGCGCATCATTTGCGCGAATGACGCCGCGGCTGCCATTGAGGCTTCGCGGCTTGACGACGCAGGGAAAGCCAACTTCCGATATCACCCCCTGCAAATCGCCGCCGGTCACAAATTCAATAAAGCGCGGTGCGTTCAGATTTGGCCCGCCAACCAGATTGCGAAAGGCCAGTTTGTCCCTTGTGGCGTTGGCGGCGGTCACGGCGTTATGCGGCAGATCGAGTGCGTCCGCTGCGGCGGCTGCCAGGACGGTGCCACTATCGTCAACTGGAAGAATGGCTTTTAACGGCCGTGCCTGGTGGAAGGCAGTTATTGTGACGACAGATCCGCCGGTATCGCCAAAATCAACGCCAAAGCCGTTTGACCAGGTTTTGGCGAGCTCCCGCGGCTTGTTGACAGCAAGAACGATCTCGATACCAAGCCGCTCTGCGGCGTCCAGAAAGGCCGCGTTGCGGTATGAGCGCGCCGTAGTGAGCAGCAGCACGCGCGGTTGTTCTCTTTCTTCTTTTTCGTCCATCTGCAAGGAATTATACAGGAACTTGACCCGTCTCACTTAACAATGGTGAAGCGATAGTGTCAATTGGCTATAATTGAGCCATGAGTTTTTCACCGCCGGATAACGTCCAGGAAATATTAGCTAACTTACCCAAGAAACCAGGCGTCTACATGCACAAGAACAGTCTGGGCAGCGTCATTTATGTGGGTAAGGCGATCAATCTGCGCAGCCGCGTGCGCTCTTATTTCCATACCAACGTCGAATCCATCAAAACACAACGCCTGCGGCGTGAAATCACGGATATCGAGATCATCACCACCGATTCTGAGCTGGAAGCCCTGCTTCTAGAGAACACGCTGATCAAGAAGTACAAGCCAAAATATAACGTACGCCTCAAGGACGATAAAAGATATCCTTATATCAAGGTGCACTGGGCCGATGATTTTCCCAAGGTGACCGTCACGCGGCGCATGGTGCGCGATGGTTCGCGCTACTTTGGCCCTTACACGTCAGTCTGGGCGGTTCACCAGACGCTCGATTTGCTGCGCAAGGTTTTCCCTTACCTGACATGCGACCGTACGATTACGGGCAAAGACAGCCGCGCCTGTCTCTATTACGATATCAAGCTCTGCAATGGGCCGTGTATCGGCGCGGTTTCCAGGGCGGAGTACCGCGACATGATCCGCAGTCTGATGGACTTTTTGAATGGCAAATCGGACGACATCATGGGGCAGCTCGAGGACCGTATGGAGCGTGCGGCCGAAAATCTGCAGTTTGAAAAAGCGGCCGAATATCGTGACCAACTTCGTGCCGTTAATCGCATCGTTTCCAAGCAGAAGGTTATCGCCGCGGCGAACACCGATCAGGACGTTATCGCCTTCGCGCGCGAACAGGGAGACGCCTGCGTGCAGGTCTTCTTTATCCGTCACGGGAAGCTGATCGGCCGTGAATATTTCCTGCTCGACGGCACCGAAGGTGAAAGTGATGAAGAGGTCCTGCAGGAGTTTTTGACCCAGTTCTATGACGAGGCGGCACATATTCCCAAGGAAGTTTTGCTGCCGCATGAAATTTCGGAAGCGATGGTCATTGAACAGTGGCTCAAACGGAAACGGTCCACCAAAGTCACCATCCAGGTGCCTCAGCGAGGCAAGAAGAAAGAATTGGTACAGATGGCTTCCAACAATGCGGCGGATACACTGGCCACATTGCGCCAACAGTGGGCTGCGGATCGTTCGAAACACGTGGAGTCAATGGCGGAACTGCAGGAGGCCCTCGATCTTCCCGCACCGCCATCGCGCATTGAATGTTATGATATCAGCCATACGCAGGGCCAACAGACCGTGGGTTCAATGGTCGTATTTGTACAAGGGGTGCCGCGCAAAAGCGATTATCGTCGCTTCAATGTGCGCACCGTCGGTAATGACGATTACGGGGCGATGAAGGAAGTGCTATCGCGTCGATTTGGTCGCTACAAAGATGAATTGGCCGGTGAACTCCATGATCCCAGCAAGATTGGCAAAACAAAGAAGGAGACGGCCTGGGCGCTGCTGCCCGATTTGCTGATCGTCGATGGGGGAAAGGGCCAGCTTTCAGCCGCGCTGGAGGTATTGGAGTCGTTCGATCTGGTTGCCGAGGTGCCTCTTGCCGCATTGGCAAAACAGGAAGAGGAGCTTTTTATCCCCGGGAAAAATGAATCGATCAGACTTCCCGAGCGCTCGCAGGGCCGTTATCTTGTGCAGAGAGTGCGCGATGAGGCGCATCGCTTTGCCAACGAGGGACATCGCAAGCGGCGATCTCGTGTTGGCGTTGCCTCTATTCTGGACGGCATCCCGGGTGTTGGCCCCAAACGGCGCCAGACGCTGTTGACGCATTTTGGCTCGCTTGAAGATCTGCGCCGCGCAACGGCCGAAGAGATAGGTTCCGTTCCCGGCATCCCGATTGACGTGGCCGAGTCGATTAAGGCCCACCTCGATTAGTCGTTTTAACCAACTGCTTTGGCATTAGCGATAAAAGTGCTCACCCTGGCGTAATCTTTCTTTCCGGGCTGCGCTTCGACGCCGCTGGCCACGTCGACGGCAAACGGCCGTACCTGCTGCACCGCTTCGGCGACGTTATCGGGCGTCAACCCGCCGGCCAGCATAAAACCAGGATAAACCTTCGCCAGTTTAGCGCTGATCTCCCAATCCCCTGTCTCGCCTGTCCCGCCGCGCAAAGTGGGATGGTAGCTGTCCAGGAGCAGGCTGGGAAGGAGATCAGCGCGATCAGGCACGGCATACCATTCCGCTTCCACTTCCGCCTCCGTTCGCGAAGCCGGTTGGATGCCCTTATAGGCACGGCCGTACAGCGGTGATGCCTTGTCGCCCACCAACCAGGGAACTTCCTGGCCGCTCAATTGAGCAAAATCAAGATCACAATCGTCGAGGACCTGCATCATGAATGCGGCCGTTTCATCTACAAAGACGCCCACCAGCAGCGGGATTTCTGGTCTTTGGCGCAGTTCCCGGACGATATCCCGTACTGCTTGCGGTTCAACGAATCGTTTGCTGGGCGGGAAGAAAATGAAACCCAGGTAATCGGCGCCGGCGTCCGCCGCAGCAAGCGCGTCTTCGAGATTGGTGATACCGCAGATTTTGACCTTAACACTCACGACCAGCCAACCTCAACCTTCATGCGTCGCCTTCGCCCACGCGGATACCCGACATATTCTCCAGCGCCTTGACGAGGGCGTGGTTACCCTCGCTGCCAAAGCCTTGGTCCTGTAGGGCGCGGTAGAGCTGAAAAATGATGCCTGTTCCCAACAGTGGAACACCCAGCTCGTCAGCGGCTTCCAGGACAAGGCGGATGTCTTTCTGCTGCAGGTCAATGGTGAATCCCGGACGCCAGTCGCGCGCGATCATTTGTGGGCCGCGGTTGCTGAGCGCCCAGCTTCCCGCGGCTCCCTGGCTCACGGCGTCGAGCGTCTTTTGCAGGTCCAACCCGCCCGCCTGGGCAAACAGCAACGCTTCGCTGACCCCCAGCATGGTCACGACCACCAAGATCTGGTTGACCAGTTTCACAGTCTGGCCCGCGCCTGTTTCGCCAACATGTGTGATCGTACTTCCCATGGATTGAAGCGCAGGGAGCGCGCGCTCAAACTGATCCTGGTCGCCGCCGACCATGATGCTAAGCGTTCCTTTGGCGGCGCCTTCGCTGCCTCCACTAACCGGCGCGTCCAGCATATGCACGCCCTTCTGTTTAAGAGTTCCGGCTATATATCGTGCCGCCTCAGGGCTGATGGTGCTCATATCGATTACCAGACTGCCCTCTTTCGCGCCATAAATCACGCCGTTCTCGCGCAGGATGACCTCTTCAACATCGGCCGTGTTGCTTACACAGGTGATGATGATGTCGCTGTGCGCGGCCACGTCGGCAGGGCTGGAACAACAGCGCGCACCCGCCTCACAAAACGGATCCATTCGCGCGGGTGTACGATTCCAGACATTGACTTTGAAACCGGCCTCCATCAAATTCTTGGCCATTCCCTGGCCCATGATGCCCAATCCGATGAACCCGACATTTTCGCTCATAACTGCTCCTCTATCTGATACCGATGTTTAAGGAGATATTCATGGAGACACAAAACCCTCTGTGACAGAAGCCTCTTCCACAAACCTTGTTCTTTCTCCCGCTTGTACAGGTATACATTTCGACAATAATATATGCTTCGCTTAAGTTCTTTGGGACGCGGCTGGTCGATTACCACGACTGGCCGCGTCCGCACGATGCGGCATTAGCCGCTGCCCGCTTAGTAGATTTTAGCGGGAAGAGGATGTGTATGGCAAAGAAAAACCTTATTCCGCTCGACGGATATCAACAATACACGGATGAGGAGATGATCCGGCGCGCCCAGGCGTTTTACGATTCAATGCGCAGGAGGCGTACGGTGCGCGATTTCTCAAGTAGAGTAGTTCCCCGCGAGGTGATTGAAAACTGCCTGCGGACAGCGGGGTCCGCACCGAACGGTGCCAACATGCAGCCCTGGCATTTTGTAGTTGTCAGCGATCCCGATATCAAGCGCGCCATACGGGAAGCGGCGGAAGAAGAGGAACGAAGGTTTTACAGCCAGCGGGCCACGCCCGAATGGCTGGAAGCATTAGCCCCGCTGGGTACGGACGAACACAAGCCCTTTCTCGAAACGGCGCCCTATCTGATCGTCATTTTCGCACAGAGTTACGGTGTGGATGAGGAGGGCAGGCGAATCAGGCATTATTACGTGCAGGAATCGGTGGGCATCGCAACAGGACTGCTGATCGCCGCGGTGCATAATGCGGGTCTGGTAAGCCTGACCCACACGCCCAGCCCGATGGGTTTTCTCAATGAGCTACTTGAGCGTCCGTCAAATGAACGGCCGTTTCTGATTCTCGTTGTTGGTTATCCCGCCAAAGATGCCCGCGTACCGGATATCAGCAAGAAATCCCTGGACGAAATAGTAACCTTCCTCTAGCTGCTTTTGGCCGTTATCTCCAGTTAAGACAAGGCGCTGATGACGGTATCCAGGTCTTTGTCGCCCCTGCCGCTCAAGTTTACAATCATGATCTGGTCGGGCTGCATCTTCGGAGCGCGTTTCAGAGCTTCAGCCACGGCGTGGGCAGACTCCAACGCGGGGATAATGCCTTCCGTCTGTGAAAGCACCTGGAATGCTTCCAACGCTTCCTCGTCCGTGGCGTATGTATAGAAAGCACGCTCCTGATCACGCATCAGTGCGTGTTCGGGCCCGACGCTGGGGTAGTCGAGGCCAGCACTGATGCTGTGGGTTTCCATAATCTGCCCGTCTTCCGTCTGCATCACGAAACTCTTGGTGCCGTGCAATACGCCGAGCCTGGCGATATTGAGGTCAGCAAAGCGCGCCGCATGCTTACCGCTGGCGATTCCTTCTCCACCGGCCTCCACACCTATAAAGTCAATAGACTCATCGCGGCGAAACTCGTAGAAGATGCCCATCGCATTGCTGCCGCCGCCCACACAGGCAATGATGGTGTCCGGCAGTCTTCCGCACATTTCCAGCACCTGCTCGCGTGTTTCCCTGCCGATGACGCTTTGGAAATCACGCACCATTTTCGGGTAGGGGTGCGGTCCAAGAACCGAACCCAGGAGATAATGCGTATTGTCGACATTCGTAACCCAATCGCGAATGGCCTCGTTGATGGCATCCTTCAAGGTTCTGCTGCCGCTGCTGACGGGCTGCACGGTTGAACCGAGCAGCTTCATGCGGTACACGTTCGGCTGTTGGCGAGCGATGTCCACTTCGCCCATGTATACAACGCACTCAAGTCCCAACAGTGCGCAGGCTGTCGCCGTACCTACGCCATGCTGCCCCGCTCCGGTCTCAGCCACGATGCGCGTCTTGCCCATCCGCCTGGCCAGAAGCGCCTGTCCAAGGGCATTGTTGATCTTGTGCGCTCCTGTGTGGTTGAGGTCCTCGCGTTTAAGATATATCTGGGCCCCGCCCAACCGTTCCGAAAGACGCTTTGCGTAGGTGAGTGGGGAAGGACGGCCGACATAGGTGCGCAGTAGATATTCGAATTCCTCGACAAACGCCCGATCATTCATTGCCTCTTCATAGGCGGCAATCAATTCTTCAAGGGCCGGCATCAGCGTTTCCGGAACGAACTGCCCGCCGTACGGACCAAATTTGCCGTGGGCATCTGGAAGGTCAAAATCATCGGATTTTGTCATATGTCTCTCACCATCTTGAGGGTTTCCGTGAGCATTATAGCAACTTTTTGCTTTATCAAAAGTTGGGGCTTGCAAGCCATGCTCTAAATCCATACAATGTTTGCGTTATGGACGAGTCAAGAGTAGATGTTGCGCAGTTACTGCGGCGCGATCCGCAGGCCTGGACGGCCCTGCTGTCAAGCCGGCCCGAAATGGAAGACGTAGTGGTGACGGCCGTGACCGGCCAACCAATCCTGCGCAAATTGTCATTGGGCGATTCTTCTCCCAGGGTGACGCGCTACATTCTTGTTTTGGCCAATCATTCTGATGCCATCTCGCTGATTGGCAAAGAAACGTCGGTGCGGGAAGCTGCCTTCTATCGCGACGCTGCGCCAAAGCTGCCTTTTGTAGCCCCACGTTGTTATCTGTCGCATCTCAGTGATGATCGGGGCTGGGTGATTCTGGATGATGTTCCAAATGACGTTCCCCCGCGACTGTGGCACGCGGAACATGTCGAAGACATTATTGACGATATGGCCGCGCTTCATACAACCTTTTGGGATCAGGCGGGGATTCTTGACCAGTATGACTGGCTCAATCATTTTATAGATCGCACCCGGATGACCTACAGTTGGCCGGAGCTGCGCAGCCAGTTTGGACCATATTTTGAAGAAGGCCCGGCGGCCGTCGTTTCCGATCATGCCCTGAACCATCTGGGCCGGTTGGCGCCCAAATTCTTGGAGGCCGCGAACGGCCTCGCGGTATTACGCGCCCTTGGGGGATGGCCGGGCGTGCTGGGTGAGAGCCATTTGTCGGCCGTGTCTGATTTGCTCGATGATCCGGTTCCCATGTTAGAGCCGTTGGCAAGGCTGCCGCAGACCTTGCTGCACGGTGATATGCATAGTTATCACTGGCACGTAACGCTCTTTAACCAGCGCCGCCTGCTTGATTGGGATAATGTGATCGCCGGACCATGTATTTATGACCTGATTTCATTCCAGGAGCGATTTGATTTATTGGTTTCAGGGGATGAGGCCCGCCGCGTTTACGCGCGAAAGGAATCGCCGATAGATGAGGAGACCATTATCGACAGCTATTTGTTAGCAATGAAGTCGAAACTCGGGTCGAAATTTGATGCGCGTGCAATGCGGCAGGCCCTCCCTGCCGCACGGTGTCTGCAGGTGATCACAAACTGGTTCCCTTATTTTGCGGGCTGGTATGATCAGATGCCCGATGTGTACACCTGGCAGCGCGTCAATCGCATGCCTAAGAGCGAGCTCGCCGAAAAGACGCTCGGCCAAATTCTTGTCTACCGTCCATATCTCAAGCGCGTGTTCCAGCGTTTCTTGCAGTCTTACCGCATGCTGTAAACCATTAATGATTTGCAACCAAAGCGGGACCAAAACGTATTACATATCAAACAGAAATATGAGTGCTCTCAGGAGCTGAGGTGTAGTTAGTGATATTGCCGGAAACAGTCATGGAAGCATTGTCATTCGGCATTGCCGTAGTATCTATGCTGATTGGCGTGGTTGGCATAGTCTTGCCGGTGCTTCCAGGGATGATTTGGGTCTGGTTATCACTGCTTGCTTTTGCCTGGTTCACGGACTTCCAGGTTGTTACTCCCTGGGTGTTTGCCGTCCTGACATTGATTGCCCTGGTCACCGGCACATCAAATATCTGGCTCCCTTATCTGGGAGCGAAGAAAACAGGAGCCGCCAAGCGGGCGATATTTCTCGGCCTGGTCGGCGCGATTATCGGGACTTTTGTCATTCCCATTCCCCTGCTGGGGACGGTTATCGGATACGCCCTGGGCATCATTGTGGGTGAACTTTTGAAACATCGCGATCTGCAGGTGGCGATCAAGGCAAGCCTCGGCGGCGTGGCCGGATGGGGGATTGCAACAGTTGTTGAGCTGGCGGGCGCCCTGACGATATTCATCGTCTTTCTCGTGGTGGCGTTGACTGGCTAAGATACCGTAAAATGTAGTTTTAGAAATGGATTTATGTTTGAAGAAAGTATAAGAAATATTGGCCTGGTTGTTGCTGCTCTGATGGCAGTCAGCTTTGTATTGGCGATGCTTCTGTTTGTTTTCAGTGTGCGCCGGATTAAGGGGCTAAACATTCCAGAAGATGCGGGGTTTGGTGAAGCGCTGCTTTATACACCCTTGACGCTCGTGCTTTTCGTCGATTTGCTTGATTTCGCCCTGGACATCCTGGCAGCGCCCTTTACCTGGGTGATCCTGGATCGACTCGGTCTGAAGGCGCTGAAGAATGTGTTTGCCTTTGAGGCTCTGCTGCCATTTACACAGGCAATCCCAACAATGACAATCGCCTGGTTCGCGGCAAGATTGTTGGGTCCCAGTGCGGTACAGGCGCCGACGGTCATCAAGCAGTGATCAACCACGGCTGCGTTCCAGCCGCTTAAGTTCCTGATCAACTATATACGTATCAAATTGTTGGCCGCCGGAATAGGCCGCTGGGAACTTAAGCCAGCTTTGAACGAGCACATAATTACCACGCACATAGAGCGGGATTAAAGGGAAGCTTCCATCTTCATTGAAGAAACCTTTTTCGACTTCCCGATATAGGTCACTTCTTTCCTGGGGATCTGTGGAGATGCGCGCCTGCCGCATGAGCCCATCCTCGACTGAACACTGCCTGTTCTGGCGATTTTCGCCATCAGTGCAGTTCAGCAGATCGCCGAGGAAGTTGTTTGCGTCGGGATAGTAAGCGGGCCAGGCAAGTTCCCACATATCCGGCCGTCCGCTTTCTGCATCTGCTGATGTTCTGGCAAGCAGTTCGCCAAAATCAACCTGTTCAATAGTAATCAGCTGCTCATCACAATCTAGCTCGCTGATCCACATGTTCCGAATGAGCTCTCCTTGCAGCAATGAAAGGTCGGCTGTGCTGACCAGCATCGTGACCGGTGGTATCAGCTTGCAGCTGCGAATGCTGCTCTTGTCCATCTGCTGCAGCGCGAAATCAGGACTATATCCTACGCCGACCTCATTGGTTGCAGGAGCGCCGAAGACGCCCGGCGGCGTAAAGTGACGCAGTTCCAGCGCACGGCCGTCGAACATACTCTCTACAAGGCTCGAGCGATCCAGTGCGCTGCTGAACGCCCGGCGGATCTGCACCTCTCGGAATACCGCGCTGTCGAAATTAAAGCCAATGTAGAAAACAGTTTGATTCGTGATCAGTTGTGCCTTATCTGGAGAGGAGTCCAGGAAATCGTCTCGTTCTTCAGGGGGTAATTGGCTGATATCCAGTTTTCTGTCCTGCCACGCCGCAAACATGTCCATCTCGTCCATCTGGAAAGTAACATTTATTTTATCCGCGTTACCACCGGCAATAATCGGCCAGTCGCGATTACGAATGAGAACCATTTCTTCTGCGTTGAAAGGGCTTGCACTGGGGACAAATGGGCCGTTTACCATGATATTTTCCGGCGTTTGCCATCCATCGGACAGTTCTTCTGCCGCATCGAGCCATTCATCTTCAAATTCTTCGACCAGTTCTCGCGGGACCGGTCGGAACTGGGGCAGCGTGGTGAGCGTTAGGAAGTCGCTGGCTGGTTCGACCAGTGTGATCTGCACCGTCCGATCATCCAATGCTGATACGGCGAGCTGGTTTATCTCTGCGTCACCGGGTTCGATGCTGTTAAAGAGGGTTTCACATCCTTCGATCATGAACAGTAGAAATGCGTCGGGCACCGCGTTTTCGCTGGTACAGGCACGCTGCAGCGCAAAAACGACGTCCTGCGCATCGACGAGACGTACTCGTTCAGGTGCGGCGTTCAACTCGGTCTGGATCGTGGTGTTTATTGGCTTAACCCAATAAATATCATCACGCAATGCAAATGTCCAGGTGCGCCCATCACTTCCAACGGTCCACGAAGCAGCAAGTTCCGGTTCAACTTGCTGTGTCTTGTGGTTGAAATTAGTCAGACCGGCGAAAAGACTCTCCGCCATATCCAAACTTGCCTGTCCTCCAATGTGCTGCGGGTCCAGGTCTGGCAGGGACTCTTCATAGGCAATATCCAGCGCCACAGGCTCCGGCTCAACCGCCGGAGGGGGAGCCGTAGGAGTTTCAGTCGGAAGCAGTTCTACCAGCCTCGTGATGATAATTTGCTCTTCACCGAGATGGACGACCTCTGTCACAACAACCATTTCAGGTTCCTGTGGTTGGCAGGCTCCCAACAGCGCAAACACAAAAAGTAGTATAATGATTGTGAAGATGTGACCGCTGCGAAATTTGACCATAACCTCATCATGCTAGCCCAGGCCGCGACAGCCGACAAGTATAAGCGGTGGTGATTAAACCTGGGCAGAAGAAATGTTGTTCTATTTGCGGTGGTCCATTTGTATGAGTAAACTAACCCGGCCACAAAATGAGGTATTGATTTGACTGAACGCGTTCTTGTGATCGACGATTCGAAAGAAATCCGCGATTTCCTGGCCGAGTACGTGTTGGAACCAAAGGGGTTCCACGTGCTGACGGCTTCGAATGGTTTGATGGGCCTGGAAATGGCCATGGCTGAACGGCCGGATCTGATGATCACGGATCAGCAAATGCCGCAGCTCACAGGTCTCGAGCTGCTGCACAAGCTGCGCGATCACGACATTGATATTCCGACAATTTTGATGACGGGACAGGGATCTGAAGAAACGGCCGTTGCTGCCTTTCGTCTTGGCATCCGTGATTACATCATTAAACCCTTCGACGCCCAGGAATTGAGCGAATCAATCGACAATGCGCTGCGTGAGTCAAGACTACAGCGCGAGCATGATGTTCTCGTGGACCAGTTGATGGACAGCAATTCGCAGCTTCAGCGGCGGGCCCAGGAATTGAATGTGCTCTATGAGGTGGGTAAATCTGTCTCCTCGTCGCTGGAACTGGAAGAAGTGCTGCAGCGCGTGGTTGAAGCAGCGGTATATGTGGTAGGCGCTGAGGAAGGTTCTTTGATGCTCCTCGACGAGGAAAAGAGTGAACTGTATATTCGCGCCTCGAAGAATCTGGATTCGGACGCACAATCTGTTCGCAAACGCGTGACGGACAGCCTGGCGGGTCAGGTGCTGCAGACAAAGCAGGCGGTTACAATTGGAGATGAGGCGCCCAAAGAAAGAACCCATACGGCGCTGCTGGTCAAATCCCTGATTTACGTACCGCTTATATTAGATGACCAGTCAATCGGTGTTCTTGGTGTCATGAACTATGTGCATCAGCGTGGTTTTGATAAGAATGACACCAGAGCCTTGGCAGCCCTGGCGGGCTACGCATCTATTGCGATCAGAAATGCCAATTTGTTTCACGGTATCGATCGTGAACGAAATGTCCTCAGCGTCATGGTCAACCAGAATCGTGACCCGGTACTCTTAATCGATGAAAGCGACAAAGTCATGGCCCTCAATAAGTCGGCCGGCGACCTTTTCGAATGCCGCGAATCTGAAATCATAGGAAAGCCAATCATGGACTTGATCGATGACGAAGGGCTTCTATTGTACATCCTTGACCGCGATAATTCGGAGCCCGTACGCGAACAGGAGTTCAAGGACATCCAGGGGCAGTCTTTTCAGGCCAGGGTGATAGTCATCGAAGGCGGCAGCCGCTATGTCAGGCTGCGCCGCCAGCACTATAACGATAACTGATCTTAGTTTCCTGCAGCCATTCCAAGCCAGAAGTGGCCGGGCAAAACCGCTTTTGCCGGCTGGACCATAACACGGCCGACTTTCTTCTCATCTTCCAGCAGGCGTTCATTAACCAAACATAGTTCGGGAAGTCGACCGTATTTGTCCTTATAGTATTCGGCAGCCCGCTTTACCTTCTCATCCAGTGATCGCTTATTATCTGTATCCAGCCACATCATTCCAACTTTCATTGCGCTTTCCTCTAATTTTGGTCTTCACTAATTTAAAGCTGCCAGGACCTTATCGCCGTTTTTCGTTGGCCACAAAACTGGCGGTGCCTGGTGCTCGGGCTGCTCTATTCTGGGCCTTGTTTCCGCAGGTTGGGCCAGCAAGATGGCCCGATGACGGGCCATCTCCGTCAGCTTCAGATACAGGTCATAATCGTCAATATATGAACCTTGCAGTCGAAGAATACGATTCCCCTGACGATACAGAAAATCACCTTCGCCCAGAAGCTGCCCTGCATCGTTCTGCCGGTAGACCGGCTCCTGATCAGGCATCCCCGTGTCGGGCCGACCAATCAGACGCGTCGCCATTTTCTTCATGAGCTTTGTACCAAAAATCGCCGAATCAATCGATCCCGTGCTCAGTACGAGATGAATCCCGACACTTTCACCTTTCTCCGCCATTGTCACGATCGGTTCCGCGCACTGCGGCCCACCTCGAGTAAGCAAAACGTCGGCCTGGTCAATCAAGACGATCAAACGCGGCACCGCAAACGAATGTTCTTCCCGATATGCTATCTCTTGACTAAGAAAAGCGAGCAGTTCGACGATTTCGCTGTGCCTGACAGCGACGTCACATAACATATGCGGCAGATAGTTCAGCGGGTACCAGGCAGCCGCCTGAATCTGCTGACGTTCTTTATCCGCCATGACCGGAGATATCGCAGCAAGCTGAATTATGCTCTGGCGATTGTGAATCGCCAGGGAGGCGGCAATGGAGCGCAGCATGACCGTTTTCCCCGCATCATGACCACCCACTACAAGTAGGTGAGGGGTATCCGGCGAGCTGAAATCGTGGAAAATTGTGCTGCCCTGTTCACTGAGGCCGAGTGCTGCCGACAACTTTGGCACCTCTCTGTGCTGTGCAAGCAGGTCTAGCAAAGGCACGGCCGCATCCTGCGAACTTCGATCAAGATCTGCGACGTCACTTCCACGAACTCTGGCAACCAGTCCGCCAATATCAAGTGACCGTTCGAAATCGTGGAAAATCGAGCGCAATCTGGAGTAACTCTCATTCATGCCGGCACGAATTCTGGCGGAAAGCAACTCCAGGCCGGCGCTGCCGCTTACATTGTTATTGACGTCGCCGCGAAGCAAGACGCTGTTGGCCTCTTCTGATTGGGGCTGCCGCTGTCTCTCGACGTACGTTGCACCGTCCTCTTCTATCATAATTTCACCCTAAAAGAACAAATGTTCTAATCAGAAAGTAAAAAAGAGACGGCCGTCTGGCCGCCTCAAGTAATCTCGTTTTTGTAGCTAATTTGCCTGGCTGACCGTTAAGATTAGTTTTCCCTGCACCCTGACATTTTCCGGTTCAACATATATCGGGTCCATCGAGGGATTACGAGGCTGGAGGCGAACCAGTCCCTTTCCGGGCTCGCGATAAAAACGCTTCAACGTGGTACCTTCCGTCTCAACCCATACCGCCACAACATCACCATCATTGGCCGTTTCCTGTGCCTGAATAATGACAATATCACCGTCGCTGATCATATCGTCGATCATTGAGTAGCCATCAACTCGCAAGGCAAACATCTTGCTGCGGTTGCCGTTCAGCATTGTCTGGCTGAGTTCAACGTAATCATCCTCATCATAAGTCACAAAACTATCGCTGGTGACGTCGATTGGTTCACCGGCAACGATATTGCCCAGAATCGGAATGCGCACGAGGCTGCTCACAACTGCTTCCGTTGCTCTGCTGGCACTGCCGAGAATGCCATATGCCAGATCCGTCAGTCGCAAACCACGCGAGACAGTGCGATCCCGCTCAAGAAGCCCCTTTTCTGTCAGCCGGTTCAGATTATAATTGACAACTGAAGTGGAACTGATTCCCAGCGCGCCGCCAATCTCGCGAATCGTGGGTGGCCGGCTTTCCTGCGCCAGACTATCATGAATATAGCGCAGCATGCTTTGCTGCCTGGTCGACAACTTTAGGTCTTCGCTCATCGAATCAGCTCCTTGACAAACAGCTTGCCATACATATGGAAAGCAGCCAAAATTGACAAAATACGCTCATATGTTCTGGATTATACACGAACAAGTGTTCTTAGTCAAGGTGGCTAAAATAATAAATAAGATCAATGAAAAATCCCTTTTTTAGGGTCAATAA
>JBJYWZ010000369.1:0-4961 GCA_046259725.1 Promineifilaceae bacterium (SeqCode) | reverse complement strand
TTTACGCAGTTCGAACACGGCCGTCTGGCGGGAACGGCCGCTCAAGCATGGGGCAATGCGGACTTCGACCGCCCGGCGCTTGATTTTGACGCTTTTGTCACCGGGGTGACGCTGCATGATTGGGGCTACGGCATTTTGGACAATCTGCCCATCGGCGAGGCTCCCGAAGATGAATGGCTGGACGTTATCCGCAAGAATGTGGAAAAACGGTACGACCATGCGACGACGGATATCGTCGTTAAACTGCACCTGCGGCGGCTGCTCGGTTTTTATTCTTCTGCGGAGCGAGAGGCGCTGATTGCGCAGGTAGATGAGCGCGTTGAAGAGCGCCTCGGGGAGAGCGAGGCCACACTGGATGTTTACCAGAGGGCCGACAAGATCACACAGCTCTGCGACATGATCTCCTTCGCTTACTGCTTCGAATCGCCGGGAAAGCTCACGTACGAGGTTTTCAGCCGGCAGGATTCGGCCGAAACTGTGGACGTCACCTTCGAGGTCAAACCGGGTGGGGAAATCGTTGTCGATCCCTGGCCGTTCTCCGTTCCTGTTCTCTCTGGCGTCACCTATGCCTTTGAAAGCCAGGGCTACCCGGACACGCTCAATCCGCTCGTTGTTCCTTATTATATTCAGAGTGGTTAGCGGCCCTGTCCCAAGGTGGCTAATGCACGGCTGCGGAAGGATTCAGCAAGAACATTGTCGACCACGGCAGCGGCCATTTCCTCGATAAGCGAACGAGCAGCGGCAGTTTCTTCTTCTTCTGCGACCTCGTCGCCGGCTTCCTGGTGGAGGCTGGCTAAGGCAGCGTGAAAGCGCCAGAGGAGGAAGCGTTCTTGGGCCTTGCATGCATGGTCACGGCCGTCCAGCAGGAGATCGCGCGCTTCCCCTAAGCGCCCCATTTTCGCCAGCGCTTCTCCTTTGATAAGCCACAGGAATGACACGACAGCGCCCGCCTGAAGCCCGGCGGCCGAATCGATCAGGCGCTCCGCAATATTGAGCGCGAGGGATGGTTCATCCATAGCCAGCGCCAGCTGCGCGCGCCTGGCCCAGCAGTAGCGCGTCCCCGCTGTATCCATCGGTGTCACACAGGAGAGCACAGCGTCCAGACAATGTAAAGCCGCTGAGAGATCGTCCAGCAGGATATAGCTTTTGGCCAGCGCTGCCGTCACGTGGTTCGTCCAGTAGCGCGAGTGCAGATCCCCGGCCAGTGCCAATGCCGGGTCTAATTCTTGCAGCGCCCTCTCTGGCTGCAGGAGTTCGTTATAAACAATTCCCAGGGCATGGTGGCTTCCAACCTGCCACTCGCGGTGCTCGATGCTGGAGGCAAGTTTCAGCCCGCGTTGGCCCGCTTTGAGTGCCGGGCCATATTCCCCGCGCAGAGTATGCAGTAAGGCCATGGCCCAGGAAGTCCAGGCCTCGTCAGGGGAAGAACCGATTCGCCGGGCGATATCACCCGCCTCAGCCAGATCATCAAATGGATCTCGGGGCAACTGCGCGGGCGCCAATGCCAGCAGCAAAGGACCTGTCGCAGCAAGCCCGCGGGGTATCAGGCTGGACACCAGGCGCGGATAGTTGCCCATCTTGCGGAAGAGTTCGATGGCCCTGTTATAGTAAGCGACACCCGCCGCATACTCACCAGCTAAGAGATGGGCGATGCCCAACAAATCCAATGTTTCGGCGAGATGAGACCTGTCATTCATCTCTTCGAAGATGCGCAGAGCTTCTTCGTGGCATGAAATTGCCTTCGACGGATTCTCGTCATTGGCATGCCAGTTGCCGATGCGATTTAACGTGCGCCCCACGATCTCCGGGTCATCGATCTTTGCCGCAAGGTCCAGCGCTTGCTCCAGATAGCCACGCGAGAGGGCATAGTCGCGCGAGGACCATAACTTACCTAGCTCGATCAGGACCTGCCACTGCAGTTGCTGCTCTTCAATTTCTCCGCTAAGTTCAAGGGCCAAGTCCAGATCGGCGCGCGCCGGTTCGAACTGCCCGATCGTTCTATAGGCCAGGCCGCGCCCATAATACAGCCTGGCGCGATCTCTTTGTAGGGACGCTTCGTGGCCTGCCCCTGCAGTTACCAGCGCCAGCGCGCGCGTATAGTATGCTATCGCTTCCTCGTAGGCATATATGCGGGCCGCATTATCCGCCGAGAGGGTGAAGTAAAACAATGCGCGGCCGTCATCCTCCGCTTTATCGTAGTGTTGGGCCAGCTGCACGCTGATTGCCTCGACATCATCGGCGTACACCCTTTCCAAAGCGGCTGCTACGGCGCCGTGCAGCAGGGCGCGCTCTGACTTGCCGAGCTGCTTATACAGGTATTCCTGAAACAAAACATGGCGGAAGCCGAAGCGGGCAATGCTTCCATGATTCGTCTGGTATGCTTCTTGTTCCTGTATCAGTCCATGGTGGTTTCCCAGTTCCTGCGACAGCAAACGCAGCAGTCGCCCCACTTCCAGATCCTGTACCTGCGCCAGCACCTGAACCGTAAACTGCTCACCCTCCACGCTGGCTATGGACAGGAGTTCTCTATGCTCCGGTTCCAGCAGTTGAATACGCGCCTCGATCACCGCCTCAACGCGCGCGGGAATCAGCTGCCAGTCGAGCCCCGATCCCTGCTGCCAGACGCCATTCTCATTCCGGATAAGGCCTCCGCGCTCGCGCATCGCTCGCAGTAATTCAACTGAAAAAAGGGGATGGCCGTCCGTCCGCTGAAAGAAAGCAGAGCGAAATGTCTCATCCAGGTTATTAGGTTCATTATCCAGTAAGGCGTCAACGAATCGCCGCCCCTCTCGTTCATCGGCCCAACCCAGACTGAGCCATACATCGCCGAACATACGCCGGAATTCGCTTAAAGCGCTTGCCAACTGTCGCTGTACACCGCTCCGGACACGAATGATTTCTTGCGGACGGTAGGCACAGAGGATGAGGATTCTGCTGGGCTCGTTCGCGATACGCCGCACCAGGTGAAAGAGGAGACCAATAGAGGCGGCATCCATCCATTGGACATCGTCGAGGAGGAGCAGGAGCGGTCGTTTCGTGGCGACAGCAAGCAGCACATTGCTGAACTGCTCAAAGAGAGCGCTTTGTTCCACGCTGGCTGCCGCGATCTGACCGCGCTGAACGCGATCCGCAAGCTGCTCCAACCAGGGCGCGCCCGCCGGTTCGGCCGTCTTTGCCCGATCGAGGAGCGCCGGTCCTGGCAGGAAGATATCCAGCAGGCGCGGGCCGTTTTCCAGCAAGGCCTGGGCGACGAGCGGCAGCGCGTTCCAGAGACGGCACGCGTGCGCGGTGCTGATCGATCCTGCTGCCCATTTGCTTTCAACATCCCCGCTAAGCATAGCCATGATGTTGCGGAAGGGCAGGTAGGGGTCTCCGAAGCTGGCAGAAGGACCTATGCTGACATAAGCGGCGCAGTTGCCCCTGGCGATTAGCAGCTCAGGATACACAGCCAATGCCCGATCGCTAAAAGCGTCCATAAGCGCCGTTTTGCCGCGTCCAGGACTGCCCGTCATGAACGCAACAGCACCGTGACCGCTCAGGGCGCCCTCCAACTGGCTGTTCAACCAGGCCATTTCCCGTTCGCGCAGCGCAAAGAACGGCCGTCCATCACGCAGATCCTCGGCGCCTGAAACCAGAAAAGCGGGCGGCGCCGGCGGCGCGCCAGGCTCTCCGGCCTGGATCTGCCGGTAAAGCGCCTCTGTCTCTGCGCATGGCTCGATGCCCAGTTCTTCAGCCAGTGCCTGTTTGCATAGAGCGTACTGCCTCAGGGCTTCTTCGCGCCGGCCCGTCCAGGCCAGCAGGCGCATGATGCGCAGGTGGGCGTCTCCGTCCCAGGGCATAAGCCGCAGCAGGCGCCGCGCGTTGGGTAGTGCAGCGGCATACCGGCCAAGGTGAATAAGTTCATCACAGGCGCTCTGCAAGATAACCCTCGAATGCTCGCACCAGCGCGCTCTCTCGGCCAGCAGCCAGGTTTCGAATTCCTGGTTATCATCCAGGTACAGCCCTTCGAGAAATTCGCCAGCCAAGAGATCGGCTGCTTCCTGCCAGCGCTTTTCGTTTTCAAGGTTTTTCAGCAGGTCAATATCGATACTGGTTCCGGCCGCAGGAGCAAAGGCGACGGCCTGCGAGTCGGTCTGCCAGCAGTCCGGCAGCATCTGAGCCAGGTTATACAGTTCGCGGCGCAGGTTGCTGCGCCCCCTGGATAGAGGATGGTCGGGCCAGAAGAGGGCCGCCAGATGCTCGCGCGCGTGAGGGCGGCGTTCAACCGCCAGGTAGCCGAGCAAGGCCACCGTGCGACGCGAGCGGAAACGGGGCAGCGAACCAGTTTTACTCTCCATCTCTGGCTCGCTGCACCCCTGGATTATTTGAACCGGTCCCAATAATTTGAGGTGGGTGTTCATTCCAGCCCTCCCCAGCAAAGCACAAACCGTACAAAAACATTATAAAGCATCGGGCAACTGGCACACAAGAGCGTTGTGGACGAAAAGTGGACGCCTGGATAGTAGACTAGCGGCAAATAATCTAGATCCGATTGATCTCGGGAAGGAGCCGAAGATGGTATTGGAAAAGCAAAACAGCGATACGGTCTTGATCAACGAACTGCTTGGTGAGTATATCGCGGCCATAAACGCCGGGGACATGGATCGCTGGATAGCGGTGTGGAGTCCCGAAGGGAAGCAGATGCCGCCCGGCGCGCCGGCGCGCGTAGGGCTCGAGGAAATTCGCCAGGGAAACCGTCCCATGTTCGATCTCTTCGACACGGAGATGACCGTCTACCCCGATGAACTTCGCATCCTGGGTGACCATGCTTATGGGCATGGCAACTACGATTACGCCATGACGCCCAAGGAAGGAGGGAGGGCGATAAGCGGCAGCGGTAAGTTCCTGTCGATTCTAATGAAGCAGAAGGATGGTTCCTGGAAGTTCGCGATCGACTGCTTTAACGACAATGCGCCCCCAGA
>JBJYWZ010000368.1:0-4334 GCA_046259725.1 Promineifilaceae bacterium (SeqCode) | reverse complement strand
CCCTGCTCGTCCACGCGGTAATGGTGGATCAACGTGCCGCGCGGCGCTTCCGTCACGCCCACGCCCTCGTCCACATTCGCCTCGGCGTGCGCCCGCACGCGTTTATTCAGGATTTCCGGGTCTTGCAGATGTTCCTCCATCCGTTCCAGGCAGTGCAGGCACTCAATAAGACGCGCGTAATGATTCAAAAACGAACTGCTGTGATTATAGCCGCGGAACTCCGCCAGCTCCTGGTCCGCCTGCGGCGTGCCCATCGTCGGCGTCACCACCAGCCGCGCCAGCGGTCCCACGCGGTAAATACCGTCCGGATAACCCATCGGCAGGTAATAAGGCGATTTCAGGAAGCTAAACGGCTCTGTCGCCTCCCCGATATAGCTTTGATACTCGTCGCGGTGGAAATCCTGCAGCACCTTGGTGCCCGTCGAATCTACGAACTGCAGGCGACCGCGGTACAGCTCGAGCACCGGTTCATGCTCATTCACCAGCGCCAGGTACAGCGTGGGGAAATTGGCATACGTCCGCGCTTCAGTCTGGAAATCATCCAGGATGCGCTTCAACCAGTCCAGAGACCGGCGCACGATGCGATACATCTCCGGGATTTCGCCCAGGATTTCCTGGCGCACCTCGTCCGACAGCGGCTCGCTCACGCCCCCGGCCACGATCCAGGTCGGGTGCAGCCGCCGGCCCGCTATGCGCTCGATCACGCGCTGGCCGAAACTGCGCAGCTTCACGCCGTCACGCACAATCTCAGGGTGCGTGGCCAGCATGCTGAAAATATTGCGCTCCGCCGGATCAGACTCCATTCCCAGCAGCAGGTCCGGCGATGAGAGGTAGAAAAAGCTCAGCGCGTGCGATTGGATGAGCGAGGCGTAATTGGCGATCTCGCGCAGCTTGCGCGCCGTGCCCATCACGCGCACCGACATAATCGCTTCGCACGCCTGCGCCGAGGCCAGCTCATGGCTGATCGTGCAAATGCCGCAGATGCGGCCCATGATGCCCGGCGTTTCATAAAAGGGACGCCCTTCCAGGAACTTCTCAAAACCCCGGAATTGAGTCACGTGCATGTGCGCGTCCGCGACAGCGCCGTCCTCATCGAGGTATATGCTTATCTTCGCGTGTCCTTCGATCCGGGTGACCGGGTCGATTATTATTGTGTTAGCCATAATCTCTTATGCCCCTGGACGCATCTTGTCCGCTAGGTCGGGCATGCGGCCCGCGACCAGTTCCGTCAAAATGGTGTAGATCAAATCGGCCGAAGGCGGGCATCCCTGAACAAACAGGTCGACATGCACGATCTCGTGCACCGGCCGTACAAAAGGCAGCATCTTCGGCAGCGAGATACTCGGCAGCTCCTGGTTTACCGTAGCCAGTTCGATATAAGTATGCTCCATAATATCGGCTACCTTGAATGGATTGCGCATCGTTGGCACATTGCCGGCCACGGCGCAGTCTCCCAGGGCCACCAGCAGCTTCGTCCTTGCCCGGATCTTGTGTAGTTTCTCCAGGTCTTCATCGTAGCCCACCGCGCCGGTGACAATCGTAACGTCCACCCCTTCCGGAAACTCCTTATTATCAACCAGCGGCGTATAGACAAATTCGACGACTTCGGCAAGCTCCAGCAGCCGTTCGTCCATATCAAAAATCGACATGTGACAGCCGGAACAGGCATCAAGCCACGTCGTGGCGACCTTCACTTTGCTCATTGTTCTATACCTCCGCGCATCTTCTTCAGGTAGGGTAGGAAATCTTGCCGCTTAACCATCTCGCCGGCCGGTTTCCCCTTCTCCACAAGCGCGCCCGTGGGGCAGAGGTTGACGCATTTACCGCACCATGTACAGGTCTGCGACTCGCCCCAGGGGTCGTCGAGATCGGCAATGATGCGCGCCTCTACACCGCGCCCGTCGATATCCCAGGTGTGCGCCCCCTCGATTTCGTCGCAAACGCGCACGCAGCGCGCGCACAAAATGCAGCGATTGCGGTCCAGCACAAAGCGTTCATGGCTCATATCCACCTTGCGCACCGGGTTCAGGAAAGGATAACGGACATGGTCCATGCCCAGCTTCACCGCCATATCCTGCAGTTCGCAGTTCCCATTGGAAACGCACGCCGAACAGACATGGTTGCCTTCAGCGAATAACAGCTCAATGATCTGGCGGCGATAATTCTGCAGGCGTGGCGAGTTCGTAATGACCTCCATGCCCTCGTCAATATAGGTCGCGCAGGCCGGAACCAGCCGGTTCCAACCCTTTACTTCCACCAGGCAAAGCCGGCAGGCGCCCAGGATGGACAGCCCGCCCATCTGGCACATGGTGGGGATGTCGATCCCGTTCTCGCGCGCCAGTTCCAGGATGGTCTCGTCTTCGCGCCCACCCAGCGCCTGGCCATCAATTGTCAGCGTTTTGATACGTGCACGTGTTACCATTGCTCATTCTCCTGGTTGGTACGCGCCGCTCAGGCGGGCACGCCGGCTGCTGTTTCCACCAACTTTTCGCTGTATTCGTCGGGGAAATAACGCAGCGTACTGAGAACAGGATTCGGCGCGGATTGTCCCAGCCCGCAGAGGCTCGTGTTCTGGGCCAGGTCGCACAGCTCGCGCAGCATCGCCAGATCCTCTTCCGTGCCTTCTCCCGCGATAATCTTGCTCAAGATGTTGAACATCTGGGTGGTTCCCACGCGGCACGGGATACACTTGCCACATGATTCTTCCTTCGAAAATTCCATGAAGTAGCGGGCCACCTCAACCATATCGGCCGTATTATCCATCACGATCATACCGCCGGAGCCCATAATCGAGCCCAGCTCCCGCAGTGACTTATATTCGACCGCTGTGTCCAGATGCTCGGCCGGGATGCAGCCGCCGGACGGGCCGCCCGTCTGCACCGCCTTAAACGTGCGCCCTTCCACCATGCCCCCGCCGATATCATAGATGATGTCACGCAGCTTCATACCCATCGGCACTTCGATCAGGCCAGTATTCTTAATCTGCCCGGCCAGCGCGAAGACCTTCGTCCCCTTGCTGTCTTCCGTGCCGAACCCGGCGTACCAATCCCCGCCCTTGTTGATAATCGTCGGGATATTGGCCAGGGTTTCCACGTTATTGATCAAGGTGGGCTGCCCGTAAAGGCCGTAATCGGCCGGGTAGGGGGGGCGTGGCCGCGGCGAGCCCCGCCTACCTTCAATCGAGGCGATCAACGCTGTTTCCTCGCCGCACACATAAGCGCCGGCGCCCAGTCGAATATCGATATTAAAGTCAAATGTTGTGCCGAAAATTTCGTGGCCCAGCACATTCAGGCGCTTCGCCTGGCGGATCGCCCGCTTCAAGCGCTCAATCGCCGTGGGATACTCGGCGCGCACATAGATATATCCTTTGCTCGCGCCGACGGCATAAGCGCCGATAGCCATCCCTTCCAGAACGCGGTGCGGATCCCCTTCCAACACGCTGCGGTCCATGAACGCGCCCGGGTCGCCCTCATCCGCATTGCAGATCACATACTTCGTGTCGCTGAGCGCCTTGGCCACCGTCATCCATTTCAGGCTCGTGGGATAACCCGCTCCGCCGCGCCCGCGCAGGCCGCTCTTCGTCACCTCGTTAATGATTTCAATCGGTGACATTTCCGTAACCGCTTTCGCCAGGGCCTGGTATCCTCCGGCAGCGATATAGTCGCTGATCTCTTCCGGATCGATCGTCCCGTTGTTCGCGAGCACTACCTTAGTCTGCTTCTGGAAAAAGGGTACGTCAGTTGCGCAGCGCAGCCGCTCAACAGGTTTTTCGCCAATAGATGCGACCACCTCCGGCGCATCCTCCGGCTTCACTTTAGCGTAAAGAGTGCCTTCCGGAGCAACCGATACCAGCGGCCCGGACGCGCACAGGCCCAGGCAGCCTACGCCCTTTACCCTGCACGTTGATGTGTCTCCGTTGGCCTCCAATTCTTCCTTCAGCGCTTCTTTAAGCGCGTCGCTCCTCAGAGAGAGGCATCCGGCGGCCGTACAGACGTGGATCTCGTGCGTGTACTGCGACGCCTTCTCGCGCTCATCTTGTTCCATCTCGTACAGTTCTTCTGGAGTCATTTCTCGATAAATCCTTGTAAACCGTGCTCGCTCAGGCGGCGATCCAGTTCGTCTACGGTCATATTGCCCGTAACCGTTCCGTCAATGACGACGGCCGGCGCGAGGCCGCAGGCGCCGATGCAGCGTACAGTGAGCAATGACAGTTCATTATTCGCGCTCGTTTCGTTGGGCTGGAGATCGTATTCCTCGTGCATATGCTGCAGCAGCGCTTGCGAGCCCTTAATGTGGCAGGCCGTGCCTGTGCATACGGAGCAGACGTGATCCCC
>JBJYWZ010000367.1:0-2014 GCA_046259725.1 Promineifilaceae bacterium (SeqCode) | reverse complement strand
GCGCTAACAGCGCTCCAGGATCGCCGACTTAATTGCCGGATTGATCTCGAACCGCGCCTCCAGAAAGGTCAGGATGGCCCGCGCGGCGGCGGGGCTCTCCTCGTAGCCGGGCATGAACTGCGGCAGGTGAACGGCCGTCTCCGGGAAAGAACGTTCAAAACGGCGCGCCGCATCGAAAGGGTCCGGCTGCCCTGTTTGTGTTTCTTCTAAAAATGGCGCCAGTTCCAGTACGCGATCCACGGCATGCCCCTGGATGAAGCGCGCCGCGCTCAACTTCTCGCCGCGCCGGTAACGGCCGAGCCCGATATACAGGTTGGTCAGCGCTTCATTAACCAGCCACTCCGCAGAATGAGTGGGTCCACGTTCCGGCAGCGCGTTGCCGGCCAATGGCACGGGCAGCTCAAAACCGGGCGCGCGCCACACGAAGCGGCCGCCGCAAAAAGGGATATGCGCCAATTCCTCAGGCTCGAAGACGGCCATCTCGGCGAAGATCCCGTCCTCAAACAGCAGCTTGTAGCCGTCGGCTGTGTTCAGAAAGGCATAGACAACGGGAGCCGCGTCTTCCAGCCACGCAAGCGAGGACAAAAAACCGGGCTTTGTGCCGGGCTCGACGATGACGAAGAAATCGAGGTCGGAATAGCTGTCCAGGCGATCCAGGTCCGCCCCTGCTGAGCCCAGACCGATCAGCGCCAGGCCCTGGCCGCTGTCTGCGACTGATCGCGCAATCGCTTCCAGGCGTTCGAGCAGCCGCTCAGGTTCAACCTTCATGTTCATCTGCCTCTTCCAGAGCGTAGGCCACCGCCGTATCCAGATCCATCCCGCGCCCGGCCTGCCACGCTTCCGCCAGCGCGCCACTGTCCATCATTTCGCGCAGGTCGCTTACGTAAGCATCATACTCCTTTTTCTCTTCAGGCATCATCTTTTGATCCAGTGTCTCGCGCAAGGCTTTCGCAGCGCCGAAGAGCCGCGCTGCGCGATCAAGCTGGCCTGCAGCGGTGGCTATAAAGGCAAAACATTCTAGCTGGTTAGCAACAGCTCCACGCCGGCCCACGTCCTGCCACAAAATGATCGTGCGGCGGTAAATCTCCAGCGCGCTGGCCAGGTCGCCGCTCTGCCGCAAAGTGTGCGCCATTTCGCTGTCCAGGACGTTGGCGAAGTGCCGGTGGCGGGAAAGACGCAAAGCCTCCACGCCCTCATTCAGAACACGCAGTGCGCCCTCCAGATCCCCGGTGGCCCGGGCGACCATCGATTCGACGTAAGCCTGGGCCATGATTAAGATCGGCATTGCCAGCCCGGTCCGTATCTGGCGCGCTTCGGCCAGATAAGCGGCCGCGGCCTGAATATCGCCCCCGGTCAGCGCCCAGCGAGCCATAGCGTTGAGGGCCAGATTTTGTATATCCCGGTATCCCTGGGCCCGGCCGATTTCATAGGCTTCGCGCGCGGACTCTTCGCCTTGCGGGCGATCGATTTCGACGGCGACGGCGCGGAGTTCCGCTTCCCCGGTATGCAGGCCCATACGCGCGCGAATTCTGTCCGGGGCAATGGTCTCCCAGGCTGCATCCCGTAGCGCACGCTGTGCGTCCAGGGCAGCCGCCAAGGCTGCCGAGGGTGAGACAAACGCCGCCATTGCGCCGTCGCCGGTGGTTTTGACAATCAGGCCTCCGTTGGAGGATACGGCCGTTTGCAGAATCTCATCATGTACGGCCAGCGCCGTGCGCATCGCCCCACGATGTTGGTCCCACAGAGGTGTGCTGTCTTCGATGTCACTAAACAGAAAGGTGACCACACCACCGGGCCAGGATTGACTAACTGGCATTAATTTCACCTTCACTCAGAGCCAGGTTGACGGCCGAATCCATATCCATTCCGCGCCCTATCCGCCACGCCTGCTCCAGCGCACCAGGCTCCATTGCCGCGCGCAGTCTGGCCACGTTAGCTTCATACAGGTTTCCTTCCTCGGGCGTCATACTGCTGGAGAGCGTGTCGCGCAAAGCTTCCGCGGCGCCAAGGAGCC
>JBJYWZ010000366.1:0-31835 GCA_046259725.1 Promineifilaceae bacterium (SeqCode) | reverse complement strand
TTTCAATTAGTTTGACTCACGACGCTCTGCCACCAGAGCGATAGCCTGACTACATAATACCAGAAATAAATGCCCAGATAAAGCACATCTCGGTGGAAAACGAGTGTCATTCATCCCGGGGCAATTCGTATAGTTCGACAAGCGTACCCCCGCTTGCTTTTGGATGAATAAACGCTAATTTTACGCCGTCGTGCCCCGAACGCGGTTCCTCGTCGATTAGCTGAACATTTGCCTCTTTCAGTCGCTGAAGCGTTTCACCAAGGTCATCGACCTCCAGACAAATATGGTGCAGGCCTGGGCCTTTCTTCGCCAGATAGCGGGCGACGCCGCTGTCTTCATCCGTTGGTTCCAGCAGTTCGATATTGCTTTCGCCGACAGGAAGGAAGGCGACGCGCACCTGCTGCTGTGGCACATTTTCGATCTTGCTGATTGGTAGATCCAATGCCTCGGCCCAAAATCCTGTCCCTTCATCGAGATCGGGAACCACGATGGCAATGTGATTAATCTTGGTGATCATCTTGCCCTCCTTTAGGCCTGGCGCTATATACCATATCCGGGGCGGTATTCGCCCCAGACCTGGCGCAGTGTATCGCAAATTTCGCCCAACGTTACATCGTTTTCAACACATTCTATAAGAAGGGGCAGCAGGTTTGTTTCTGCTGAAGCGGCCGTTTCCAACTGCGTCCTCAATTCAGCAACTCGCTGGTTGTCGCGGCGCGCGCGCAGAGCGGTAAGGCGCCGCCTCTGGTCGGCTTCGATTGCCGGATCGATTTTCATTGTTGCGATATGCAGTTCTTCGTTATTGTCCTGAAAACGATTCAGGCCGACGATGATCGACTGCTTCGTTTCCAGGTCTCGCTGTGCGCGATAGGCTGCTTCCTGGATTTCACGCTGGACATAGCCGTTTTCAATCGCCGCCAGCATGCCGCCCATCTCGTCAATAGTCTGGATATAAGCCTGTGCCCGTTCTTCAAGCTCGTCGGTCAGCTGCTCAAGATAGTAGGAACCGCCGAGCGGATCGACAGTATCGGCAACGCCGCTTTCATGGGCGATGATCTGCTGCGTACGCAGCGCCAATTGCGCCGCTTCGGCCGTCGGCAGGGCCAATGCTTCGTCGCGGCTGTTGGTATGCAGACTCTGTGTACCCCCCAATACCGCCGCCAATGCTTGCAAGGCGACGCGTACGACATTGTTATCCGGCTGTTGGGCGGTGAGCGTGCTTCCTGCCGTCTGTGTGTGGAATCTCAGCTTCCAACTGCGCGGATCGTCCGCCCTGAATCGCTGGCGCATGATGCGTGCCCACATACGTCTGGCGGCCCTGAATTTCGCAATTTCTTCCAGAAAGTTATTGTGAGCGTTGAAAAAGAAGGATAATTGCCGGGCGAAGTCATCGATATCCAGGCCGGCATCTAGGGCTGCCTGAACATACGTAATGCCGTCGGCGAGGGTGAAAGCGATTTCCTGGGCAGCCGTACTCCCTGCTTCGCGGATATGGTAGCCGGAAATGGAGATCGTGTTCCAGCTCGGGATTTCACGGCTGCAGAAGTCAAACACATCGGTGATCAGGCGCATCGACGGCTGCGGTGGGAAGATATAGGTGCCGCGGGCGATATATTCCTTCAGGATATCATTCTGTACCGTGCCTCGCAGCTGCCTCATGGGCACGCCCTGGCGTTTCCCTACGGCAATTACCATGGCCAGGAGAACGGCCGCGGGAGCATTGATGGTCATGCTGATGCTGACTTTATCCAGAGGGATACCGTCCAGCAGAAGCGCCATATCCTCCAGGCTGGGTATGCTGACGCCGACTTTGCCAACTTCACCGGCAGCCAGTGGGTCGTCAGCGTCATAGCCGATCTGTGTCGGCAGGTCGAAGGCGACGGAGAGGCCGGTCTGGCCCTGTTCTAACAGGAACTTATAGCGCGCGTTGGATTCGGCGGCCGTTCCGAATCCGGCATATTGGCGCATGGTCCAGAATCGCCCGCGGTACATCGTCGGCTGCACACCTCGTGTAAAGGGGTATTCACCGGGAAATCCCTGCTTCTCCAGGTAATGCGTTCCCTCTTCCTCGGGCACGTACAGACGTTCAATCGCGATTTCGGATGATGTCTCAAAGATATCTTTCCGCTCGGGGAACTGCTCGATCAGGGGATCGACGGTCTCTTCCTGCCAGCGTTGTTTTTCTTCCTGGATGGTCATTTTATTTACCAAATTACCTCCATGTGCTGAGGTTGTTTTGCGAACACTACGTTAGAGGAGTATCGCCAGATTCCAGCGTTAGCAAATTGTTTACCTAGCATAACACGTTCGCGATAAATCCGGCTATTGATTGAATATGTGTAGAAGATAAGAAATCCTGGGCACGAAAACCTATCTAGTTATAATATGATTGTTCTTGTGGCAGCTAAATTTTTATTGTATTGCTGAACCACGATATTTATTTATAGTCCTCCTTTTTCTCCTCTTCCCGAAAAGGCCCTGCACCAGCGGGGCCTTTTTCGCTTCTCCTGGCTATAATTTCAACCAGTTGATTTGATTCAACTCGCGCAGAATTCTTGTTTCCAAGCTGGAGAACGATATGACCTACGATCTGGTAATAAAGAATGGCATGATTGTCAGCGGCGTATCAACGGCCGTTGCCGATGTCGCCGTACAGGGAGAAACGATCGCCGCGATTGGCCGGAACCTGAGTGGCAAGCGCGTTATCGACGCTGCGGGAAAACTGGTTACACCGGGAGCCGTGGACATCCATGTTCACATGCAAATGCCGATCGGCGCTTTCGTCTCTTCTGACGACTTCTTTACGGGAACCAGGGCTGCCGCGCTTGGCGGGACGACGTCTATCGTGGATTTTGTGGAACCGCGTGTCGAAGAGTCGATGGTGCATGCCCTGGCTGAGCGGCGCGCGCTGGCCGATCCCAGGGTCGTCATCGATTATGGCCTGCACATGACTATCGGCCCAAATGAAATCGGAAAGCTTGACCAGGTTGCGGACGCTTATGCTGCAGGCTGTGGCAGCTTCAAGCTCTATATGGCCTACGGGCTGCGCCTGGATGACGGGCAGTTGCTGAAGGCCCTGGATGCGATTGCCGCCGTGAACGGTCTGGCCGTTGTTCATGCTGAGAACTGGGATGTGATTTGCACGCTGATTGAACGTAATCTGGCCGCCGGCAACAGATCGCCTCACTGGCACCCCCGCAGCCGCCCAGCGCCGTTCGAAGGTGAGGCGGTGGCCCGCGTCGTTGAACTATCAGCCTATACCGGCGCGCGTGTGCACATCTTTCACGTAACCTGCGACGAGGCGGTCCGGCAGATCGCCGCCGGGCGCCGGCGCGGTTTGCCCGTGACAGGAGAAACATGCCCGCAGTATCTGCTATTGACGCAGGAAGTCTATGATGCGCCCGGCGTGTTGGGCGCGCTGCCGGTTTGTTCGCCGCCCATACGTGACCAAGATGCCCAACAAGCGCTCTGGCGCGCGTTATCAAATGGCGATTTGCAGGTGGTTACCACAGACCACTGCCCTTTTACCAGCGCTGAGAAAGCGACTGGTCTGGATGACTTCAGCAAGATCCCGGGTGGCGTGCCCTCGGTGGAGAGCCGCTACGCGGCCGTTTACTCCGCCGGCGTGGCGACCGGCCGTCTATCTTTAAACCAATGGGTTAACGCCTGCTGCACCATCCCCGCTGAACTGGCAGGATTTAAGCGCAAAGGGCGCATCTTACCCGGCTGTGATGCCGACCTGGTCATTTTTGACCAGGAGCGCGAAATCGTTTTGTCGACGGAGACCCTTCATGAGCACGTGGATTGGACGCCTTATGAGGGTCTGGCCTTGAAAGGCTGGCCGGAGACCACGCTAAGCCGCGGCGAAATCATTGTGGAGGATGGCCAGTTCATCGCCGCCGCCGGTCGCGGCCGTTTTGTGGCACGCAGTTACGATTGAAAACAGTCCGCCTACCAGATATTGCCCGCGCCTGGAAATACAGGGTTTCTTCTTCGACCCATGTTTCAGCATCCACGGCCGTTGCTAATTCACGCAGAAAGGCAAGATCACTGCGATTCAATTGCGCTAATGTCTCGCGCACAGGTTCGTTCTCAACCAGGGCGATATTCGCCTCAAGGCCGTGATCGGTGGCGATCTTTTCGATTACCCGAAAACTAACCTGTAGTTTTTGGTTTTTGAGAAGCGGGGAAGATTCAGCCTAATCCTTTCCTTAAGATATTAGTGCTATTTTATTCCATATAGAATAACAGGCATAAACAAAAAAGTCCCATATCTTTTGATATGGGACCTGTGTGGTGGGCCATGAGGGATTCGAACCCCCGACCAAGTGATTAAAAGTCACCTGCTCTGCCAGCTGAGCTAATGGCCCACTTGTAGCCAGAATTATATCATGGGCGGAGCCGATACAACAACATCGTTGAACTCTGTGAAAGCAGCAGCGCGGCCTTTTCGCAAACGGTTAGAACTGTGACCAATCCTGCCAGGGTACAAGGGCCGGGGAATTAATATGAACTGCCGCTATTCTGAACTTTCCTGGTAAAGATAACAGGAATGAATTCCAGTGCGGGTAGTGGTAGCTAAACCGGGCGTGAATGGGGTTTGCGCTGCCTATTTCGCTAGACTATAATCGCCAGCGATAGGTTATGTTGTGTTCAGCCCGCTTCTCGCACAACGGAACCTGCAGATTGAAAAGGTAATCGCTTATGGCAACAGCGAATATGGCGCCACAAGAGCCAGAACAATTCTCCCAGACGGAATCTGAGCCACAAAATCAAGCTGAGTTTCGCCAACCTCCCGAGGTATTTATCCGCGAAATCATTGAGACGCTGCTGCTTACCTTTTTCATTTTCTGGCTGGTGCACAGCCTCATCGGCCGTTACCGAATCGATGGCAGCAGTATGAATCCTACGCTGCTTGATGGTGAATACCTGGTCATCAATAATCTTTCCTACCTGCTTGATGAACCCGAAGTTGGCGATATCATTGTATTTCGCCACCCGCGAAATGAACTTAACCTGATCAAACGCGTCATCGGCCTGCCAGGCGATAATGTGAAGATCGACAATGGGACGGTATGGGTTAACGGTGAAGCGTTAGACGAACCTTATATCGCCGATTCACCAGGCTACAGTGGAGAATGGGATGTTCCCCCGGACACAATATTTGTCCTGGGGGATAATAGAAACAATTCGAGTGATTCGCATTCCTGGGGTTTTCTACCGGAAGAGAATCTGTTAGGTAAAGCGTTTTTCGTTTATTGGCCTCCCGCCGATTGGGGAGAAGTTCCCCACTATGCCCAGGCCGCTAACTAGTTAGCACAGGTACATCTATGGTGGTTGAACAATGTGACGAATGTTATGTAGGCCGGTGCCAACCGGCTGTTTTGCCTTATATGCGCATGTTTGGCATGCACATGATTGTTCTACCCAATGCCCCGGCCAGCAAATGTGATGTATGCGGCAAAGTTGATTTTCAGCCGGAATTCTTGCTGACCATGCAGGTGATGTTGGAAGAAATAGCCAAAGAACAGCGATCTGGGGCAGTCAAGCAGGGACCGCTGAAAGACAGAGCGCCAGAATGGACGCCGGCCGGCCGCGGGCGCTAATTCTCCACCAATTTTAACCGGCAGCGTGATGACAAAGCAGGCTGCCTGGACCAATCATAAAAGATCAAATTGAATAGAGTTCTATAAGGCCAGTTCCTCGGAGGTGTCATGGTAACCGGCGACAAAGGAAGGCTCGCGATCCCACGTTTCATTGAGCACCACGCGTCCGGGAACGGTTAACGTTACGCGGTTGGCCCGCGGGTCATAGTCGGCGATGAAGTCAACAGGGATAAATATATGGGAACCCATCAGCAAATTGCTCACTTCCAGATAGCATGCATAAAGCTTGAGCTCGGGATCAACATCATCTGGACGATGGTGCAGGCGAAGCGCCTTGCCCACGAACTCCCCATCGGCCGCCAAGACATCCGCCCCCTTTTTGAGTTCCTTTTCGCGCAGCATCTGCAGCGCATCAACATTCATAGGACCTGGCTGGCGATTTAATGACATATGGGCACTTCATTATCCTTATTCAGCTCATTAGCAGCGGCATCGGTTTGCCGGCTGCTTCGCGATAGTTTCTTTAGCCTAATTATACCGGCTAATTGGCAGCCTTTCACCTGTTTTCGGCCGTTGCTTCCACGGTTACTTCCGCTGCTGCAGTTGTAGTTTCCGCTGCTGTAACCGTCGCCGTTGGGGAGGGGTTTTGCACTTGAATAGTAATAGCCGCCGGTTGGCTGGTTTTACCCTGTTCGTTCACGGCCGTTACCGTGATAATCGCCGGTCCGGGGGCATCAGGCGTCCACAACTGGCTCACCACCACGCTCTTCTCAGGCGTCAGCGGCACATCATCGATGAGCTCATCATTAATGCTGATGTTGATCGCCCGTACGCCGACTGCATCGCTGGCCACGATAAGTAATGTGATCTCCTCTCCCACAACGCCATTAAAAGACGGCCGTGGCTCAATAATGGCCACCAGTGGGCCCGTATCCTCGTAAAATTGTCGCGTAGCCTGCGCGCTTTCTTTATCCTCAAGAAGCTCTGCGGATTCCGCCGCCTGCGCCGTCACCGTCAGGTCTGTTTCGGCGAGCTGGGTTGTCAGGGATAAACTTTCCGCATCGGACGTGGCACGGGCGGCGGATAACCTGGTGGCCGTCGCTTGCAGCGATGATTGTTCAAGCTGAAGCTGTGCCTGATCCTGCCGCAGTGTTTCGATCTCACTCTGTGACCCCGCCAGATCATCGCGCAGCGCAAGCTGCCCCTGAAATACGAAAACAAAGGCCGCCAGCAAAACCAGCAGGAACATTAAAAGGGTTAAGGCCAGCGCCGCTAGTGTGGTAGATTTCATCCTTGTTGCCGCAGAAATTAGCGCAATAAACGTCACTCGCTGCAATCTGTATGGTACTACTGTATGGGTGCGAGTGAAAGTATGCTACCCGAGGTTAGATCGCGGGTCAAGGAGTTAAAATGCTTGGTTTGAAATCAAAGGGCGCGCTGCTGTTGCTCATTCTATCTCTGACAACATTGGCCTGCCGTTTTTCACTTGAACTTCCCTGGGATGTAAATACACCTGATGTCGAGATTTCACCGGAAGATGTATCTGCTGCCGCCACTCGCGCGGCCGTTGCCGCGTCCACAGCGGCGGCCATCGCCGATCAGGCGGGCCAGCTCGCGGCCACGGCCGTCTTGCAGGGGAATAATGCTGTCTCAACGGCCGTTGCCGGAGAGGGGCTTTCCGGCGGCGCTGCCGTGGCGACTGGGGCCACCGCCCTCGAGCGTAAGCTGTCCGCAATCATGCCCAATGCCAATGGCGATTTTACAATCACGATGACTGACGCCGATCTGGCCGAATATCTGGCCACGCAGGGAGGCGCCTTCGAAAACGATGAGGCGCGAATTGAGAATGTACAGGTCAACTTCACACCGCAGAATGTAACCATCAGCGGCAGTATCACCAGACCGGTCTCTCTTCCCATGACTGCGCAGCTGCAGCCCGTCGTCACGGACGGCCGCCTGCGCTTTCAAGTCTTGAATGCCTCAGCCGGTGTGCTGCCGATTCCTTCTTCCATGCTCTCGATGCTGGAGACGGGCGTCAACCTGGGTCTCGGCCAGGCGCTGAATTCGCTGCCGTCCGGTGTGAACTTGCTGGATGTCGCCCTTGGCAGCGGCAGCATGACGGTCCTTGGCCATGTTCAGTGACCGGTGACCGGTGTTCAGTTATCAGTGTTCAGTGAAAATATCACCAGCCACTGCATACTGGTAACTGGTAACCGGTAACGGTCCATTGGATAGGTTTTGGCAGGAAAAGTGCCTTATAGTTCCTGCGGAAATTGCTACAGGGATGGATCTATGGGTCAAAACAATAACAATGAACGGACATCGCGATTGTCCGGTTTCTACAAACTGCCGATAAGCGAACGGCTGGACATAGTCGCCGAATTTGCCGGCCTTAATGAAGAAGAAAAAGAGATGCTGTTCGGCCGTGGGCTCGACGCCGGCCAGGCCGATCTGATGATTGAAAATACCCTGGGCACATTCGAGCTGCCCCTGGGCATTGCCGTGAACTTTTTGATTAACGGCCAGGATTACCTGGTACCGATGGCTGTTGAAGAGCCCAGTGTATTGGCCGCGGTCAGTCATGCGGCGAAGCTCTTCCGCGCCGGCGGTGGCTTTACGGCCACATCGACTGATCCGGTGATGATCGGCCAGATCCAGGTGCTGGATATTCCCGATCTCGACGCGGCGGTTGCCGCCATCGAGGAAAATAAGGAAGCGCTGCTGGAACAGGCCAACTGCTGTGACCGCATCATCGTCGAATTAGGTGGAGGCGCTCGCGACATTATCGCCCGGCCGTTTCCCGAGACTTCCGTCGGCCCGATGCTGATTGTGCATCTCCTGTTTGACACCAGGGATGCAATGGGCGCCAACGCCGTCAATACGGCCGTGGAAGCCCTTGCGCCCATGATTGCTGATCTGACCGGCGGGCGAACCAGTTTGCGGATCCTGTCTAATCTGGCCGACCAGCGCATGGCCATGGCCAGGGGCACAATCCCGGCGCACATGCTCGATTCGCATGGCATTCCCGGCGCTGAGGTGGCTAAGCTAATCGAAGAAGCAAATGCTTTTGCGGTAGTCGACCCCTACCGTGCCGCGACGCATAACAAGGGCATTATGAATGGCATTGACGCCGTCGTGATCGCCACCGGCAATGACTGGCGCGCAATCGAAGCAGGCGCGCATGCCTTTGCCGCGCGGGACGGCCGTTACCAGTCCCTGACTGACTGGCATGTCGACGAAAACGGCGACCTGTTTGGCCAGCTCGTTCTGCCCATGGCCGTGGGCATGGTCGGCGGAGCCACGAAGGTGCACCCCACGGCCAAAGTGGCGATGAAGATCCTTGGCGTGGAGTCCGCCGGCGAGCTGGCGCAGGTAATCGCCTCCGTGGGACTGGCGCAGAACCTGGCGGCAATTAAGGCGCTGTCGACCGTGGGTATTCAGCGCGGCCATATGCGGCTGCACGCGCGCCAGGTGGCGATGGCCGCCGGGGCGAGCGACGACCAGGTGCAGCGCATCGCCAATCAACTCGTGGCAGAAAAGAAAATCAATATCGGCCGTGCGCAGGAACTGCTGGCCGAAGAAGATTGAGGTTTTATAAAAATGAGTCAATATTCTCCCCAAGACGGATTAATGAGATCGGACCGCCCCGTGGGCATCGTCGGCTATGGAGCCTACGTGCCCCGTTACCGGCTGCCGGCGAGCGAAGTCTCGCGTATGTGGACGGACGGCGTCGGCGGTACGCCGATTAAAGAAAAAGCGGTGAGCGGCCTGGATGAGGACGTTGTCACCATGTCCATTGAAGCGGCGCGCGACACGCTTGCTCGCGCGCAGATTGACCCGCGCGATATTCGCGCCGTGTGGGTAGGCAGTGAGAGCCATCCATATGCCGTGAAACCTACCAGCACCGTTGTGGCTGAGGCGATTGGCGCGGTTCCCAACACCATGGCCGGCGATTGGGAATTCGCCTGTAAAGCGGGTACGGAAGCGATGCAGGCTGCGATGGGCTTTGTCGGGTCCGGCATGGCCAGATATGCCCTGAGCATCGGTATGGATACGGCCCAGGGCCGTCCCGGCGATGCGCTGGAATATACGGCCGCTGCCGGCGGCGCATCGATCCTCATCGGTCCCGCAGACGAGGCCGTGGCCGTAATCAACGCCTCTTACTCTTTCGTCACCGACACGCCTGATTTCTGGCGGCGCGCCCATGCCAACTATCCTTCGCACGGCGATCGCTTCACCGGCGAGCCGGCTTATTTCCGCCATGTGATGGGCGCTGCGGAAGCGTTGATGGAAGCATTGGGCACAACGGCCGCTGATTATAAGTGGGCCGTGTTCCACCAACCCAATGCCAAATTCCCGCAGCGCGTATCCAAAATGTTGGGCTTCACTCCCGAACAGATTGCCCCCGGCTTGCTCAGCCCGCGCATCGGCAATACCTACTCCGGCTCGGCCATGATCGGCCTGACCGGCATTCTGGACGTTGCCGGGCCCGGCGACCGTATCCTGATGGTCAGCTACGGTTCCGGTGCGGGTTCCGACGCCTTCGATATCCGCACGACGGAGCGCCTGGTGGAAGTGCGCGGCCTGGCTCCTTCTACGGAGGACTACATCGCCCGCCGCACAGAAATCGACTACGCGACCTATACCCGCTTCCGCGACAAGCTCAAGATGTCATAATGGGACCAGGGTAGAGTGTAAGCTGACTGAAAACTGATAACTGATGACTGACGACCGAAAACTATGAACAACGTTTCAATCATTGGAATTGGCAAAACAGACGTCCGCGAACATTGGGAAACTTCGATACGCCATCTCTCCTGGTACGCCATCGAAGCGGCCATGGATGATGCGGATACCTCCGAAATTGACGCCCTGTTCGTCGGTAATATGCTGGCCGGGCAGTTAAGCAACCAGAACCATTTAGGCGCACTCGTGGCCGATTTCGCCGGCCTGCGCGGTATCGAAGCAGTGACCGTGGAGGCGGCGAATGCCTCCGGTGGCGCGGCCGTTCGCCAGGCAGTCCTGGCCGTGAAGAGCGGCCTTGTGCAAACGGCGCTGGTTGTCGGCGTGGAGAAAATGACCGATCAGACCGGATCGCCGGTTGTGGCCGCCATGGCTTCTGGCCTGGACGCCGACTACGAAGCGGTGCAGGGCCAGACGATGGCTGGGGCCGGCGCGCTGATGATGCGCCGCTATATGTTTGAGTTTGGCGTCGAGGTGGCTGATTTTGCCGGCTTCAGCGTCAATGCCCATGCCAACGGCGCCGATAATCCCCTGGCCATGTTCAGGAATCGCCTCAAGGCGGAACGCTTCACAATGGCCCCCCTTGTCGCCGATCCCGTATCTCTCTTTGATGTGGCGCCGGACGGAGATGGCGCCGCGGCCATCATTATCACCAGCGCCGAAAGAGCCGCGGACATGGTGCCCAACCCGGTGATAATCGCCGGCTCGGCGATGGCCACGGACACCATTGGTCTGCATGACCGGCGTGATGTCCTGCACTTGAGGGCCGCTGCCCAGAGCGCGCAAAAGGCGATGGCCCAGGCGGGTGTGGGTCCGGACGACATTGACCTTTTTGAACTGCATGATGAATTCACCGTGATGGCCGCCTTATCGCTGGAAGCCGCAGGATTTGCGGCGCGGGGCGAGGGCTGGAAGCTGGCGCGTGACGGCGAGATCGGGCGCGACGGCCGTATTCCCATCAGCACGATGGGCGGTCTGAAAGCGCGCGGAAATCCGCTTGGCGCAACCGGTGTTTACCAGGTCGTAGAGGTCGCGCAGCAGCTTCGCGGCCAGGCCGGTGCCTGCCAGATCGACGGCGCGCGCGTCGGCATGACGCAAAATCTCGGCGGAACCGGCGCGACGGCGGTAACCCATATCCTGCGCGTGCCCTGAGATCATCCCTGGATATTAGCTAATATTTTATGCCCCAAAACGGCCTGTTTTGGGGCTTTTTTGTCTCTCTTGATAGCTTTTGACAGTTAACGAGCGCCTGTTGGCAGTGAATGATAGGCTGCCCGTGGATAATTATGGTTGGTTGCGCCTTAAACGCTATTACAACGCGCAACAGTTGCAGCTTAATGGAAGCTGGAGGTCTGGAGAAATCATGGAATTATCACGTCATTGGCGACTGAACCAACAACGATACAGCCTGGTCGGTGAGACCTGCGATAACTGCGGCGTAAAGCTGTTCCCGCCGCGCGATGTCTGCCTGGAATGCGAAGCCCCGGCGCAGGAACTCTTCACATTCACCGGAACGGGTGAGGTATTCTCTTACACGACAATTTACGATGCCCCGGCCGGCTACGAGCACAATGCACCCTACATGGTGGCTTTAGTGAAGCTTGATGAAGGCCCCGTCCTCACGGCGCAGCTAACCGACATCGATCGCGACGAGGTCTACATCGGCATGCCCGTGGAAATGGTCACGCGCAAACTGCGCACCGACGGCGAAGAAGGCGTCATCGTCTACGGCTATAAATTCCGCCCGCAGCTGGCGGCACACGTACATTAGAACGTCGAATCTAAAAAACGAAACCCGAGCGGTCTGGTTGGTAACAGCCAGGCCGTTTTTTGATCCTTATTTAGCGGATTTGACTGGGGATAGGTAACGGCCGATTATGAATAAATCCTTCGCGGATATGTGCTGATTCAAACCTACCCGCATGATTCCTTCCTGGTTATTGTTATAGCCCTTTACCACCTTGCCCAACCGTCACAGCCGCTGTAGTATCGCCTGCAGCGCGGCTGATAACTTCTTAGGCTGCTTCAGCCCCGCTCATCACATGAAAAGTCTTGTTGGCATAAACAAACACAGATTTGTTGAATCCCTTCCACTGATTCTGCTGGTTATTGGTTTGTTCTGGTTGAGGTTTACCAACCTTGGCTATTCAGACTATCAGGGTGATGAGATTAAGGCCTTGTTCTTGCCGGAGGCAGGCCAGTCTTTTACCGACTTCTTGCTGGCCCAGAGAAAAGGTCCCACGCAGTTTGTTATCACTTATCTGATGGGCTTTCTTGACCCGTCTTATCAAAATCAATTTCTAATTCGAATGCCGTTTGCAGCAGCCTCCCTGTTGGCTGCCGTGATCTTCTACTATTTTGTAAAGATGCACTTCGGGAAAAAGGTCGCGCTCTATGCCGCTTTTTTCTTTTCTTTCAACGGGATAATTGTTGCCCTGTCGCGCATCGTGCAATATCAGTCGTTTGTTATCTTGTTTTATATTCTGGCCCTTTTCTTCCTTACGCTCGCAACTAAGAGATCGCCCTGGCGAACTGCAGGCCTGTATCTGGGCATGTTCTTCTGGGCATTATCTATGCTCTCGCACTTCGATGGGATCTTCATTGCACCGTTTGTGATTTATTTGCTGTGGCAGTGGTACAAAGCTTTTCCTTCCGGTAAAACGTGGGCAAAGTGGATGCATCTTTTCCTCTCCGGCGGCCTTGTCTTTCTCACCCTGGGAGCATTTTATATTCCCTTTTTCTTGAATGTTACAGATTCTACAAAAGAATATTGGTTCGAAAGACTCAGTAGTGGCAATGACTTGATTTCCAGTTCAATTGTGACATTTAAGGTTTACAATCCCAGGGTAGTTTTCTATGTCTATTCTGTTCTTTTCCTGGTGTATTTGATCAGCACAGCGATCTTTTTGGTTTCATCGCGTGAAAAGCAGTCGTCTTCCGCTGAATCATTTCAAATGCGAATTACTTCACTGTTTGTATTGTTGTGGTTTCTTTTCCCGTGGCTGTATATGGAAGTGCTGGTTGATGTGCCGGGCACACATATCTATACATATTTGACGCCGCTCATAATTTTAATTTCCATAGGCGTGGTTGCTGCGGAAAGATTATTGAAGCAAATCCTTGGCGACAGCTATGGAAGATACTTCATTGCTGTGTCGCTATCACTGTTATTTCTGTTTTCGTTTTATCAGTCTCACAAGGTATTTGTTGATCACACGAGAGAATACCCCTGGGAAGAAGAACGCTTCCTGTTTTGGACATTATCGGAGCCGGATGTTGCTTATAACTTACCTCTCTTTGGATTTCCTTATTACAGGCATTGGGAACAGATCGCTGGTTACATTACTACCTCTGAAGGCACCGGCCACTATTATTCCAATGAAAAAGAAACGATTTCACGATTTTATATTCCTCTTGACAGAAACGTCGATGCGTCCGGGCACTATATCCGCATAAGAAACATACAGGACATTTACCAGAATTGGCTGCAGCCCAAAGCAGTCTGGTGGCCCGAGCACCATGAACCCGACAAAATCTACAGCAGCTGCGATTACGGAGATTTCGCCTGGGGAGGAGATTTTCTTTATGTATTCGCACCGGCTGATGTGCAGTGCGCGAATCAGAGAGTTATGGCGGAAATTTATTTTATGACTCCAGGGAGCTTGGAAGATATTCTTGCAGAGAGAAGGTGAGTTCTCGAAGATTATCCGGGCCCTTAACCGGCTTTACCTTTCTTAACCTTGTCATAGTGACAAATGTCACCTCAATTTCAGGCGTTTCAACACTGACCCTGACCCCCGTACCTAAATATAATGGTATGTAGTTAAATTTTGCGACGGTCTCAAATACGTTTCATCATGGCTGCCAGGCGTCGCGGGGAGATTTGCGTCATGTCGAAAAAGTCCATATTCATCCTTGTCGCTGGATTAATGTTTATCATGTTTGGCCTCGGCCATGTCGCCGCCCAGGATGCCGGCGATCCCCTCACCGCCTTTTCTACGACATTTTTTGTCGGATCGGGCGACTGCGCCAGCTGCCACAGCTCGCTCACTGACAGTGCGGGAACGGATGTCTCGTTTGATACAAATTGGCAGGCTTCTATGATGGCTAACAGCGCCAAAGACCCGCTGTGGCAGGCCAAGGTAGAATCGGAAAGTCTGCGCACGCCCTCGCTGAGCGCGGCCATTGAAGATAAGTGCGCCACCTGCCATATGCCGATGGCCCACACCCAGGCCACGGCCGATGGCACATCCACGGCAATCTTCGGCGACGGTTTCCTCAGCCCCAGCAGCGATCTGCACGAAGCGGCGATGGATGGTGTATCTTGTGCTATTTGCCACCAGATTGGCGATGAAAACCTGGGCTCGCCTGGTACCTTTAGCGGCCATTTCCCCATTGACACCACTTCAACCAGGGACCGCTCCATATTTGGCAAGTATTCAGATCCCAGCGTCAACAAAATGTCCGGCAACTTTCTGGCTGTATATGGCCCGCAGGTAGAAGATTCCGCCCTTTGCGCAACCTGTCACACGCTGTACACGTCGGCCTTTGACGCCGCTGGCAATCCGCTCAACAGTGGGGAAGAATTCCCGGAACAGACCCCATATCTTGAATGGGAGCATAGCGTCTATGGCGACGGCGTAGGCGAAGATACCTCGTGCCAGGTATGCCATATGCCGCCCATCTCGGGTTCGTCGCGGCTCACTATCAGGAGTTCCACTCCTCTTCGCTCTAACTTCGGCAAGCATTACTTTGATGGCGGCAATGCCTTTATGCTTTCCATCCTGCGCGATAATGGCCCTGAGTTAGGCGTTACCGCCTCGACGGCCGATTTCAACGATGCCATCGTCCGCAGCCAGGCTCTTCTGGCCCAGGAGACGGCCGTGCTGAACATCGAGGAAGCTCACGTGGCCGGCGATCAACTGCTCGCCTCCTTAGAAGTTGCCAATTTGACCGGGCATAAGTTTCCCACGGGAATCCCGCTGCGCCGTTCCTGGATTCATCTGACCCTGCAAGAGTTGAATGGGCAGGCGCTTCTCGATTCGGGCCGCCCATTAGCAAACGGCGATATTGCCGGCAATGATGCCGACATAGACCAGGCTGCTTATGAGCCCCATTATGATCTCATTGACAGTGACGACCAGGTCCAGATCTACGAGAGCATTATGGGCGATGTCGGGGACAAGGTGACCTACACCTTGCTGCGCGCGACCGAATATCTCAAAGATAACCGCCTGCTGCCCGAAGGCTTTGACAAGGCCAGTGCGCCGGACGACATCCAGGTTGAAGGAACGGCCGAAGATGATGCGAACTTTACGGCCGGTGGGGATAAAATTACATACCGGTCCGCTGTCAGCGGCAGCGATGGTCTGGTAACAATCACGGCCGATCTGCTCTTCCAACCGCTCTCCGCTGCGGCCGCTAAGGATTTGGACACAGACAGCGCGGCAGGCCCGCACGTGGCCCAATTCGGCAATTATTACGATACGGCCGGCCATACGCCCAGTCACGTCGCCGCGGCATCTGGGGAGCTGCAGTATAAGCTGCTCAGCCCGGGCTGGAACATGCTTTCGGCCGTTCTAGACCCGCAAGACGCTGACCTGGAACAAATCTTTGCGCCCATCCAGGACAAAGTCGTGCTTGTCAAAGACGCTTACGGAAATGTCTACTGGCCCCAATATGGGATCAACAACATACCGGAATGGGATCCTGACGCGGGTTACAAGGTCTACATGGAGGACGCTGCTTACTTTTCTCTCTACGGCGTGCTCATCCCCCCCGAATCACGCCCGATCTCCCTGACAGCCGGCTGGAATCTCGTCTCCTATTTGCGCACCTCGCCGATGCCTATCGAACAGGCTCTGGCCTCGTGTGCGGGTAACCTGATCCTGGCTAAAGACGGTTTTGGCCGCGTTTATTGGCCCGCTTTCGGCATCAACCAGATCGGCGAGATGAAAATGGGCGAGGCGTACCTACTCTATATGACCGCTCCGGCGACCCTGACATACCCCGCTAACTGAATGGTTTCTGAACAGTCAATCAGATACCCCTTGACAGGGAAGGTGTTTGTTTGTATATTACGTTTAGTATATTCTAAACGTACTTATATGGTAAAACATTTATGGATCCGGAACTTTTAGCCGCGCGAGAAGAATTCATCCAGGGCATGAGCCGCATCAGCCACTTTTGGGGATTTCCCAAGGCCATGGGCGCCATTTATGGTGCCGTGTACCTCTCCTCTGAACCCCTTTCGCTGGACGAGATTGTGGAACAGGTCGGCGTGACCAAGGGCGCAGTCAGCACCCATGTACGAGCGCTGGAACGGCTGGGCATGGTCCACCGGCAGATTCGCCTCGGCGACCGCAAAGATTATTACGAGGCCGAAGACGACTTTTGGAAAGTAATTAAGGGCGTTCTGCGCGAGCGTGAACAGCAAGAGTTTGATCTTGCCCTGCGTACGGTGAACCACAGCCTGGACATGGTCGATGAAGCGGCCGGCGCCGATGTGGATATTGAAACGGCCGCCTTTTACAGGCAGCGCATGCAGAATATGCAGCGCTTCTTTAACTCGCTCGACAACATCGTGGCCACGCTGTTGGCCCTCGATAACCTTCGCCTAAATTCTGTCAGCAAGCTGCTTGGAGGTAGAAGCGCTCGTGGCAGTGAAACAAACTCGGAGTAAACATAATGAGTGCCAAAACGATCCACGCCGTGACAGGCGCATTCGGGTATTCCGGCAGCTATATTGCTCGCCGCCTGCTGCGCGCCGGCAGGACGGTGATTACGCTGACCAATTCCCCGCAGCGCGCCAGTTCCCTCGGCCATCAGATAGCAGCCTATCCTTTTAACTTTGACGATCCGCCGGCACTGGTGGATTCTCTGCGCGATGTATCAGTACTGTACAACACCTATTGGGTGCGCTTCAATCACGAAGGTTTTCAACATGCCACGGCCGTTTCCAACACAAAGAAGCTCTTTAACGCTGCCAAAGAAGCCGGCGTGCAGCGCATCGTGCACGTCAGTATTACAAACCCCTCTCTTGATTCCCCGTTGGAGTATTTTCACGGCAAGGCGGAGCTTGAGGCGGCGCTGCTGGAGACAGGCATCTCCCACGCCATTCTTCGCCCCGCGGTCTTGTTTGGGAAGGAAGATATCCTGATCAACAACATCGCCTGGCTGCTGCGCAAATTTCCAATATTCGGCGTATTTGGCGACGGCCGTTACCGTCTCCAGCCGATTTACGTTGATGACCTGGCAAAGCTGGCCGTGGAGCAGGGGCAGGAGAGCGAAAATCGCATGATCAACGCCATTGGTCCGGAGACCTTTACCTACACCGAGCTGGTAAAGATGCTAGGGCGGGCGGTAGGCGCTGAACGGCCGCTCGTCTCTATACCTCCCTGGCTGGGCCTGCAGGCCGGTCGTTTATTGGGCGCGTTATTAGGCGATGTCTTGATTACGGCCGAAGAGATAGAGGGCCTGATGGCCGATTTGCTTTATGTGGATGCGCCGCCAGCAGCGGAAACGAGCCTGACGGATTGGGCGCAGCGCCACGCGGACACGCTGGGTAGGCAGTACAGTAATGAGCTGGCCCGTCGTAAAAATCGACAGATCGCCTATCGATCGTCGCCCGCGTGATCATTGTGAAAAAGCACCGGGCGAAAAAAAGCCCGGCGTTTTCGCCCGGGCCTGCTATCTTGATATCTTCTGAGTTACGATTCCGCTTCGACTGTTTTGTCCAGGTCTTCCGGGCCGGCCTGCCCATTGCCTGCCGCTTCGCCGTCGGACTCTTCCCGTGCCTTTGACAACAGCCCTTCACGGACGACAGCGATTGAGGCAACTGTATCGCCTTCGCGCAGATCCATGATCCGTACGCCCTGTGTGGCGCGGCCCTGTCTGGAGATAAAATCGCTCGATGTGCGCAGGATAATGCCGTTAGAAGAAATGCAGGTGACCTCATCGCCGCTGGTGACGACGCGCGCACCGACGATTTTACCGGTTCGCAAGGGCTCCAAAATCATGGCGCGCACACCCTGGCCATAGCGGTTCTGCTGGCGGTATTCATCCAGGGCTGTGCGTTTGCCATACCCTTTTTCCGTAATAACCAGCAGATCATCCCCCGGCGTAACGACATCCGCGCCGGCGATATGGTCCCAATCGTCCAGACGCATCGCGTTCACGCCTGCCGCCGTGCGCCCCATCGGCCGAACATCCTCTTCCGAAAAACGAATGCCCTTGCCCAGCTCACTGACCAGGATAAGGTCCTGCTCTCCGCTGGTGAGCTTTACCCAACCTAACTTATCGTCGTCGTCCAGGGTCAATGCGCGCAGGCCGCTCGGCCGTACATTGGCAAACTGCTGCACTTCAATGCGCTTGATTCGCCCCTTGCGCGTGATCATTGACAAAAACTCGGCGTCGTCGAAGTTGGGGACGGGCACCGCGGCCGTTACTTTCTCTTCAGGCATCAAAGGCAGGATATTCATCAATGAAGTGCCCTTGGCTGTCCGATCCATTTCCGGGATCTCATACGCCTTGATTGAGTAAACCTTGCCATAATCGGAGAAGAAGAGAATGCTGTTGTGCGTACCGGCGGTGAACAGATGCTCCAACTCATCTTCGTCGCGCGTGCTCATACCGATCAGGCCTTTGCCGCCGCGCGCCTGCTTGCGATAAGCAGTCACCGGGGTGCGTTTGGCATAGCCGCGCTGGGTGATGGAAATAAAGACATCCTCCTCCCGGATCAGGTCCTCCATATTGAAGTCCGAATCCATGCCGTAGCCGATCTCGGTGCGCCGTTCATCACCGAACGTGTCCTTCAACTTGACCAGGTCTTCCTTGATCAGATCAAGTATCAATTTCTTGTCCGCGAGCAGCCCGCGCAGGTATTCAATGTGCGCGGTAATTTCACGGTGCTCATCGATGATGCGCTGCTGTTCGAGCGCTGCCAGACGACGCAGCTGCAGCTCCAGGATAGCCGTTGCCTGCGCTTCGCTGAGACCGAAGTTTTCCATAAGCGCGCCCCGTGCGGCATCGGCGTCGTCAGATTCGCGAATCGTCTGGATAATCGCATCAATATCCTTCAGGGCAATCAGGTACCCTTCCAGGATGTGCTGCCGTTTCAGGGCCTTATCCAGCTCGAATTCCGTGCGACGCGTGATCACTTCGACGCGATGGTCAACGTGGATTTGCAGCGCGCGCTTCAACGAGAGAAGCCGCGGCTGCTGGTCAACCAGGGCCAGCATCTGAACGCCAAAGGTAGTCTGCAAGGCCGTGTGTTTATAAAGCTGGTTAAGAACCTTCAAGGGCTGCGTGCCGCGCTTCAATTCCACGATGATCGAGATACCACGCCGGTCTGAAGCGTCGCGCAGATCGGAAATATCGGAGATGACGCCTTTATTGACCAGTTCGGCCATGCGTTCGATCAGCAGTGATTTGTTGACCTGGTAAGGTATTTCCGTGATGTTGATCCGCTGGCGGCCGGGGCTGTGCGGGTTATCTTCGATGTTGGCCACGCCGCGCATGACGATACGGCCGCGCCCGGTGGCATAGGCGTTGCGAATTCCCTCGCTGCCGATAATGATGCCCCCGGTAGGGAAGTCCGGACCTTTGACGAATTCCATCAGTTCATCGAGCGTGATATCGTAGGCGTTGTCTTGGCGATCGATAAGATAGATAAGCGCATCGACCAATTCACTCAGGTTGTGCGGCGGGATATTGGTCGCCATACCCACGGCGATGCCTGACGAACCGTTCAGCAGCAGGTTAGGCAGGCGTGCCGGCAGGAGCACCGGTTCCTGCAGGCTGTCGTCGAAGTTGGGGATGAAATCAACAGTGTCTTTGTCAATATCCTCCAGCAGTTCGGCCGAAATACGTGCCAGCCGCGCCTCCGTATAACGCATAGCCGCGGCGCTGTCGCCGTCGATGCTGCCGAAATTCCCCTGCCCGTCAACCAGCATATAGCGCATGGAAAAGTCCTGGGCCATGCGCACCATGGAGTCATAGACGGAGCTGTCGCCGTGCGGGTGGTATTTACCCAATACTTCGCCCACGATGCGGGCGCTTTTGCGGTGAGGCGATGTGTGGCGTATGCCCATATCATGCATCGCGTACAGGATGCGCCGGTGAACTGGTTTGAGCCCGTCTCGGGCATCAGGAAGGGCGCGAGCGACGATCACGCTCATCGCGTAGTCGAGGTAAGAATTGCGCATCTCCTCGTTAATGTCGATATTGCTTACGGTGCCTATTTCCAAGAAAACCTCCCCGGCTTGCGCCGGCGAAACCCCTCTAGCTGACTATCGTCAATGGGGCTTACTTTTATCCTCGTGTAGTTAGAAAAAAGGTCGGGATCTTACTACCTGGATGGGTGTTTGTTCACATCGTGAAATCGATCTCTTCAACTCATAAATTATACCAGAGACAGGGCTAAACAGCGAGTTTATGAACGTGCCCTGAGCCCCCGTGATCAGGAGAAGAAACCTGCCTGGAGAGGTGGTTAATGCCTGTTGAAAAAGGTCCAACTTGACAGACCGGCCCAAATGGCCTGTTGCAGAGTATACTTCCTTTGCATTATAGGAAACGAAGCATATTAAGGAGTCATGATGGACCATCAATCGCTGGGACGTACCGGCGTCCCCGTCAGCACACTTTGTTTGGGTTGTATGAATTTCGGCTGGAAGACGGCCGAAGCGGAATCTATACAGATAATTGACAGGGCCATTGATAATGGCATCAATTTCCTCGACACGGCTAACGTGTACTCGCGCGGCGAAAGCGAGCTGATTGTCGGCAAAGCGCTCAGTCAGAATGGTAAAAGAGACAAGATCGTGCTGGCCACAAAAGTGCACGGCCGTATGGATGATGAGGATGTCCTGGCCGCCGGCAACAACCGGCGCCATATCATCCAGCAGTGCGAAGCCTCTCTGAAACGGCTGCAAACTGACTACATCGACTTGTACCAGATTCACCGCCCGCTGGCGAACACCCCTATTGATGAGACCCTGCGAGCGCTCGATGATTTGATCCGCGATGGAAAAGTTCGCTACATCGGCACGAGTACATTCCCCGCCTGGCGGGTGATGGAATCCCTCTGGGTGGCCAAAGAGCTGGGCTTAAATCGCTTTGTGAGCGAACAGCCGCCTTATCATCTGCTGGACCGCAGCATCGAGCGCGAATTGATTCCAATGGCGCAAACCTATGGCCTGGCGATTTTGCCCTGGTCGCCGCTAGCGCGGGGATTCTTAAGCGGCAAATACAAACGCGGCCAGCCGGTACCGGGCGACAGCCGGTTGGAAGGCGATCTGCAGGGACCGTTCAAAAAGAGAACTCAACAGCACTTTAGTGAGCGGGCTTATGATTTGCTGGACGTCGTAGTAAAGCTGGCAGGGGAAAAGAACTGTACGCCGAGCCAGGTTGCTCTGGCCTGGCTGCTGCAGCAACCGGGCGTCACCAGCGCCATTGTGGGCCCTCGGACAATGGCCCATTTTGAGGATAATATCGCGGCGTTGGACGTTGAAATCAGTGCCGAGGACTGCCAACGATTGGATGAGGTCTCAGAGCCTGAGCTGGCTATCGTGCCCTACTATCATGGCAGCATGATCGATTTCAGGCCATCCCAGTTTGGCTGGCAGTAAGCGATGCAAAAAAGGAAAGAGGCCCCCTGATCGGGGGGCCTCTCACACAAAAGGAGGTCGATAACGAAGCCGGCTTTACTGGGCTTCGACTTCTACTACCGGGTAACCGGCTTCAGCCCATTCTCTGAAGCCGCCTCTGAGGCTGTGCACATCGCTGTAGCCGTTAGCCCATAGGATAGTCATCGCGATCGTGGAGCGGTGGCCGGAACCACAGTAGGTCACGATGGGTGCATCCAGGTCCGCGGGCCACTCATCTTGCATGGCCACGAAATCTTCCAGCGGGATGAAGAGCACATTGGGGGCGTCAATAGCGCCTTGTTCTGCCACCTCGGCCGGCGTGCGCACATCGATCAGGATCAGGTCGGGGTTTTCGGCGATGGCGATGTTCAGGTCGTCAGCCGTAATCACACCAAATCCATCGGGAACATTGTGCAGTACTTCCTGTGCTGCTGCGACCAGAGCCGGATCGGGCTCGGCGACATTGAGTTCCAACGGCTCTTCAGCCGCGCCTTCTATGACAGGATAGCCGGCTTCAACCCAGCCGCCGAAGCTGCCGCCCGTGAGGCCTTTCACATCCTCCCAACCGAGCGCTTCCAAGACGGTGAGCGCAATAGTGCAGCGCCACCCGCTGCCGCAGTAGCTGACGATGGGCGTATCGAAGCTGGGCAGATACTGGATATTGTCGGCGACCTCGCGCAGCGGGATATTGACCGCGCCTTCGATGTGGCCGTTTTCTTCTAGTTCAGCCGGTTCGCGTACGTCAAGGATGAACGGCGGCGGATCTTCGGCCAGTGCAATGTTCAGGTCGTCCAGACCGATGGTGTTGTATCCTTCCATATTGGCCAGGAAAGTGGCGAAGCCGGCATTCAGGTCGGCCGCTTCTGTGGATTCTTCCATTTCAGGAGCGCCAACTGTAGCATAACCTGCATCGAGCCAGGCGCCGTACCCACCTTTGAGGCTGTGAACATCCGTGTAGCCATACGACCAGAGAATGCTCATGGCGATGGTCGAACGATGGCCGGAGCCGCAGTAGGTGACGATGGGTGCATCCAGGTCCGCGGGCCACTCATCTTGCATGGCCACGAAATCTTCCAGGGGGACGAAGAGCACATTGGGGGCGTCGATGTAGCCCTGCGCCTCAACCTCGGCCGGCGTGCGCACATCGAGGAGGATCAGGTCGGGGTTTTCGGCAATGGCGACATTCAGGTCGTCGGCCGTAATCACGCCAAACCCATCAGGAACGTTGCTCAGCATCTCATCCATGGCCGCGGCGATTGCTGGATCGGGATCCGCTTCATTCAATGCTTCCATTGCGGGAATCTCGCCTTCGGCGATCGGATAGCCGGCTTCCACCCAGCCGCCGAAACTGCCGCCCGTGAGGCCTTTCACATCCTCCCAACCCATCGCTTCCAGTGCGGTCAAAGCGATGGTGCAGCGCCAGCCGCTGCCGCAGTAGCTTACGATCGGCGTGTCAAAGCTCGGCAAATACTCAACGCTGGAAGCTACCTCGCGCAGGGGGATATTGACCGCGCCTTCGATCCAGCCGTTCTCTTCCAACTCGCCTGGCTCGCGCACATCCAACAGGAAAGGAGCGTTTCCTTCGGCGATCTGCTCGTTGACCGCATCAATGCCGATGGTGTTATATGCTTCCATACTGCCAAGGAATTTGCCAAATGCGCCGTCGAGATCGGCTTCACCGGCGGTTGCCTCTTCAACAACCGCTTCAACTGTTGGAGCAACCTCTTCAACAGCAGCTTCAACCGTGGGAGCGACCTCTTCAACAGCGGCCTGGACCGTGGGGGCAGCTTCTTCAACTGCGGCCGCTACGGTTGGGGCTGCTTCTTCTACCGCCTGCTGAATCTCGCCTCCACAGGCGACGAGCAGTAATCCCAGGACGAGTAAGAATGTAAACAGAATTGTTTTTTTCATTGTCTTTTCTCCTCAATATTTTCAATTGTCTGTTTGAACTTCTGAACCTTCTCCCGTGGCAGAATCAGACAAGGCGCCATCATCTGTAGCGGGAGGAACTTCTGATGTTAAATCCGTAATGAGCTCTTCGGCCAGCGGCAGCCGTTCGACAATCACCGGCAGGTTGGCAGCGAGTTCTTCCGGTGCGACTTTATCAGCCGTCAGGAAGAGATCGGCATTCTCATGACACGCTTCACACGATTCTGTCTGCGGAGTCACTCGCTGAATATTGTGCGGCGTCGTGTAAACCCACGTGGGCAGCGCGTCAAAATTCTTGAGTAGATCGTCACCGTAATATGCAAAGCTGTCGTGGGCTACCGGCACGTGACGGAGCGTCACATAATCGTACGGCCGGTCATAGCTCTTTAATGGATTCTTGCCGATAACAAAATTCAAGTAACTGCCGTCGGTCGCGTAGAACGGGTTGCCCGTCGTATCACTGATCGCCACATGGCAGCCATCGCAGCTTGTATATTCGATTGAGTGGCAGACCTGGCAGGAAAGGTCGCCGGAGTGTGCCTCATGCATCTCTATGCCATCTTTGCCCAGCGCGACATTCACATGGCATGTCTCGCAGCGCGGCGTCTGGACACCACTGTAGCGGTGGTCTGCCGGCGGTACGCTGCTGGCTTCAGGACCATTATGGCAAGCTTCACATTGGCTTGGTTGGCCGTGCATTTCATGACCGGTATGGCAGTCGATGCAATTCATGCGCCCCTGGCGGAAATGAACATCAGCCATCAAATCCTCGTGTTTTCCCAGAAACTCGTTGCCCACGCGGCTGCCGTGGCAGGCAGTGCAGTTACGGGTCATGGATGGCGTTTCATTAAACAAATGCCCGTCGATTAACCCGCCGCCAACCAGGTTTGGCTGGCTGACATGGCATTCCCCACAGCTTGAATGGCAGTCATTACAGTGATTGCCGAACATCGTTTGCAGGGTTTCATGATCTTCCGGGACGCTGCGTGCATCTAGCACCTTGTGGTAGCCGGCCAGATTGGTGTGCAAATTGTATTCATTCATGGCCACGACATCAGGATGGCATTCGCCGCATGTCCTTTCCGCATCATTACTGGGATTTGCGATCAGGCCTTCATGCGCGACCTTTTTGTCTGAGGTCGTGCTGTCACCGTCATGACAGTCCACGCAGGGAATCTGGCCATGCACGGTATCAGGATAAAGTTCAGAGTCTACGAGTACTTTTTCCCATGGCTCCAACGGAGCCACCTCGCCACCTCAACCTTCGCCTTCGTTTTCGCTGACAACCTCCTCAACGGGATCGGCCGTATCAATAAGCATATCCTTATCGCTGTGACAATCCATACAGGCGTCAGGTCCGGCTGGATCAACCACCTCAGCCACGGTCTCTGTTGTGGAAGTCGATTCATCCGTCGGCGTTGCCGGTGCGGCGGTCGGTTCCAGTACAGCTTCTGCGATCGCTTCGCCGCTGTCACCCAGCGATTCCTCTGAGCCACAGGCCGCTAAAAAAGAGGCGAGTGCTAGAAGTGTTAGCAGCAGAACTACTATTAAAAGCAGATTGCCGAACTGGTTCTTAGCTTGCTTCAATGCGCTCTCCTTTTTCCCTATTAACTATTTGTCGCCGGGTCTTTTCCAAAAAACGTCGGCAATCCGTGAAATATTTCACTATCAATAAGAAGTATAACTAAATTGATAGGCAAATCAATCTACAAACAAGGTTTTACTTATAGGTTTTTCTTCTGGTGATCTATAAGCAAAAGCAATTACAATAGTTGATTAACCTATTGAGTTGGCAATAGAATTTGTTAAAATATTCACAAACGAGGTTGACGCCATGCTAGATACCCATCAACTAAATGTATTTCTGGTAGCTGCCGAAACGCTCAATTTCACACAGGCGGCACGTTTGCTGCATATGAGCCAGCCCAGCGTGAGCCAGCATATTCAATCACTTGAACAAAGCTTTGGGCAGTCGCTGTTCGTTCGCTCTGGCCGGCACATGGAACTGACCGATGCCGGACGCACGCTGGTCCCGCTGGCCCGTGAAATGGTGGAGCGGTCTGTTCGTATTGAAGAGATGATGAAATCGCTCGAAGGGGAGGTGCACGGCCAATTGCTGGTTGGCTGCAGCACTACGCCGGGTAAGTATTACTTGCCCCAGCTCCTGGCCACATTTCATCACGAATACCCGCTCGTAAGGGTTGCCTGCAATGTGATGGGACAGGCGCGGGCCTTTGACATGCTCTGTGACGGCGAAATTCATGTGGCCATGATCAGTGAGCCATACATGTCCAATAACAATGTGGAAACCTGCCTCTTTATGTTGGATCCGGTCATTCTTATCGCACCGCTGGACCACCCCTGGGCCAAACGAGGTGAAATTGAACCGGATGAGCTCTACGAGGGCGAATTCATTTTTCGTGAAGACGGCTCGGGATCGGGGGAGTTCGTGCGCAATGCCCTTGACGCTGTGAATATTTCCTTAGCCGATCTGAACACCTTATTGATACTCGGCAGTTCGGAAGCCATCGCTTTATCGGTCAAAGAGGGCATTGGCGTCGGTTTTGTATCTCAGATTGTGTATAGCCAGCTCGTCGCAGGGCAGGTTGCCCCTGTCAAGGTGCGTGGGCTGGAAATCATTCGTGAAATTCATGTCGGTGCCCAGAATCGCAAGCCGGCAACGTTGGCTCAACAGGCATTTTGGGATTTCCTTGCCCAGGAAATTACCCTCCGGCAGGCAGAGTTAGAAGTTGCGGCTTTGAGGGCCGTTTAACTCATTTGTAGTGATGCAGGAATCTGCACAAATGGGGAGTGAGAAATGAAGAAATTTGAGCGTCCCGTGAAGCTACTATTCGCGGTTTTTATCGGACTCGGCGTTGGATTGTTGAGTTTTTTACTGACTGTGCAGATGGCTTCGGCATCCGGGGTGAGACAAGATGATGAGCCCGATCCGCAGGCGAGCGAGGAGGATTCCGCCGAAATGGATGATGTGCCCTACACGGCGCAGGAATGCCAGGAATGCCATCTCGATGTAACCAACCATTGGGGACCCAGTGCGCACGCTAATGCCTTTTCCGATCCAACTTTTCAAGCGCGATGGGTTGGCATGGGTGAACCGGGAGAATGCCTGACCTGCCACACGACTGATTACGATCCCGCGACGGGCGAGTATGACGTGGAAGGGATTAGCTGCCAGGCCTGCCACGGCCAGGTAAAAAAAGATCACCCGTCGGCGCCCGTGCCCATCCTGGCCGATTCGGAGTACTGCGGTAGTTGCCATACGACCACCCTTGGTGAATGGCATTTAACCGGGCATTCAAGAGCCGATATCGGTTGCACAGATTGTCACGATCCCCATAGTCAGGCAGCTCTGTTTGAGGATGCTGATGAGCTGTGCCTCAATTGTCACGAAGAATCCATGGGTGAATATCTGGAGGGCATCCATAATCAGAAAGGCATAGGTTGCGTCGATTGTCATGCGCTGGTGATACCTCCGGAAGTGGCGCCTGAGGATGGCATTGTCCCGACTGGCCATGCTTTTACAATCACACCCGCTACTTGCGTAGCCTGCCATACGGACGCCCTGCATTCCGGCTTCTCCCTGCCGGGATACGAATATGGTGCTAAGAACGTATCTAATGGTGAGGCAGGTACTGAAATGGTCAGCGAGGAGCAGCCTGATCAGGAAACTAACAAGGAAACGGAAGTGATGACGACCAGCGTACTCTCTCCAGAGCAGCAGATACAGGCGCTGCAGGCGGCTCTGGACAGCAGGAATACGACGCTGTTATTCCAGGGCGCCGTTGTTGGCCTGGTATTAGGTGGTTCAACTGCCTGGATCGTTGCCAACAATGTGCGCACCAGAAAAACAGAAGAAGAGGAAAGCGAAGATGACGACAACGGATGATGGCGGGAAGGAGGCTTCTACCCCAATTCTGAGTCGGCGTGATGTTCTGAAAATCGGCGCCGCAACAGGTGCCGCGGTGGTTGTCACACAACTGGTTGCCTCCGGACCATTATCGGCCGATGCTATACAGGGTCTCAGTCGTGAAACGGAGGCCAGCTCAGAAGCCCAATGGCATATGGGCATCGATCTGTCCAAATGCATTGGCTGCAATTACTGCATCTGGACTTGCCAGGCGACTAATGATGTTCCCCTCGACGAAATGCGCTGGAATGTTGGCTTTCCCGAACAGACTGAACAGGGTGTCGATTTTTTCATGACACGACCGTGTCTCCACTGTCAAGAAGCGCCCTGCGTGAAAGTATGCCCGGTGGGCGCCACATGGGTTCGTGAAGACGGCCTTGTGGCCATGGACTACGATCGCTGTATAGGCTGCCGCTATTGTGAGGTGGCCTGTCCCTATGATGTGCGGCGCTTTAATTGGACGGCCATTGACATTGAAAACCCTTATGTGCCTACCTGGGGTGTTCCCGAAGTGGAGCCTCGACCACGTGGGGTGGTTGAAAAGTGCACTTTCTGCGTTCAGCGCATCGATCGTTCCTATGATAACGGCCTGACGCCTGGGGTTGATCCCCAGGTCACGCCCGCTTGCGTCAATATTTGTCCGGTGGGAGCACGCGTGTTCGGCAATATTAACGATGCTGAAAGTCCTATTTCCGTGTTTCTAAAGGAAAACGACACGTTCCGTCTGCGTGAGGATTTTGGTACCGAACCCAAAGTCCACTACGCACGACCGGCCGTTGAGGAGGTCTAAAATGGCTACTGGTCAGATAGCAATCGAGCAGCCAAAGCGAGTCAATGCTCTGACGCTCTGGTACATTTTAATCGCCGTCATGATCTCAATCGGTCTCTGGGGTGCCTATAATGTGCTGCGCCACGGATTGGGTGTCACCAATCTGACGGACCAGGTCCCTTGGGGACTGTGGATCACTCACGACCTTTCGGCGATCGGTTTGGGTGCCGGCGCATTTGCTTTTTCGGCCATCGCCTACCTGTTTCGTTATACCAAATTTCAGGAAATAGCACGCGCAGCCGTCTACGTTGGATTTATCGGCTACACGTCGGCCATGATTGCCCTGGCTATGGACATCGGCCGTCCTGACCGTTTCTATCACCCGTTGATCTTTTGGAATGTTCATTCGGTTCTCTGGGAAATCACCTGGTGCGTCATTCTTTATTCTACGATTCTCTTTTTCGAATTCCTGCCTGTGCTGCTCGAAAGCCCCATGTTTGACCGCTGGCCGCGCCTGCGCGTGATCGGGGATTATCTGCATAAACTGACGCCGGTATTCGCCGTTATGGGTCTTGCATTATCGCTGCTGCACCAATCATCTCTGGGGGCGACCTACGGTGTGTTGTCAGGGCGTGAAATCTGGTATAAGCCGACGATGCCGGTCATGTTCATCGTTTCCGCGGTTGCCGCGGGAACGTCCCTGACCCTTTTCCTCACGCTTGTCGCCGGCGCGTTCATGAACAGGGAACTCATTAGCGAAGAAGTAAAAATGCGCATTGCCCGTTTTTCCGGCTATGCAATGCTGGCCTATCTTTACCTGAAGTTATGGGATTGGGCGGCTACCTCTTATTATAGTCACGCGCCCGGGACGGCCGACGCATTACTGCGCCTGGAATTGACCACTCCCTATTCACGTACATTCTGGGTTTTTGAGGTGCTGCTCGGTGCGCTTATACCGGCCGTCATCTTTCTTTACCCTGGCTTCCGGCGCAACGATCGCTTGCTGATCATTGCTGCTGGTCTGGCTGTGTTTGGTCTCGTCGTCAATCGCTGGAATGTCACTTTGTCCGGCCTGGTTGTTCCGCCTGTGTGGTCTCCCGGTCGATTGGGCCAGGTTGTCGTATACACGTACTTTCCCTCGCTTGTGGAAATCGCGGTTACGATCGGCATCATAGGTTACGGTTTTTTGATGTTTACTTTGGGCGTCAGGCATTTGCCCCTGTACCCAAAGATTGAGGAAGAAGACGCCCACTAGCCACCATAGATTCCTGGGTATTAGCTGCTTATTTCTCATCAGACCCGTCTGCAAGACGGGCCCCTTTTTTTACACGTTTCCGAAAGCGTTTTATCGGCTTGCTTAATATTCTTTACATTATTCTGAACGTTCTCCAGGCCCCTCATTTTCCCAATATTAGTCGTGCTTTAGGTAGATTTACTCGCTTTTCTGACTAAGAATCATGGTTTGTCATGATACCTTTATGACAATTGTCCTATTGTTTTTAAGGCATAGCTGTGTATTATTAAGAAGAACTTGCAACCGAGTTGCGCATGCTTCGCATGCATTTATGTTTTTGGATGGACTCTTTGGAGGGTGTTATGGAACGCAGACTCCTGCTGCCGTTGATGCTGGTGTTGCTGCTGGCTGTTGTTGGGTGCACTGCCACCGAGGGCCCTACCGGGCCTGCTGGACCGGAAGGGCCTCAGGGACCGCCAGGACCACAAGGCCGGGATGGCGCGGCGGGCCCTGCAGGGCCTGCAGGTGTTGATGGAGTTAGCTTTGTACCATCTGAGTATGTCGGTAGTGAAGCCTGTGGTCAGTGCCATGAAGATACCTATGCAGTTTTCATGGACAGCGGTCACCCGCACAATCTTACTAAAGTCGAAAATGGCGAAACCCCTGCCTATCCGTTCACACAGCTTGAAGGTCCTCCCGATGGCTATACCTGGGACGATATCAGCTACGTGATTGGCGGATACTATTGGAGGGCCAATTTTGTTGATCAGGACGGTTTTGTTATTACCGGTGATCAAGACGCGACGACCCAATTTAACTTTGCCAACGATGATTTGGATCTGGGAGAAGAATGGGTTGCCTTCCACGCAGGAGAAGAGCAGGCATTTGACTGCGGCGCTTGCCATTCAACCGGCTACAGCGCCGATGGAAACCAGGATGGGATGCCCGGCATGATCGGGACCTTTGCTTTTGCCGGAGTGCAATGTGAAGCCTGTCATGGTCCCGGTAGCCTGCATGTTAATAACCCGCACTCCTTCAAGCTGCAAATTGACCGTGATTCTGAAGCCTGTCTGGCATGTCATACGACCGATAGGACAGAGCCGATTTTTGGCACTGATGGGCTCATCTCGCATGAGGATGCCAATCAAGACTTGTTCCCTGGTAAGCATGCTGTTATGGACTGCGTGTTATGTCATGATCCTCATAGCGGAGTTGTTCAACTGCAGGAGACTGACGAACAGCCGACTCGAACACAGTGCGAGAGCTGCCACTTTACGGAGGCAAAGTACGATGATGGAGGTGTGCACGATCGGATCAGGGTGGATTGTGTGAGCTGCCATATGCCGCAGTTGATCAAGAATGCGGCCGGTATCCCTGAGCAGTTCACTGGCGACCTCCGAACACACCAGGTAGCCATCGATCCGGACCTGATGCAGCAGTTTACGGATACTGATGACGGATCCGTGTCCGCACCTCAACTGGCCTTGGACTTTGCTTGCCGCCACTGCCACAATCCGGAAGGTATTGGCCCTGAAGTCAGTGATGAGGAATTGCAGGAAGCAGCACGCGGCTATCACAATCCTCCGGAGGTTGAGGAAGTGTTGCAAGAGGCACCGGCTGAAGAAACTACCGATGCGGGTAGTGGCTGATTGTTTTTGTTGGAGTTGATTTGTTAGATAGGTCGCGCTCCGTTAACACATGTGGAGCGTACGCTTGGTTTGGAATTGAAGAACAAGGAGCATCCGCTTGTTTCTGAAAGTCGTTGAAAAACTGCTGGCTGCATTGTTGTTGATCGCTCTGGTCAGTATCAGCATTTTTGTTTTTCATACGCACCCGTTGTATGGTGCGGAAGTAGGGCCAACCGATGATTACGTGCGTGTGATGCTGGGTGACCTGGATTTGGAACAGACCACTGTTCAAACAGGTGAACATCCGGGCAGCGACAGTGCTTGCCGGTCTTGTCACAGCGATACGGATGCGG
>JBJYWZ010000365.1:0-1942 GCA_046259725.1 Promineifilaceae bacterium (SeqCode) | reverse complement strand
CGAGCTGAGGCAGCCGGAATCTGAAAAGGGAATAGAGCGCGTAGAGGACGAGGATCAGACCAAGTGTCGTGACCGTGATCGTCTCAGGGATGCGCGAAAGAAACAGAACGCCAACGGGTATACCGAGTACGGCGGCGACAGAGATGCGCGTGACGGTGCGTATATTGAGGGCCGCGCGGTAGCGGACGATCATGAGCAACTGCAAGGAAAGGATGACGATGGCCACGAGGGGCACGGCCGTGCGGATGCCGAATATTGCCGCCAGAATAGGCATCGCGATCATGGGCAGGCCAAAACCGGCCACGGCCTGCACAAAACAGGACAGTGTGATAACTGTGGCAAAAATAATCAGGTCCATCCGTTGGAGATAATCAGTAACAAGCTGTCCAGCGCCATTTCCAGCTTATCGATTTGCTCAGGTTTCACCGGCCAGTTCATCCAGAAGTGCTCTGGCTACCTGCAAATCAACGGTTTCAAACCCTTCGCTGAAACTGCTGTACAGCTCGGCCAGGACGCGGCTGCCTTCCCCAACCTGCCCCTGCCGCAGTTCGAGCCTTGCCAGGTTTGTGGCAGCCTGAAGCGCCCAAAGTTTGTTACCTGCAATCTGTGAAATATCCAGGCTTTGCTTGAGGAGGCCGGTCGCTTCGGCAGCATTGGATGCCGACTCTTGAAGCAGAAGTTCTCCTTTGAGCAGCATCAAGTCGGCTAGTGGACTGCCTTCCCCCAGCAGTTCATCGAGCAGGTCGACGCCCTCGGCCGGTTTACCGGCGCGACCATAGGCTGCAGCGCGAATAACCGTGAGCATTGGCCAAAACACCGGCGGTGTGATGTGACCCGCGTACGCGGCGATACCCTCTTCCAACCTGGCCAGCCCTCCCTCAGTTTGGCCGGAGAGGCTCTCGAGGGCGCCGAGTAAGATTGTGGCCAGGGCATGCCACAGATGGTACTCGTATTCAGCGGCAATTTCGCGCATCGCCAGAGCGTTTTTTTGCGCTCGCTGCAGATCTCCATACCACATGAACAAGATACCCGTATGAAAATAAGCATAGGTCTTCGTGTATGGATGTTCCAATCTGGTCGCCAGTTCAACCGCTTTTTCCGCTCTTTTGATCGCCTTATCCGGGAGTCCTAACCACAGCAAGTAGAGTGCGGAAGCTGTATAACAGACGATGCCAGGGCTGTTTCCGATTTGAAATGGTTGTAAACGCTGCCTAGCGGGATCGAATAGGGTAATTCCCTTATCCAGCCATTTCAATCCTGACTCAATGCCAGCAAAAAACCCAATGCTTGAGCCCAACATGAGGTAAGCATGAAGGCGCATAGAATCATCATCCCTGCTCTCAGCCAGGACGAGGATCCTTTCTCCCATCTCGGCCGCTTTCTCGAAGTCCATGCGGAACTGGTAGTAGGTGGACAACCCGCGCAGCACAGGGAATAGTTGCGGGATCTCACCCAGCCCTTCACTCAATACCAGCGCTTCCTTAAAGGATTCTTCGACTTCGGGTGTGAAGCCTTTGATGGCCATCAGTGCCCGCGCCAGCGTGGTGCGCAGCATGATTTCCTGCTGGGCATGTTCTGGCGCCGACGGCGTCTTGGCCAGTACCTCCAGAAGCTCAGTGGTCAGCTCGACCATCCCCTGATACCAGCCGCGCCCTTCGTACAGCATCCAGAGACCGTCAACCATCTTCTGCAGTTGATTGAAATCTCCCTGCGCCGCCCAGTACTGCCAGGCGATCTGCAGATTCTCGAATTCGGCAGCCAGCGCTTCCAAAGCCTTCTCGCGCTCGTATCCGGTCAGGCGCCTGCGCTGCTCCTGGGTGAAATCGGAGAAGTAGGCGGCGTGTGCGCGGCGGACGGCCTCGTGCCGATCAGGGTTTTCCTGAAGCCTTTCGCCTGCATATTCGCGGATCGTTTCCAGCATCCGCAGCCGCGGTTCGGCCGT
>JBJYWZ010000364.1:0-1967 GCA_046259725.1 Promineifilaceae bacterium (SeqCode) | reverse complement strand
AGTTGTGGGGCAGCGGCGGCGGCGCGGTATTTCGCGACGGGCAGCGCTACGACGTAACCTGGGAACGCCTGCAGCGCACCGATTCGTTGACTTTTAAGGACAGTGAAGGGAATCCCTTCCCGCTTAAAATCGGCAACAGTTGGGTACAGGTGGTACCCACCTGGCTCGAGAACCCGCTGACAGTGGTAGAGTAAACGGCATCAACCTGAAGATAGAGAGCCCTTCCGGATTAGCGTCCCGCGGCGAAGGTTGGGACACTTGGGTCTGGCGGAGCGTAACGATCCAACCATGAACAGATCACTGCCCGGCTTTTGCTATCTGGAAAGATACCGCAACAAAGGAACAAGAACTTACAGCAGCCATGCTTCATACAGCGAAGCGGCCGATTACTACCGCCCTGATTCAAAATATGAACAGTTCGAATTGCCGGCTTTCGAAGTGCCGAGCAGCCAACTGAACATTTACACCGCCAGCCCGCCCCATGAGTTGGCGTCGAAATATCTCAGACCATCAGGCGCCCTCTTTTGTATCCACCCCCAGGTGCTGGCGATGTGCCCCGGTGAAGCCTATGTGCGCCGGGTCCTTGCCGAGAGCGCGGCTTTTGAGTCAATTCCCGTGATACCCAGTTCGTCCACACGAACGCTCCTGGCAGCGGACGTGGATACACCGCACGCGCTAAAAGTACACTTTCCCTTCAAAGTCTCGCGCTACACGCGAAAAATGCGCGGCGAGGTCATTGAACAGGCGGTTAACGTCTCGCGGGAGCTTGAACAGGGCATCGATCATTTGGATGAGGACTTTGCCTTTCTGCGCGAAGTAATCGGCGTCGCCCACATAAACATCGATCCGGACTCTGCGCGCGGGGAAAACTGGGGCTATCTCGTCAGGGATATGGTTCCATTTCCACGGCGTCAGGACGTGGGAAATCTGGTGCCTGGCTTTGCCTTATATGGCGAAGATTATTTCGATCCGGCAGCGCAGCCGCTGCTCTTTGATCTCGTTGGCGAGCGCGATCCAGTCGCCTATATACTGGACAATATCATGCTGCCAATTGTCCGGCATTGGATCGGATGCTTCTTGAAATTCGGCTTCATGCTCGAGCCGCATGGACAGAATGTGCTCCTTGAGCTGGACGATGATTATTCGGTAAGTCGCATTGTTCATCGCGATCTAAGCGTGGGCATCGACATGCGCCGCCGGCAGGAAATCGGGCTGCCCGACAACGATCTGAACAACTACAATCGAACCCTGGACAGCGCTTTTCAGAGCGTCACTTACGACCGTTTCATGGGCGGCCATTTCTTTTCGCGCCTTGTGACCACCTGCCAGAACCGTTATCCTGATATCTCCAAAGACGCCTTCACCCAGCCATGCCGCGACGAGTTTATGCGACTGCTCCCCGAATACGCGCATTATTTCCCGGGCACAGTATGGTACTTCAGCGAAGAGCGCGATCAATTCAATAAACCCTATTACGTGGATACAGGCGCCATTCCCGAATGGCGGCCGTGAATAAAAACATCTTAAGCAATATAACCCTGTAAGGTGAGTAGCTCGGCATTAAGCACCGAGCCGCTGGCCGCGCCGCGCAGCGTGTTGTGCGCGATGGCCAGGAAGCGCAGATCGTTGACCGGACATTCTCGTACCTTGCCCACCGTCCAGGCCAGGCCGCTGCCTGAATTGCGGTCGAGGCGCGGCTGCGGCCGGTCTTCTTCCGGCCGGTAGATGAGCACCGGATGGGGCATCGTCGGTAGGCTGTCGCAAATTTGCGGAGGTCGCCAGGTTTTAAACAGTTCGATAGCTTCAGCGGCGGTCGCCGGCCGGCCAAGCTTCACCGAGACGCTGCCCAGGTGGCCGTCAATGACGGGCACGCGGTTGGCGTGCGCGCTGACGACAAAGTCGGCCGGCTCGATCCGGCCTTCTTCCAGGTACGTTCCACACAATTTGCGCGGCTCACTTTCCAGTTT
>JBJYWZ010000363.1:0-2811 GCA_046259725.1 Promineifilaceae bacterium (SeqCode) | reverse complement strand
CGAGCGACGAAGCCGTGTTAAGGGCCCTCGTCAAATTTAGCGAAAGCGCGCGGGTTGTTCATCCGGCCGAAGGCGTCTTTGACTTGGGCTGCTGTGATTCCGCTTTTGAGGCGATTCTGGCGATCATTACACGTCACCCGATGAGCCAGGAGCAGTTGGAGAAGGCCCTTGGCCAATTGGCGCCTGAAGAAGCTGCTGAAGTTCTTGCCGAACTGGAGGCAAGCGATCAGGTCCAGGTCGTGGAACGTCTTGGATCCCGTTTCTGGAGCGCAGATCAATCTTACTATCCTGATGAGAGCCGGGATCCGCGCCGTATAAAATAAGCTCCAGCTAACTACAATAAATAATAACGACTATGAAGGACATTGAAAATGAAAATAGCCGCTGTAACTGATGATGGTAAAACGATTAGCGCACATTTTGGCCGGGCGATTAATTATCTCGTTGTGACTGTAGAGGACGGCCATATTACGGACAGCGAACTGCGTGATAAGGCCAACCATCATGACTTTCATCAAGAGGAATCGGATCACGACCAGTATCTCATCCAGCCATCCGGATATAAAGAAGCACCGGGGCACGGGCACGGCAGGCACAGCGCCGAAAAACACCGGCGTATGTTTGAGACCATCACTGACTGCCAGATCGTGCTGGCTCGCGGCATGGGGCAGGGGGCTTACGCCGGCCTTGAGCAAATGAACGTCCGGCCGATTCTGACTGAAATCAAGGAAATCGAGACTGCGGTGCAGGCTGTCATAGATGGCACCATTGAAAATCATCCGGAACGACTGCACTGAACTGCAGCTGTGACGTATTCGGGTTACAATTGCAGATAGAGTTGTGCCTGCCGTCCCGGTAGGCGCACTCTGTCTCGGAGTATTCATGATTGACCTGATGCGCCTGCACGCTTTTGTCTACGCGGCCGAAAGCCTCAGCTTTTCCGAAGCCGCACGCCAGCTTCATCTAACCCAGCCAACTGTCAGCCACCATATCAAAACCCTTGAAAAGACCTTGGGGGCGGACCTGTTCACGCGCACCGGCAATACATTGAAGCTGACCGAAGCCGGCCGTTTACTGCTGCCGTTCGCTCATAAACTGGTTCACCAGGCGATAGAAGTGCAGGAGTTGATGGCCTCCCTGCAGGAAGATATCGTCGGTCATTTAAGAATCGCCTGCAGCACAACAGCCGGGAAATACATTTTGCCCCAACTGGCGGCGCGCTTCTGCCGCCGCTTTCCGGGCATTAATGTCAGCATCCTGGCCTGCCGGCCCCTGCACGTCATCCCCCAGCTGCTGGAAGGAGAGGCCAATCTGGCCGTCGCCAGCAGCTACGATCTTTGCGGCAAGGGTTTTGAGTGCCAGGAGTTCTTCAAAGACACGATTGAGTTGATCGTCCCGGCCGGCCATCCCTGGGCCACGCGCGACTCGGTTGATCCATCGGAACTGCTCGACGAACCGATGCTTATCCGCGAAGAGACATCCGGCACACGGCGCCTGATGCTGACTGAGTTGGCCAGGCACGATATCGGGCTGGATGATCTCGATATCTTTCTGGAGCTGGGCAACGCAGAAGCAATTACCAGAACCGTTGAGGCCGGATACGGCGTTTCGTTCATCTCCACGCTGGCCGCCGATTGGGCGCTCAATCTGGGGCGCGTCGCGGCCGTTCCCGTCGTTGGCTTCGATCTGCAGCGCACGATCTTCATGGTGCGCCGCGAGCTTGAAAAACCCAACCGCGCCCAGGAAGCCTTCTGGAATTTCGTGCACGACCCTTCCAACCGTGATTTACTGCGCCTGGCCGGCCAGCAGGTGTAGCCGCTGCCAACCATCATCTCTCGTCACGGTCTTCGCCGGCCAACCCCCAACGGCCGAATGAGAGCCGGTACAGCCAGTAGTCGCCGGTATTGCCTAACAGGTTTCCTGTGCGGATCATATGCAGCACGGTTTCGATAGCCTGCGCCCGTTCCGGTCCATAGGTATCTATCACTTTCTGCCGGATGGCCGTCTCCGGTTCTCCGCCGGCCTCGGCCCAATGCTGTGCGTAGAGCAGCGCCGGCAGCTCTTCAACCGGCGCGCCGTCGACGATACCATTGAGCAGCTCCTCAAGTTCATCCTTGGGCAGTCCCGCCTTGAGCGCTTCTCCCGTATGGTAGTAGGAACAGTAGCGGCAGCCATTAACGGCCGTAACGGCCAGCATTAACCTTTCGCGGAAGGCGAAGGAGACGAGATCGCCTTTCATTGCCCGGCGAATTTGCTCCCGGTTTTGTAGCGGATAGCGCACATCCCGCCAGAGATCCTTTGGGTTGTGATAATAGCGTCTTTTAAATTGTTCCATGTGTTCCCCCGCTGTCCGTGATTGACCGGCAAGTATTATACCAGTGCAACCTGTTCCAGCACCTTGTGCAGCGGCGGTGAACCATTTACACTGGTGCGAGATGTTTTCGCTCTTGCTGTAGGAGGTGTCATATGAGCAGATCGCAAAGGCGCGCTGTCTGGCGGCTTACCCTTGTTTTTCTGGCCCTGGTCGTGGGCTTGGCGCTGATGGGTGGCGGCCGTTCCATGGCCGGGGCCGTCATCGAGGACTCGTCCGAGGTTTTCCTGCCGCTGATTTACTATCCATCAACGCCGGCCGGCACTTACTTCTGCCTGGAGTATGAATTCGGCCTGATCTGGACGTCGGAAAGGATCACCCTGTATGAGGACGGCAGCAGCCTCTATGAGTACGAGGCCCCATATGGCGGCACCAACAGCGGCACCTGGACCTATAATCCAGCATTGAACGAAGTGGAATTTACGGGCTTTCGCTGGCAG
>JBJYWZ010000362.1:0-1749 GCA_046259725.1 Promineifilaceae bacterium (SeqCode) | reverse complement strand
TTTCGGGGTTGGTTTCGACGATTTCGGCTTCGAGACGGCCGTGCGAGAGTTCGCGCAAAGCATCTTGAAAGGGGTCGAACTGCTCGACAGTGAATTGGGCGGTGATGGTAACGTCAGCAGCGAATTCCTCGTCGAGGACACGGCCGTTATGGACCTCGATTAGCAGCTTAACCTGTTCGAAGAGATTGTAGGGAACGGCCATCAGGACAGTATGCGTGGGTACTTTCTCGGCCAGGGGCAGCGTCTCCAGGACCTCTTTTACGGCGTCGCCATAGGCGCGCACCAGCCCACCGGTTCCCAGCTTGGTACCGCCGAAGTAGCGCGTAATGACGACGGCGATATCGCCCAACCCGCTGCCCTGGAGGACGGCCAGCGCCGGGCGTCCGGCTGTGCCGGAGGGTTCACCATCGTCACTGCAGTGGGCAGTGACGGAGGGGCCGTAGCCTACGAGGAAAGCAGGTACATTGTGCGACGCGTCGCTGAATTCTTCTTTGACCTTGCTGATAAATGCCCTGGCCTCCTCCACGGAGAAGACGGGGGCGACCGTGGCGATGAAGCGTGAATTGGAAACGCGGATTTCAACGCGGGTCTCCTGGGCGGGGATGGGGTAGCGGGAAGGCATGGGTCAGTTTTCAGTGTACGGATTACGATAGTCGCTTAAGTTGAAGCGTGCGATATGGGTATTGTCGCCGGTTTGGTGGGAACTGGCCAATGAAGGGGGCATGGCGTATGCTTGTAATCGGGCCGGCTGCGTTACATAGCGAGGAAAAGATGATGTTAAAAGCTTCGGCGAGTTGGAAGTCTTTGTATCCAAAGGCGGCGGTGGGCGTGGTGGCGCTGGGGAATGTGCACAACCCCGCATCGCATGCGGAACTGGACCGGCAGAAGGAGGCTTTAGAGGCCGCACTGCGCGAGGCGTACAGGGATTACGGCCGGGCGCAATTGAGCGCGCTGCCTTCAATTGCGCCCTATGTCGCTTATTACAAGCGTTTCAAGAAAACGTACCACGTCTTGCAGCAATTGGAGTCGGTTGCCTTGAAAGGAAAGCCTATCCCACGGACGGCCGCGCTGGTAGAGGCGATGTTCATGGCCGAGTTGAAAAACCAGCTTCTGACCGCTGGGCACGACCTTGATCTCGTGCAGGAGCCGGTAAGCGTGACGGTCGCGAGGGGGGACGAGGTTTACGCGGGCATCAGCGGGCGGGAGATAGAGACGAAGGCCGGAGATATGGTGATCCGGGATGCGGAGGGGATTCTTTCAAGCATTGTCTACGGCCCTGACGAACGAACGAAGATCAGGCCAGAAACGCAGCGGGTGATTTTTACGGTTTATGCACCCGCGGGCATCGAACCGGGTCCGCTCGCCGGACACCTGAATGACCTGAAAAGATTTGTGGAGGTGATCAGCCCCGAGGCGGAGGTTATTGAGGAGAGAATTGTCGAGGCGGGTTAGGGACACGGAGAACACTGAGGAGTTTTGATTTTATATCTATTAACCCTGGATGTGGCCATTCACTGTTCACTGCCAACTGTTCACTGGCCACTGCTTCGTGCTACACTATTCCTATGTCCAGAGAACGTACCTACCGCACCGAGGCGATTGTTTTAAAGAGGTCTGATTTCGGCGAGGCGGACCGCCTGCTGACGCTTTATTCAAAGGAGTTCGGCAAGATCAGGGCTATCGCCAAGGGGGCGCGCAAACCACAGAGCCGCAAGACGGGGCACGTGGAGCTGTTTATGCGCAGCAAGT
>JBJYWZ010000361.1:0-2363 GCA_046259725.1 Promineifilaceae bacterium (SeqCode) | reverse complement strand
TGGGCGGCGATCAGGTCGTCAGCGGCATGGGCATCTGGATCCTCGGCTTCGGCCTTACAACCTACATCGGAAGCCCCTACACCGGCCCCCTGGGTATGGACAGAATCCCCACTATCTTTGGCCTTTCTCCCTTCTTCTATGTCGGCATCGCCCTGGCCGTTTCCATCTGGTTCCTCCTGTTCAAGACCAGCCTCGGACTGCGTATCAGGTCCGTGGGTGAAAACCCGGAAGTGGCCGAAGTGTCCGGCATCAGCGTGGCCAGGACGCGCTACCTGACCGTCATCAGCGGCGGCGCGCTGATGGGCCTGGCCGGCGCCATCTACTCGCTCGATTACAATCCTGTTTGGAGCTACAACTTTCTGCTTGGTTGGGGCTTCGTCGCCCTGGCGCTCGTTTTCTTCTCTATGTGGAACCCGCTCATCCTCATGGCCGGCTCCCTGCTCTTCGGCACGTTGTGGCAGCTCTCGCTCAATCCGCAGCTCGTCTTGCCCGGCCTTCTTTCCCGCTATATATGGCGCATGGTCCCCTTCGCCATCACGCTCGGCGCCCTCTTCTTCATGTCCACCAAATGGTTCCGCACCCGCTGGGGCGCCGCCAAACCCGAGGCGCTCGGCCAGCCGTATGTGAAGGATTAAGGATAAGTTTGCCTGCCGCAACTGGCAGACGAGATGAAGATTGCAGCCACATTCAAATGAAACGCTATCTCTATCTCTCGTTTTTATCTCACGAGCCGCGCAATCACCAGCAGCGCCCCGATCAAGGGCAGGATCGAAAACAGCAGCCTGATGCGCGGGCCGCTGAAATAAGAGGTGGAGGCGGAGCCGATTTGCGCGCCCACAGCCGCTCCTGTCTGCATCACCAGGGCAATCAAAATATCCACGTTCCCCTTAAGCGCATGTGTCAGCGTGCCGTAGCCGGCGGAGATAACCACTTCGAAAAGGTCGGTGCCGATGACCACGTAGGTCCAGCCGACAACCGTGTTAACCTGCCCGTTGGCCTTCAGAAGCTCGATAATTTGCGCCCCAATTTCAATACCCACGATCGTGCCTGTGACCATCAGCAGGCCCAGGCGAATATCGACGTGGCCCAGACGCCGGTGGCGGCGCGCGGCGACGATCGACCCGCCCGTCATATGCGCCAGGTCCGTGCCCACGACCATATTCCAGGGCATGCCCGTGTAGAATAGGATCGGCCCAGCCAGAAAGCCCCCGCCGACCCCGAAGAACCCCCCGAGAATGCCCACGAGGAAGCCGATCAGGATCAGGTACAGGGGGTCAATTGTGACCCCGGAAATAGGGAAATACATCCTTTATCTGAGTCGTTCCAGGCCCAGGCGATCCATGATGAAGGATGTAAGTGAATCAAGGAGAACGCTTTGGGCGAAGATAAAGAGGAGGGCGACGATTGCGTAGGCGGTAAGGTTGTTGTCAAAAAGCTCTACCAGCAAGCCGGCGAGGTAGGTGATCACCAGCCAGAGATAGAGGGCGACCATCAGGCTGTAAATGATCATTTCGATCAGGAAGCTGCGCAGCTTGCGCCTGCTCATAACTTCTTGCTCCAATTTGCAGGGATGTCACGGCCGTCAGCACGGCTCGCTCAAGTATATGATACCATAAATTTCCAGGGGAGGATTCGAAATGCGAACGGTATCCGCCAGGGCTGCAAAGCTGCAGGCTGATTATTGCTATGACCGCTGAACTGTTGGTTGGCCAATAGCCGTCGGCTGGTCACTCAGTAGGGTAGGCTTCCTGTTCCTGCCCTGGCCGGTATTCTTTCGCGGCAGCGACAGCGCTGTTAACCGGCCGGGCAACCAACAACGGCCGGTCAACCCAACGCAGCAGCGGCGTAACGATTTCACCCAGCAGCAGGCGGTACAGACGGCCGTGCGGCTCGCTGCCAACCACGATCAGGTCATAGCCCCCCTCGGCTACTTCATCCTGGATTTGCCGGTCCGGACTGCCCTGCCGCACGTGTATATAGCACTCTATCTGCTGGCGGGCGAGCTGCTGGGCGATATGCCGCAGGTAATGCCCCGAAGGGGTATTCGGGGAGAGCAGCACGTCAAGCCCAACCTGTATGTGCTGGCCCATGTTATACATCGCCGGCACGGAGGGGACGAGAGGCAGGATAGTCGCCGAGACGCCGCCCGCTGCGTCACCCACGAGGCTGCGTGCACGCTCGTCCGGGCAGGCCAGGCGGACCAGCCAATCAACGGCCGCCTCATCCGTATCCTCGATCCGCAGTATCAGTAAGATTCTCCTGATTGGCCAGCACGGCCGTCGTATCAGCAGGACCGAGGCCGGCGATCGGGCGATCGCCTGGGCGCAGGTCTGGCCCGGCAGCAGCGCTTCTACCAGAGCCTG
>JBJYWZ010000360.1:0-2765 GCA_046259725.1 Promineifilaceae bacterium (SeqCode) | reverse complement strand
TATTTTCTCACACAGCAGCGCTGGCTGGGGCGAATCGGGAAGACTTGTGGCGTATGATGCCAGGCCAGGTGACGGATTTGGTTCGGCCGTTGCGCTTGACGAGGATCGCGCCATTGTCGGCGCGCGCTATGCCGGTACCGGCGATCTGACAGGCAGCGGCGCGGCCTATGTCTTTAGCTACTTCAGCGGGACATGGAGCCTGCAAGGGAAGCTGAGCGCGACAGATGGAAAGCCCGCGGATGATTTCGGTACTGCCGTCGCCCTGGACGGCAATACGGCCGTTGTCGGCGCATCGATGGCCGATATAGGCAGCCAGACAGACCAGGGCGCCGTCTATGTCTATACCTACGATCGCCGCTGGAGCCAGCGAAAAAAACTGATCGCCTTTGACGGCAGAGCGAGTGACTACTTCGGCAGCGGACTCGCATTGGATGGCGATACGATCCTGGTCGGCGCCTGGAACAAGGATGTTGCGCCCAATGCCGGGCAAGGCGCGGCCTATGTCTATCAGGGGAGCGGAGAGGTCTGGAATCTGCAGCAGAAACTTACTGTCAACGATGGAGACGATGAAGACCACTTTGGCCGTTCCGTAGCCCTGGATGGAAATTCTGCACTCATCGGCGCAACCGGATGGGATTATGTCTCCTATCTGCGGACGGAGGAGGATGTTGGCGCCGCCTATATCTTCACTCGCAGCGGTGATTTGTGGACGCGCCAACAGGAGCTGATCGCTCATGATGGAGAGGAAGATGATCTCTTTGGCAGCGCCGTCGCTTTGGACAGGGACACGGCCGTAATCGGGGCTGTTCGCGCCATTGACGTCGATTCCAGCGGAGCCGGCAAATTCTATGTCACCGAACGAGGGCCACAACCCTGGCAGCTCGTCGACAGCGTCCAGGATAGCGACACGAATGGCTGCCCCGGCTTTGGCTATGCGGTAGCCCTGGAGGGGAGCACGGCCGTCGTCGGCCGCAGCATTGAATACGGCGATGATGGAGCCGTTTACTTCTACGAGCTTGAAGAGGGAGCCTGGATAGAGAAGCAGACATTCGACATGGCGGGCAGCGCTGCTTCCATCGCACTGCAAGGAAATACGGCCGTCGTCGGTTCGCCTTATGCTGATGCCGGGCCAGGTGCGCAAAATCATGGCGCCGCTTATGTTTATGTGAACGAAGGCGGCTTATGGAAACAGCAGCAGAAGCTGGTTGCTGGTGACGGCCAGGAATATGATCATTTCGGCCAATCAGTGGCCCTCGATGGCGGCACGATTATGATCGGTTCCGATCGCCACAACGGTAATGGCGCGGTTTATGTCTTCACGCGCAGCGGCGGGATGTGGAACAAACAACAAAAACTGGTTGCCGGCGACAATCAGTCGTGGGGCTATTTCGGCGCGTCGTTGGCGTTGGAGGGCGATACGGCCATGATTGGCGCGCCCGGCAGTTACGGGGCGGTATATGTCTTTGAGCGCAGCGGCGCATCCTGGACCGGGTCTCAAAAACTGGTTGCCGGCGATCCCTTTGATTTCAGCCAGTTTGGCGGTTCAATAGCACTCGATGGCGACACGGCCCTCATCGGTGCTTCCTATCAAGAAGCGGCCTACATCTTTGGCTGGGACGGCTCGAAATGGCTGGAAAAGCAAAAAATCGTGGCGGCCGATAATACGGACTACAGCAGCCTGGGCAAGGCGGTAGCGCTTGATGGGGATATGGCGGTCATTGGCGCCGTCCGAGCCGCAATTGGTTCCAATCGGGCCGACGGCGCGGCCTACGTCTATTTGCGCGGCGAGAGCGACTGGGAGCAGACGCAGAAACTGATCCCGCCCCCTGGTCCGCAGCCGGCCGTTTTCGGTTATCCCGCGCTGGATGGCAGCCGGGTCTTAATCGGTGCGCCAGGGGATGACTACTACTGCAGCGGCGTGCGGCACTTTGCCTATTTCTTCGAGGGCGAAAAACTGATGCAGTATATCACGTTCCCCAGGCCTTCCGGCGGCGAGATTGGTGAGAGCATACTTCTGAAGGCTGAAGCAAGCTCCGGTCTGCCTGTCGTCTATGTATCAAAGACACCGGCAGTTTGCAGCAGCAGTGACGGTCTGGCTGTCCTGCTGGCTAATGGCGTGTGCCGCATCACGGCGTCACAAATGGGAGATAATGTCTACGCGCCGGCGCAAGACGCTGAGGTAGAATTTGCAATTGGCGCGAGCGCTTACCAGTTGTACCTTCCCGCATTCCCTGGCGATAGGACGGACGAGTAGCGTTTTCGGTCACGAACTTAAAGGTGAATGGTGATAATCAACCATTCACCTTCAAGCGCTATACAGATCGTTATGCCTTTCCCAGAACGGCCGCCAGCAGGGCCATGCGGATGAACATGCCATTCTGTACCTGGCGGAAATAAGCGGCACGGGGATCTTGGTCCACGGCATAGTGAATCTCGCCCACGCGGGGCAGGGGATGCATGACGACCATCTTCTCCTTGGCCTCTTCCATCAGCTCCGGCGTGATCTCATAATGGTCCTTGACTTCTTCGTACTGCGCCAGGTCGGAGAAGCGCTCCTTCTGCACGCGCGTGACGTAGAGCACGTCGGCGTTAGTAATCACGTCTGCCACGTCATGGGTCTCGCGCACGTTCACACCCGCATCAATGACCTGGTTCATGATGCTGAGCGGGAGGCGCAGGATTTCCGGTGAGACGAAGCGCAGGCTGACATCAAAGTGCAGCAGCAGCTTGGTCAGGGAGTGCACGGTACGGCCGTAACGCAAATC
>JBJYWZ010000359.1:0-1818 GCA_046259725.1 Promineifilaceae bacterium (SeqCode) | reverse complement strand
GACCTGCTGACCTCATCGGCCATCCCCGGCCTGGCCATGAAAGCGGCCGACCGCGACCAGGCCTATGGCGCCGTCATTGGCAAAGCTTTAACAGGGCTGGAAGAAGGCCAGGGTCTGGTCCTGGTTCTGGTCAACCTGCAGTAGGAGGCGGTGATGAAAAGAAAGAAACGGCGATTCTTGTTCCTGGCGGGCATGGCTGCGGCCCTGCTCGCCGGGGTCCTGCTGTGGACCTGGCGCGCGCCGGCTGGTTTTGCCCAGGATAACCCTGCACCCACCGGTGGCGATGAAACCCCGCCGGCCATTTCATCCACAGACAAAGTCCTCAGCGGCGTGCTGCCCGATCTGCCGCCGGGCACGATGCTGGTTGAAGGAGACGTCTTAATCAACACGGCCGAATTCGGCCTGCGCTATCCGGACATGATGACGGAGCAGGGCTTCGCTCCCCAGGGGACTTACGGCACGAGATTCTGGCCAGACGGCCGTGTGGATTTCGAATTTCAAACCGGTACGGCCAAGTACAGCAAGGATCAGATGAAGATGGCCATGGCCTTGTGGGAAAAAGTCGCCGGCGTGAAGTTTGTGGAGTGCTCAGGCGCCAACTGCCCCGACGCTCATGTCATCGTTCGCGAGTCGACGAAAAGAAACTTCTCTTATATCGGCCGGCAGGGCGGGCCGCAGTACCTGGACATTGTGGATTGGCCGAACCTGGCCATCATTGCCCACGAATTAGGCCATGCCCTGGGGCTGGAACACGAACAACGACGCAGCGATCGCGACAGCTATGTGCGCATCAATAAGGACAATATTTGCGGTAAAGATGACGCGGCCTGCACAGGCGGCAAATGTTATGATGATGCCGGGAAGCAGATGGACTGCTCTTTCAATTTCACAATCCAGTCTGACGCGCTGATCTACGCCCCCTATGATTTTGATTCGGTGATGCACTATGAAAGGGATGCGTTCACCAGGGATGGCAGCGACACGATCACGGTCCTGGAGCCAAATACAAAACGCTGGCAGGACGCTATCGGGCAGCGTGATCATTTGAGCAGCGGTGACATCAGCACCATGGGCTGCATGTACCCGCGTTCAAATTGGCGCTGGGCGGATTCCACTCCCCCCGGAATATTCTCCTTCGGCATCCTCGGCACCTGCCGCAACCCATACACTACGCTGGAAAAGGGGATCAGCGAGACGCCGCAGGGCGGCATGTTGTGGATTGAGCCGGGCACTTACTCCGGCGTGAGCACACTGTCGAAACCGATGACGCTGAAAGCGCCGAGCGGTGGTGTGATTTTAAAAAATAATCAATAGCTAACAGTCAATTGTTGTTAATGAAATGATCAGAGGTGGTGACGTGCGAATAAAGGTGATCTTATTAGTTCTACTGCTGTTGGGAATGGCAGCGATCTTTGCCGCGCAGGATACGCCGGCCTCGCTGGCGGAAGGCGGCTACAGTCTTGTCCTGGGCACGACGGCGCCGGGCGGAACGGCCGTGGGCGGCGGCTACACCATGGATATGACCGTCGGCCAGGCGGAGGCGGGCATCCAGACCGGCGGCGATTACGGGCTGGGCGGCGGCTTCTGGGGCGGCGGCCCGCTGACCGAAACATCTCCTGTTTCCAATCTGTTCCTGCCCGTTTTAATCAAATAGAAACAAAACAGGACAACAACCATGTACTTTGCAGCGAGAATCAAATTAAATCCTTTCTACAGACTCAAACCGGGCCAGGCGCGATTTGCCAGCTGGCTTCTGCTTTCACTGTTTATGGCCGGGATATGGGCCGGCGCGCGCCCCGCGCTGGCCGGACCTTCTGC